>CAZNTU010000209.1:0-9832 GCA_964575975.1 uncultured Desulfobacteraceae bacterium
GGGGTGTTGTTTCCGGTGAACAATGGATCGAACATGCCACACAGACACCCCCCTAGCCCCCCTCAAGGGGGGAATTGCACCGCCCTCCAATCGCACGGGTCGATAAATTCGGCATGTTACCCGTTAAGTTTACAATGTCGAATTAAACAAGGCCTAAAATTCTCCACCATACGGCCGCTACCAGGACCAGCACTGTAATCAGGATCGGGGTCGCGACCGCGCCCGCCTTTGTGAGGTCGGACGACTTGAAGTAGCGGTAGCTGTACGAGATCGCGTTGGGGGGACATCCGATTACCAGAAGCAGCGCGAACGAAGTGCCCATGCCCATGCACAACGCGAGGATACGGGGATCGATTCCCTCCAGTTGCGCCATGGGGATTACGATGGGAAGCACCAGTGCGGCCGCCGCGACGTTGGCCATGGCGTTAGTGACCAACGCGCCGAAAACCGCCACTCCCACGAACAGAAGAAGCCACCCTTTGCCTTGGATAAGAGGAAAGAAAAGATAGGCGAAATAATCCGCCGCCCCGGTATTGGCCATGCCCAAACCCAGGGAAAGGCCGCCGCCGAAAATAAACAACGCGGTGCCCCATTCCAAGTTCTGGTGAATGTCGTCCCATTTAAGAACGCCGGTAAAGACCAGGACCGCCACTCCAATCATTCCCGTGATAGAATAGTCGAGCCCGTGGAAACTTTTCGTCAACCACGACAAGAACAGCAAACCTATAATCGCCAGCGTCTTTTTCTCCAAAGAAGTCCACGGCTGGATTTTTTTTTCGAAGGCGGGCAGCTTGATGCTTTTGTCCGGACGAAAAACGAAATAGACCACCAACACGGCCACCGGCACGGTCAGCATCGCGGCGGGCATGCAGAACTTGATCCAGTCGAAAAACGTGATTTCAAGGCCCGTGAATTCCTTCAGGAACGCTGCGGAAACCATGCATCGGCCGCCTCCGATCAGCGACCCCATGCCTCCGGACGAGCATGCGAACGGAAGAGAAAGCATCATGAACTTGGCCGTGTTCGAATGGGGTTCGATTCCCGACGCCTTCATCAAAGGAACCATGGTGACGATCCCTATGGCGCAGGCGGCCGCGTCGTGCATGAAAGCCGACGCCAGACCCAACCCGACGCATATGATGAAGGTGAACCGAACAACGCTGTCCCCCGCCTTGCTGACGATGAAATATCCCAATCGCTTGGTCAAGCCCGCCTTTTCCACCGCAATGGCGAATATGAGACAACACATGATGAACACCACGACCGGATGCATGTAGGGCGCCCAAGCCTCCTTGACGTCGGTGATGCCGAAGACGACCAGGGATACGCCGATCAAGATCGCGGTTATCTCCAAGGGGATCGGCTCCGTCACGAACAAGACGATCAACACCGCCAAAATGGCCAGAAACCTCATGGCCTGGGGCGAAAGCCCGTCCTTGTACTTGACTTCGACGTTTTTCATCCCCGAGGCGTCGGCGGCCTTTTCCAGATAATCGGCCGGGGATTCGATCATCTCCTTCGCTTTTATCTTCACGTCATACGTCTTCGTCTCCGCCGTCTTCAATTTCGGCTCGACAACCGTAAAATAATTCCCCACGCTCTTTACCAGCGCCTTGGCCGGATCGCCGACGATGGTGAATTGGGTCCCCACCGGCCTTGGCAGACTCATGATTATGGCGCCCAACAAAAGCGCCGCGCCAAATAGAAACCATTGCGACTTCAGTACCTTTTCCACCGCATTGCTCCTTTTTGTGAATTGTTTTGTGACTGGTTAAAATTGTGAATTGTTTTGCGATTGGTTAAAAAATGTATGAACGGTTTTAAAGATGTTTTTATTTTTAACCCGCATTCGAGTTTCAACCCCTTTTCTCCAATTCGCTATTTCCAAGATTCGCCTGGTACGAATACCGAGGTCGGCTTTTTCAACGTCTTTGGACTAAGGCAACTTGCGTACCAGCCCATTCGCCCCCCCAAGTTCGCAAGATATTGAAATAATTAAGCATACGATTCTTACAAAAAATATTTTACAGCCCCTTTTACCGCGCTCCTGTCGATGCTTTTTTCAAGATGGAAAAGAAACCGAAAATGTGTAAAAAAAACCGATATCCCCCTGACAGGCCGCTATATGGCGGTATCCGTTTCTTGAAGAGCCGTCGGTTAGATGTTATATTGGGTCACTTTCAATCAATCCGGGGTTGACCGGACAAGCTCGATGCGGAGATCGAAGGACGGAAAAAAGGAATGGACGATAAAAGGATTACAGTGCTGGGCCTGGGCAACATTCTGCTGGCCGACGAAGGGTTCGGGGTCAAAGTGGTTTTGAAGATGCAACGCAATTACCGGTTTCCCGAAAACGTTTCTTTGGTGGACGGCAACGTTCTGGGATTGAACCTCTTGGGGACCGTCTCGGAGGCCGACCGCCTGATCGTCGTGGACGCAATCAAGAACAGGGGAGAACCCGGCACGGTCTACCGACTGGAGGGCGACGAAATCCCCCAAAGAATTCGCGCTAAAAACTCCCTCCATCAAGTGGACTTTCTGGAAACCCTCACCCTGTGCCAAGCCCTGGGAAACGTCCCGGAAACCGTCATCATCGGCGTGGAGCCCAAAGACATCCAATCGGTGCAGGACAAGCTGACGCCCGAGATCAAGGCTCAAATGGAGCCGGTGATCGACTTGGTTCTGGCGGAACTGAACCGTTTGGGAGTTCATTATATTAAAGGAGTCGTAAACGATGTGCCTTGCCATCCCTTCCAAGATTGTGAAGATTGACGACCAAATGGCGGTAATCGACGTTGACGGCGTGCAGAGGGAAGCCAGTCTTCTGTTGCTGGAAAACCCCGCTGTCGGAGACTGGGTGATCGTCCACGCCGGATTCGCCATTCACAAGATAGACGAGGAGGCCGCCCGGGAATCCCTGAAAATCCTCCGGGAAGCCGCATCGCTTCTGGACGACCCCGAATGATACGGCGGCGGGGGTTTGTCATGGAGGAAAACCGCGCAACCCGAAGAATCGACGTAAACGGCATTGTGCAGGGTGTGGGATTTAGACCGTTCGTCTATCAGCTGGCAAACCGTCGAAAACTCAAGGGAGATGTGGCGAACACGTCTTCGGGGGTCGTTATCCGGCTGGAAGGCTCCGAAGCCGAAATCGAATCCTTCTTGACCGACTTGGAAAAAAACCCCCCGCCGTTGGCTCAAATCACGAATATCGAGGTCGCCGATGAAACCTGGAAAGGGTTCCTCGATTTTTCCATAACCGAGAGTCGACGGAACGAAACCAGATCGACCCTGATTTCGCCCGACATGTGCGTTTGCGGCGACTGTCTGCGGGAGCTGTTCGATCCGTGCGACCGGCGGTACCGATACCCGTTCGTGAACTGCACCAATTGCGGCCCCAGGTACACCATCATAGAGGACATTCCCTACGACCGCCCTAAGACGTCCATGAAGCGTTTCAAGATGTGTTCTCGCTGCCAGGAGGAATACGACGATCCCGGCGACCGGCGTTTTCACGCCCAACCTAACGCCTGTCCCGAATGCGGTCCGCAAGTGGCGCTGTTCGACAGCAGGGGCGTAAAGATTCCGTGCGACGATCCCATAAGGGAAACGGCCCGGCTCATCCTGTCCGGCCATATTGTGGCGGTAAAAGGTATAGGGGGTTTTCACTTGGCGGCCGACGCCCGAAACGACGAGGCTTTGCGGACGCTTCGGCGCCGGAAGCACCGGGAGGAAAAACCCTTGGCGATCATGGTCCCGAACATCGACGGGATACGCGCTTTCGCCCGCTTGACCGACGAGGACGAAGCGCTCCTGAAAAATCCCCGCAGGCCTATCGTCATTCTGGAAAAGAAAACGTCCAACGACATTTCCGTCCATGTGGCTCCCGGAAACGGCAATTTCGGGGTCATGCTTCCCTACACCCCGCTTCACTTTCTTCTATTGGCGGAAACGGACGCGCCATTGGTGATGACAAGCGGAAACGTTTCGGAAGAACCCATCTGCATCGACAACGACGAGGCTTTCGAGCGACTCTCGGGCATCGCGGACTTTTTCCTGGCCCACGACCGGGACATATGCTTGCGGAGCGACGATTCCATCGCGAGGCGCATGGCCTGGGAAACCCGAATGATACGGCGCTCCAGGGGATACGTTCCCGTGCCGATATTTTTGGGAAGAAAATATCCGCAAGTCCTGGCCTGCGGCGCCGAGCTGAAGAACACCGTTTGTCTTGCCAAGGAGGACAAGGCCTTTCTAAGCCAGCATATCGGCGACTTGGAAAACCAGTCGGCCCTGGATTTCTTCAAGACGACCATCGGCCACATGAAAAGGATTCTGGACATCGAGCCTGAGCTGATAGCGTGCGACATGCACCCGGACTATTTGAGCACGAGGTACGCCTTGGAACAGAGCGAGCTTCCGGTAATCCAAGTGCAGCACCATCATGCCCACATCGTCTCGTGCCTGGCGGAAAACCGGATCGACGGCCCCGTGATCGGCCTTGCTTTCGACGGGACCGGGTGCGGCATCGACGGGGCGGTCTGGGGCGGGGAGGTCCTGATCGCGGACCGGACAAAGTTTGGAAGGGCGGCCCGCCTAGACTACGTGGCCATGCCGGGCGCCGCAGCAGCCATAAAGGAGCCGTATAGAATGGCGCTGTCCTATCTTTTCCACGCGTTCGGCAACGATTTCGAAAATCTGGATATCCCGTTCATCCAAAAAACAGACAAGAGCAAAGCCAGGATATTCGTCCAAATGATCGAAAGAAAACTCAACTCGCCCGCGACATCCAGCATGGGACGGCTTTTCGACGGCGTGGCCGCCATGGTTGGGATAAGGGACAAGGTCGCTTTCGAGGGCCAGGCGGCGATGGAGTTGGAAACGGCGGCCGAATGGCCCACGGAGGAACATTACGATTTCGAATGGACCTCCGGGGATTGCCGGATTGTTTCGGTTGCGTCTATTGTAAGAGGTGTGGCGACGGACTTGGAAAACGGATTGGGGACGGCAAGAATTTCCGGAAAATTCCATCGGACTCTGGTGCGGATGTTTTCGCTGCTATGCGAAGAAATCCGGGCCGATTCGGGGATCGATACCGTGGCATTGAGCGGAGGGTCGTTCCAGAACAATCTCCTTCTGACCGGACTGGTAGAGGCGCTCGGCAAATCCGGGTTCCATGTGCTTACGCAACGAACGGCGCCCTGCAACGACGGGGGAATCGCGCTCGGACAAGCGGTATCCGCCGCAGCGAGAGTAGCGTAGCCTCCGCGAAAAGTCCCCGAGCGCCGAAGCCCTCGAAGGCAACCAGAGCATCCAGCTCTGGTCCGAGGCCGTGCGGGTCGAAACATTGTCGCGAATCCCGGCGCGCCGGACCAGGACGGTCGCGGTTGCCTTCGAGGGGGCCAGACCGGGATGGTCTGGTTACTTTCGAAGGGCCGCGCTTTCGACGCAAACTCGAATGGAAATTTTTTCGAAGCGCAACAAGGTGAATCGATGGCCATCAAGCATGCGGAAGAATACAGAGACCCGGTAATCGCGAAGGAACTGATCCGGAGAATCAAGAACGAAAGCAAAAAGTCGATCCGGCTCATGGAGGTTTGCGGGACCCACACCATGTCTATTTTCAGAAGCGGAATCCGGCAAGTGATACCGCCCCATATCGTTTTGCTTTCCGGCCCTGGATGCCCGGTTTGCGTTACCGCCCAATGGGAAATCGACGCCTTCGTAGCCTTGTCCAAACAGGAAAACGTCGTTGTCGCCACGTTCGGGGACCTGATGCGCGTGCCCGGCGCGAAATCGTCGCTGCAAAAGGAAAGGGCATCGGGAAAGGACGTCCGCATGGTCTATTCCACGTCCGACGCCATCGACCTTGCCAGGAAAAATCCGGATAAAAAAGTCGTTTTTTTAGGGGTGGGATTCGAAACCACGGCTCCGACCGTCGCCGCGTCCATTTTCGCCGCCCGCCAGGAAGGCCTCGGCAACTACTTCGTCTATTGCGCCCACAAACTTGTCCCTCCTGCCCTTGCCGCCCTCTTGGAATCCGAGGATGTCAACATCGACGGTTTTATCCTTCCGGGACACGTATCCGTAATCATCGGCGTACGCGCTTACCGTCCCGTTTTCGAAAAATACAAAATCCCTTCCGCGGTCGCGGGCTTCGAGCCGGTGGATATCCTGCGGGGCATCGAGGCGCTCGTGAATCAGATCGAATCGGCCAGGCCGGCGCTGGAAAACGCGTACCCGAGAGCCGTTACCGACGGCGGCAACAAAAAGGCGATAGATTTGATGAACTTGGTTTTCGAAACAACCGACGCCGACTGGAGGGGAATCGGGACAATCAAGAACAGCGGCCTGCGAATCCGGGACGAATTCGGCATTTTCGACGCGACCAAAGTATTCGCCTTAAGTACGGAAAAGTCGCCGGACCCCAAAGGATGCGCCTGCGGCGACGTGCTCAAAGGCGTTCTTGCTCCGCCGGAGTGCGCTCTTTACAAGAAAGCCTGCTCTCCCGCCTCTCCTGTGGGTCCATGCATGGTTTCCAGCGAAGGCACTTGCGCCGCGTACTACCGATACCACAACGACGATTGACGATGGAAAATCGAAAATTTGGAGGCTTTTTGAAATCGGACAAGATTCTGCTGGATCATGGAAGCGGAGGGAAAATCTCCCACCGGCTCGTTTCGGAAACGTTGGTTCCTGCGTTCGACAACGAAATTCTGGCGAAAATGGACGACGGCGCCGTCTTCGAGGAGGGAGGCGTCCGGTTCGCTTTTTCGACGGACACGTACGTGGTGGACCCGATCTTCTTTCCGGGAGGTTGCATCGGCGATCTTGCAGTCAACGGGACGGTAAACGACATCTCCATGTGCGGCGCCGAACCGCTCTACTTGAGCGTGGGTTTGATTATCGAGGAAGGCTTCCCCGCGGCCGACCTGGAGAAAATTTTGTCCGAAATGAGCAAGGCCGCTAAAAAAGCGGGAGTCAAAATTGTCACGGGAGATACCAAGGTGGTGCCCAGGGGCGCGGCGGACAAGATATTCGTCAACACCTCCGGCGTCGGCATAATCCCCCCCGGAGTAAACGTCTCGGGTTCGAACGCCCGCCCCGGAGACAAAATCCTGGTCAGCGGGACCATCGCCGATCACGGCATGACCATCCTGTCCCGACGGGAAGGCTTTTCCTTCGATTCCGATTTGAAAAGCGATTCCGCGCCGCTGAACCGCATGGTCCAGGAAATGCTCTCGGTTTCGAAAAATATTCACGTTCTTCGGGACCCCACCCGAGGCGGCGTCGGATCGACCTTGAACGAAATCGCGCTTCAATCCAAGGTGGGAATCCGGCTCCGCGAGGACAAAATCCCGGTAAGGCCCGACGTGGCCGGGATTTGCGAACTGCTGGGATTCGATCCGCTATACGTCGCCAACGAGGGCAAGCTTCTGGCTTTCGTCTCGCCCGAGGACGCCGACAAGGTGCTCGCGGCGGTCCGGGAGAACGAATTCGGAAAGAACGCCCAATTCATCGGGGAAGTCGTGGAAGAACATCCGGGGAAGGTGTTCATGACCACGAGAATCGGCGGGTCGAGGATCGTGGATATGCTGACCGGGGAGCAACTACCGAGAATCTGTTGAAAAAGAAGCGGTTAGCTGTTAGCCGTTAGCTGGGGTGATGAAAATATCGCGTTTTCGATATTGGAAACTCATCTTGGTTTTGTTCCGCAAAGCTTCGACGGCGTCGCGGCTCGGTCGTAGGGCGGGCGGGTCGGAGCCTCCGCTTTTCGCCCTGCCTTCTCCGCCGACGAAGCCGAGGAATTTTGGCGGAACAAAAACAAGCGGAATTTTCTTCATGTTTCCGACACCAATTTTCATCACCCCAGCCGTTAGCGGTGCCGCTTTGCATAAAACCGCAAATAAAAGCTTTTTATCTTTCCGAATTTGTTTACTTTTGCACGGATAACCATAGCCTCCCCCGCTAAAAGCTAATCGCTAACAGCTAACCGCCACAGTTCAGGAAATCCGGTTCCAAAGAGCCCATACCGTCGGCAGGAATCCCTTTTCCTGCGCTATCACGTCCAGGTGGACCATTCCTACCGCCGCCATGTCCATAGGCGGGGCTCCCTCCCTTTCCCGCAGATCGACGCAAAGCAGGTAACGGCCGCACTTCCGGCAGGCGTCGATGCGCTCGCCGGCCTCGTCATTTTCCATAAAATAGACCAACTGCCTATTGTCGTCGGTCTCGCAGACCGGGCAGCGATTTCGCGGAAAGCGCCATTGGTGTCCGCACAAGTCGCAATGCAGATATTTTTGCCCTCCCCCGCCGGTCAGGAATTCGGTCGTCGCCCCCTGCGGCCTGGCAAGGAACGCGACGGCGGGCAGGCTGCCGCAAAAGGGGCAATTGCCGGTCGTTCCGGTCAGCTTCAAGCCCGCTTCGACCCACAGCCTCCGGACCGCGCCTAGCACCGCCGAAATTCCCCAGTTGATTGCAAAGCCCAAGGCATCGGTCGATGCAGCGACCCGTTTCGCTTCTGTTTCGAAATCCGGATGGTCGCCTTTCAGCCAAGCCCTTGCCAAGTTGCCCGACAAATCGTTGCTACGTTCCATTCTTTTTGCGATGACGGCAAAATCCGAATCCAAATCCGGGAACGAGCGGCCAAGCTCGGGCAAGAGATCGCGCACGGCCAATTTTACAAGCGCCTCCCAATTATCGACGCCATGGTCGCTCAACCATGCCATGCCGGCGGAGCGCCCCTCTTCGTCGGAGGATATTTCGGTGGCGAACGCTTGATCGATCAATGTTTCTATAACGGTCGCCCGACGGATCAGAACCGGCAAAAAAGGCCTGACTACGCTTTCCAAGGCAGGACGACGAGCCAACGTCCATTCTGCCGCCTCCTCGAACGGCCTTGCGACCACCTGGCCTTTTGTTGTTTCTTGGTTAATCATTGAAAATCCTATAAACGGGTTCTACAGATTGATCAGCGGCAACAATCCTTTGCGCAACGACGCGCCCAATTTGGCAAAAAAGGTCTTGCGATCAAGTTCATGCTTGAACTTGGCGATGCTGTTCTCCCACACCTTCATGGGATCGTCCGGGAGCAGGTAAATCACGTTCACGTCGTCCGGGTCCGCCAGCATGGCTTTCGGGTAATCTTTCTTCGCCAGGGTCAGGCGCCGTCGGGCGAGGTCCAACATCTGCTCGCGCTCGCCGAAGTTCATGGCACCGGTGGGGCAGACCTTCACGCATGCCGGCAGCATGCCTCGGGCAATCCGATCATGGCACATGTCGCATTTGCCGATCACACCCGTTTCCGGGTCTCGGCGAGGAATGTCGTACGGGCAGGCCTGGCTGATTTCTCCGAAATCGTCTTCGTATATCTGCGCAGTCTTGTCCGTGTAGATCACGGCCCCGGTTTTCTCGTCATGAATCATGGCCCCCTCCACCAAATCGCCGCCCATGAAGACACATGGCGGATCGATGCAATGTCTGCACTGATCCGGGAAAAAGTACCAACGGATCTTGTCTCCCTCCAAATGTTCGCTGAAACGCACCACCTTGTAGTTGTTGGGATTAAGATCGGGCGGATTCTGGTGCGACCCGTGCTGTTTGGTTTTATTCGCCGGAAGTTCCTTCCACTCCTTGCAGGCCAGTTGACAACCCCGGCAAGCGGTGCAGCATGACGTATCTATGAAAAATGTCTTGGGCATTTCGATGTCTCCTTTTATGTATCAGGCCGAACGATTTCCACCTGTGCGGTTAGCGGTTAGCCGTTGGCTGTTAGCTGTTAGGGGCGCCGCTTTGGCATGAAACCGCAGATAAAGCGTTCAATCAAACCGAA
>CAZNTU010000210.1:0-9733 GCA_964575975.1 uncultured Desulfobacteraceae bacterium
TTGTTTTTTCCAGGAAATTTATCCCGATTTCCATTTCCCGTTGGATATAATCCGAATGATTGTGCAAAATTAGAATTGCTGCGTGAGGTATCGCCGCGGAGAATGGACCGGCATCTGTTCTCGACTTTTTATTTATCCGAACAAATCTCTTGCTTTCGGCGCGAATTGGTGTATTATGTCTGCATTCAACACGGTCCCCGGCATCATTGAATCCGAGGGGCGATTTTTTTCTGAAGGAACCATTCTGCACGAAGCGCGCATCCTCCAGTTAAAGTTTTGAATTGAATTTTAGGAAAGGAGGATGTTTATATCATGGCCAATGGCACCGTTAAGTGGTTCAACGACCAAAAAGGTTTCGGCTTCATCGAGCAGGAAAACGGACCGGATGTGTTTGTTCATCATTCGGCGATAAACGCGCACGGTTTTAAAAGCCTGAGCGAAGGCGACCGAGTCAGCTTTGACATCGAGCAAGGCAAAAAAGGCCCCGCTGCCGCCAATGTCACCGTAAAATAACGCTCTTGCAATTCCGCTGTAATTTTGGGCGTCCAGGCGGAAAAACTTGGATGCCCAAAGCTCGCCCGCGAAATTTCCAGAACAACAAAAAAAGAAAAGACAATACTCCGGAATCGTTCCGGGGTCCGATTATCAAGCGCGGATTTGTTCCGGCGCGGTGGCATGGGGACGACAAACCCATGTACACGTAAACAGGGATCAATGGAATTGATCTCTATCAAGGAATTTGATTTATATGAATTTCGATAATTTTTCGTTTGACCCGACAGTCGTCGAAGGTATAAAGGCTGCGGGATATGCCGCCCCCACCCCTATTCAGGCAAAAGCCATTCCTCAAGTCATGAAGGGTCGCGACGTAATGGGGCTTGCCCAGACCGGCACGGGCAAAACGGCGGCCTTCGTGTTGCCCATACTCAACCGGCTATTAAACGGTCAACGGGGTCGAATCCGCGCCCTGGTCGTAGCGCCCACGCGCGAATTGGCCGAACAGACGCACGGGGCGTTCAAGACCCTGGGGCGCCAAACCCGTTTGCAAAGCACAGCCGTGTATGGCGGAGTGGGAATCGCTCCCCAAATCCGAGCGCTCAAAAGGGCGGATATCGTCGCGGGTTGTCCCGGCCGCCTGCTCGACCATGTCAACCGAGGAACCCTCGATCTTTCCCGTATAGAAATGCTGGTGCTGGACGAAGCCGATCAAATGTTCGACATGGGCTTTTTGCCGGACATTCGTCGCATTATAGCCCGTCTGCCCAGAGAAAATCGCCAGACGCTGCTCTTTTCGGCCACCATGCCCGAAGATATCAGGCGCCTGGCCGGCGAAATCCTTCAAAACCCGGTTACGGTTCGTATCGGGGCTGCGGCGCCCGCCGATACGGTCAGCCATGCATTGTTCCCGGTGGCCCCTCATTTGAAGACGGCGCTGTTGATAAAACTTCTGAATTCCGCCCGCGCCCGTTCGGTCCTGGTGTTTACCCGAACCAAATCGCGCGCCAAAAGCCTGGGCGAAAAACTGGTCAAAGCGGGCTATCGTTCCACATCCTTGCAGGGCAATCTGTCACAAGGACGGCGCCAGGAAGCCTTGGAAAGCTTCCGCTCCGGAAAATTCCAGATCCTCGTGGCAACGGATGTCGCCTCGCGAGGCATTGACATATCCAACGTTTCCCATGTCATCAATTACGACGTCCCCGCCACCCCCGAAGCCTACATTCACCGTGTCGGCCGCACGGGACGCGCCGAGCGCGACGGAGAAGCATTCACTTTGATCACCGGTGACGACGCGCGAATGGTCAAGGCCATCAACAAAGCCGTCGGCGCAACGGTCGAACAGCGCAAGCTTTCCGACTTCGACTACGACGCTCCCGCGGTTTCGCAGGGGACAAGGAAAAATGCGTGTTCCAAACGTCCGCAATCGATGAACGCGAGAAACGCGCCCAATGGGAAATCCCGGGAAAGATCCAGAAAAGGGCCCTTCGCCTGGCTTTCCCCTAACAAATAGCGAAGTCGGGAACACTGGCGAAACCGTCGGACTATAATCCGAACAATTTTTATCCTGCAATGAGGTCTGCAACTTCAAATACGATCTACAGGAAGTCCGGCGATTCGACGTGTTCGGAGGTTCCTTTCCATCTTTCGGCCCGCTTTCCGGCGCGGGGTCTTGAGAATACGTAGTCCCGCCTGGCTTCTAACGCCTATCGCGGCTTGAAGGCCTTTATATAGGCGGAAAAGACTATGTCTTCGGTTCCCTTGCCGATATTCCAACTTTGAACGATCTCGCGGCTCCGGGGTTTACGCGTGATCGAGATATTTTGGAAACCCAAATTCGAAAGAATCGTTTTCACCTCATCGGGTGAAATCGCGCCCGAGACTCACCCGGAATAGGCGGCCGGATCGTTTTTCAATTCGTCGGGAATCGGACGCGACCGAAGGACGTCCGAAATGCAGATTCTACCATCAGGTCCGAGAACTCTGAAGATTTCCCGGAAGACCGATTCCTTGGACGGGGAGAGATTGACGACGCAGTTGGAGAGGACCAGGTCGGCCCAGTTGTCGGGGACCGGGAGGCGTTCGATCTCCCCCTGCCGGAACTCGACGTTTGCGACGGCGAACTTTTCCGCGTTCGTTTTCGCCTTTTCGATCATTTCGGAGGTCATGTCCACGCCAACCACACGCCCCTCGGGACCGACCTTCCTTGCCGCCAGAAAAGCGTCGAAACCCGCGCCGCAACCCAAATCGACAATATTTTCGCCCAGTTGTATCTCTGCGGCCGACACAGGGTTCCCGCATCCCAACCCCAAGTTCGCCTCGCCTTTTCCAAACGCGAGGTCTTCGGTGGAATAACCGAGTTTCCTCCCGATGTCCCCGATCGGCGACAGTACCGGAGAACCGCCGCAGCAGCAACTGTCTCCGCATCCCGCGCCCTGGGCGACCTTGCCGTATTTTTCCTTGACGATGGCTTTGATTTCGTTTTCCGATAAATCCACGATGTTTTTTCCTTTCACGAGTGAATGAATTCTGGCCTTTTTTTCCAAATCCGAAAAATTCCAGCTGTCAGGACGATGCTTGCGATAAACGCGGCGTCGTGCATCAGTCCGTTGGCGATCAATCCGAAGTTCGTGTCTTCGTTTCCCAACATAATGCAGACGATCGGAATCGGGATAATCGCGAGCAAGAAAGCCGCCGAGATTGTTTTATGGATTATATCGCCGTTCTTTTCTTTCGTCCATACGACAAAAACCGCCAGAAAGTTAAAAAAAAGAAGATACCCGAGATAACGATGGGCTATGTTGATCTTCCCTATCGTATCCGAAGTGAACGGAATCGCGGAAAAATTCGCCAGCCCGATTAAAATCTGAATTCCGAATAAAAAAAGCGCGGAGAAATAAATTGTCCTTTCAACGGTCGTAAACCTTCGGACCGGATTCGACCGCAGACTGGGGAGTCGAACAATGTAAAGGAACATTGCGACGATCCCTATTCCGATCGCGAACCAGAATGTCAGGGGCTTTAAAACCCGATGATGAAAAATCATGAAGCGAAGCGCCAACGGAGAATACCCCATGAGGTCGGCGTTCTTTTGATAAATCGGCTTTCCTTCCCGATTGAAGGGTTTGAGCATCGCATCCCTGAAAAAGAAATTCGAATCAGAGCCGTGGCAGTCGTTGCAACCGCCTGCCCCGAGCGCGTTTCTAGCGGGCGTGATATCGTGGCTGAGTTTGAACACCGAACCGTAAGGGCTGATTTCATGAGGCTCCTGGTCGGGAAAGGACCGCCATGTCATACCGTCGGAAGTATACAGGCTGCCATCGACGAAAACGACCTTTTCATTCGCGGAAAGCCTTTTTCTCTTGTTCAGCATCTCCGTAACTTCCGCAATCAACGCCTGAATCTCTTCGAGACGGTTGACCTCCGGAAAGCCGTCGCCGTTGTCGTCGCGGATCTCCTTCAGTCTCGGAAAAACAGTATCGGGCTCGGCTGCATGCTGCTTCCACATCGATACGAGTTCTTTCGTGAAAACTTGGTTCAGCCATCCCTTTCCTTCCGTCTCGATTCCCATCCAGATGGTGTATGCCCGATTCATGGGATAAAGTTTTCCCTTGTACCGGCCTATCGTCGGATGGAAAGAGAATAACGGGAATAATTCTTCCGGATAGGTTGCGTATTCTCCCGTGGAATTCCAAGGTCCGATATCGGGTCCGTAAAAGGACCACATCCTTTTGGAATCCGGAATTCTCGCTCCCGGATTGAAAACGGTTGAATCCTGAACAATGATCGATTTAACGTGGCGTTGCGGAATATGGCAGGTCTGGCAGGCGATTTTTTCAAAATGGGAGGGCGGCAGCCCCCGGTGTTCGATTATCGGCGCGTTCATCTCTCCGGTAAGATGGCAGTCCCGACAGGTCTTCATGGAATTATCCAAATCTTTTCGGCCGAATCCTTCGGGATTATCCCCTTTGGCGAACTCGTGCGTTTCCCTTCCGCCGATTTCGGGGTCGGACGAATTCGGTGCGGCTTTATGGCAACCCATGCAACGAAGCCCTGCCCGTATGTGAACATCCGTTCTTGCCCGAAAAGACGCGCCGGCTTTTTTCAAATCGCTTTCGCGATGGCAGAACAGGCAGTTTTTGTTTTGAACTTCCCTTACCATCGGAAGAGCGACTTTCCCGTTTTCATCGAACAGGGCGGGATTGTACGAAACTTCGGGCGTTTCCCCTTTCGCCACCGATCCGGAAACATTGGCGAAACCCGCTCCGGCGACGGCCGACCACCGGAAATTGAGCGACTGTATCTGCTCCTTCCGTTTGCCGTTGTCGTAGTCCATCAGGTGGCACATCAGGCAATCCGCCTCGATGACGCCGCTTTCGGCCCATTTGGACTGATGATAGTCTCCGTCGAAGTTGTTCTCTCCTCCAGAGACAGCAGATGAAACGGGGGACATACGCCTATGGCGCCCCGCGCAGCGTCGTTAAGTTTCGAAACCGGTTCGTAGGTTTGTCCGTTCGCCAAAATCGCGATGAATATGGAAAAAAGAAGAGCGGCGGTCGATCCGATAATTGTTTTGCTCATCTTGCTATCTTGGTCTTCATTCGTTCTTCATTGGATGGTTCCCGAAATGTAAATTGGAAAAGATGGCTTTGTCTTGCTGTCGGTATGAACCGTGAGAGCATCCGAGTAGTGGCCTTTTTCGGTGCGAGTGTTTTCCACCCGGATAACGCATCGGTTTTTTCCGTCGGCGCATCGCTCCGTTTGTTCGAACGCGATGAAACTTCCGTTTCTGGCAGTTATCCGTGTAATCGCAAACGGTAGATCCTTTCTTGGTACAATTTCGATTTCCGCGCTAAGCGGCTTGCCTGCCGGACCCGCCAAATAAACGCGGTCGGGCTTGATTTGCGCGAACGTTTCCACCTGGCCCGTCAAGGCGACTTCAAGCCGGGGCCGTTCCGGATCGTTGGTTACAATGCTCACGCTTTCCCGAACTTTTTTACCGCCGTATCCTTTCGTGCTGAATATCACGTCGATTCGTCCCTCCCGCCCGGGAGGGATCAGCCGCGTGCTCGACGCGGCAGTGCATCCTCAGCCCGATTTTATGTCTATGATCTCCAACGGGGCGTCGCCTCGGTTTTCGATCTTAAATCCATGAACCACCTCGCTGCCTTCGACAACGGGCTGGAATTCGTAAACGCTTTCGGAAAGGAAAGCGGAAGGGGTTCCCGTCGGCGCGTCCGCCGCCGAACCGAAGCCCGGTGCCAGCAGCATGCCGACGACGCCCAATATTGCTATTGTCAGTGCCTTTTGCATTGTATGGCCTCCTTATTTATGGGCGCATTTTCGAGCGCCCATCCCAGGTTTTGATTGAAAAAATTGGCCTTTTGGATTTGGCCTATTTCCTCGACCGGCGCGAAATCGTTTGAATCCGCCTTAAAATTACATTCGGGGAGGAACGCGACGAAAAGACCGTGACGGTCAGGAAAATCGACACCGCCAGGAAAGCCGCGTCCCGTGCCACTGTCCAAATGCCGTCGGGGCCGTCGGTCGATTCCGTTGAAAAGCAGCCGCAATGAATGTCGAGTCGCCGAATTTGGTTGAAGACGAGGACGCCGATAAAGACCGTCAGCAGTCCGGTGCTTGTCGCGGTCGCGCCTGGGAGCCAGACTCCGGCGACCAGGCATAGCCCCAGCAGAAATTCCAGCCAGGGCAGAATCAGCGCCGTCAGGTTGACTGCGGCATCCGGCAGGATCTGGTAGTTGTAGACCGCCTTCGCAAAGGCCTGGGGGCGCAGGATCTTGTCGTAGCTGGCGTACAGGAAAACGGCACCCAACAGCAGACGAAGCGCATGGTAAATGAACGGTCGTGCGAACCGGGGATTTTTTCCGACACGTGGATTTTCTTCGTGCGGGCGAATGTCGTCCGAGAGAGCGGGTTCGTCCCTGCTTTCTTCACTTTGCATCGTTTCATTCCCCCCTTTCCGCCGGCAGACCGGCCTCTTGCCATACTGTCCAGCCGTTGACCAGCACCCGCGCGTCGGCGAAGCCCATGTCCGTCAAAAAAAGGGCCAGTTCGTGGCTCAGTTCGCAAGTTTCACCGTCGCAGTAGGTAACGATGGCGATCGCTCCGTCAAGGCGTTCGGCCAGTTCCATGAAATAGGCATCGACATCCTGCCAGGGCATGTTGAGCGCTCCGCGAATATGTCCCTCTGCGTACTGGTAGGGCGGCCGGGCATCCAGAAACACGGCCGCGTCCTGTTCGAACAATTTTCGAGCCTCCTCCAAGGCGATCGTCATGCTTCCCCCCGCCGTATCGGAAAACCGCGTCTCCGCAGACCAGTCGCCCGCGAGAGGAATGCCGTCGGAACGCCATCCGTTGATCGCGACGGCAATCATGCCTGCCATGGCAATCAGCGCCGGTACCTGCCAAAAAGTTTTTCTCAGGTTCTCCCGGATCACTTTTTTCCTTCGAGTTTTATCGATCAAATCATACACCGCCGACAAACGGCCCGGCGATGAAGTAGATCCCCAAAAGAGCGATCACCATTCCGGCCCCGCGCCGAAACCACATGCCCGCTCCCTGCCAGGCTTGGCTCTCCGTCAATTTGCGCACCATGGCCGTGGAGCTGCCCGCCACCGCGATGGGCAGGCAGTGTCCCAAGGCGAAGAGCAACATCATCAGCGAGCCCGCGAAGATCTTTTGTTGGACTGTAACGATCGCCAGAATCGGCGCGATGAAGCCGAAGGTGCAGGAACCGGAAAGGACTCCATAGGCCAGTCCCAATCCGAAGGCCCCGTGAACGCCGCGCAGATTGAGCCGGTAGAGAAGAGAGCCGGACATGGAGCAGGCCTGCACGCCGAGCATTCCCAAAGCCACCCATATCAGCACGATCCCCACCACCACCTGCCACCAAGTCCCCACGTCTCCCAACATACGACCCAGCAAGGCGCAAACGATGCCTACCACGGCAATGGTGACGAACAGTCCTACGGAGAAGGCGCCCGCGTACAAGGCCGCCTTGCGAGGGTGAATCGCGCTCTCCTGACCGCCCACGTAGGCCACTATCAAAGGAATGGACGCCAGATGGCAAGGGGAGAGCAACACGCTTACCATGCCCCAGGCAAAGGCGCCGACTGCGGCGACAGCCAGTCCGCCGGTCATCCATTCGTTTACCGTCAAGAAAAATTGTTCCATACCGTAATTAATCCTTTTCGAAAAGATTTCGTAATACGAAAACAGTCGTAATTCGCCAGAAACTCCGGCCGCTTCAGGATACGCCCATCCGCGTCAGGATTTCCACGATCCGCTTCTTGTCCATAAATCCGGTATTGCGATGAACCTCCTTGCCCTCGGCGTCGAAGAATATTTGCGTGGGAATGGCCCGGACGCCGTATTTCTTGGCTTCGGAGGGGTTTTTCCATACGTCGATGAAAACGATATCGGCCTTTCCCTCGTATTCTTTCTTCAATTCTTCCAGGATGGGCGCCATCATCTTGCAGGGGATGCATTCGGTGGCCCCCAGATCGATCATGGTCGCCTTGCCGGAAGTCTTGGCCGGGGCGGATGGAACCGAAGAAGCGACTGTTTCGCCTGCGACTGTTTCGCCGGATGTCGAAGAAAATTGGGCGCGTACGGCCCCTAATATCGCCAATGCGACAAAAACGCCCAGGATTGTTACTTGAAGCCGACTTTTTCCCTTTCCGACGTTCTTTTTCACATTCGTATCGATGTTGGCTGTCGTATCGACTTTCGTGTTTTTGTTTCTAGTTTCTTCCTTTTTCATTTTCGAACTCCCATTTTCGTAAGTTGTCTGTCCACTTCCGCCTGCGCGAAATAGCCCGCGTGACGGAACACTTCCTTGCCGTCGGCGTCGCAAAAGACTTGCACCGGAATGGACCGGATGCCGAAACGCCCGGCCAGCACTTGTTCCTGACCCACATGGACGAACACCACGTTCAGTTTTTCAGGGTAGTCCCCGAGCAACTCGGGCTACTGCTTGTCAATGTCCGCCAGCAATTCCGAGCGGCCGACGACTAAGTCTTCGGCAATTAGAAAAGGTGTCGTATCAGGAACCCGGAAGGCCGGGAAACCTTTTCCGAAAATATTGCATTGTCCATTTATTTTGTCCTTTTTTCGTTGGTATGCATATTGCGCACTTTTGCGCATTAATCGGCGTCGCCTATGCCCTGTCGAAGGAAAAAGCTATGCGCCGGTCGTGGAAAGTCGAAGAAAACAAGAACGGTTGCTCGGTTCCGGAAAACAATTTTCCGCCCGGCATGTTCGAACGGAGGGATTTAACAGACAATGGAGCAGTGCAAATAAAACAAGGGCGGCGGGATATACGACGAAGGCAACTTCAATGAAGCCTTGTTCGCTTGTCTATGGAAAATGTCCGAAGTGGCGACCGGTATTTCCGGTTCCTGATAATCCAAGCGCGGATCTGTTTCGTATCGACGGGATTGCGAGTCCGGCAGTATGAACGTCCGATTCTTCCGCGAACTGCATGGCTTTACATGACAGGAGTCCGAAGCGGTTTTCGCGATTCCCGCGAGCAGAATGCGATTGGCTTCTTTCGAGATCTTGCAGGCCTGCCGAGGACGGACGGAACACGCCCACCCGGAGGCCATGCCTAAAACCACGAAAAAAATCACCGCGATTTTTAAAATTCTACGCCGCATTCGGAAACGATATTAAAAGCATTTTGTTGGGTTGAGTTCGACATTGCAACTGGCTCGATTTTCCGTTTTTTATAAATTGTGTTTTTTAATAAGCTAGACCCCCGCTTTTTGTCAATGAAAATAGTGCGAATGCTCACCCTCCTCCACTCGCAATCCATTCCCCCCTTTCCGTTTTTTCCACAGGATCGGACTTTAACCTTGCAGGCGGGACGCCCTCCATGAGTTCGTCGCCAAGCCTTTCCAGCGCAACCTACGTGGAGTTTTTCCGTCGCCTCGACCGCCACCTTGGTTTTTATTCGATCCGGAAAAAACCGTGATGATCGACTATCGACAATAGACGTTATCGCGAATAAGCTCGCGAGGCGGAAAGCAAGGTAATTTTCCAGATCGGTCATATTTTTTCGATTAGCATCGGACCCGATCGACGAGGTCCGGCGAAAGGATGGACCGACCATGTTTTCCTATAATCGTAATATTTTAGCTCTTTGAAAAAAATGAAAAAAAGTTTGGGACAACCGGCCATAGACGCACTACATATATGATTGTTCGGAAACAAATCC
>CAZNTU010000211.1:0-9716 GCA_964575975.1 uncultured Desulfobacteraceae bacterium
GCAAGCCCCGAAATGCAGAACGCCAGCCACACGTAGCGGACCCGCATGTCCGCGAGCAGCTTCTCGACCCCTTCGGTGCTGTAGGAGATCGTCACCTTTCCGATCGTTTCCTCGAGCGGTTCCTGGAAAATTTCCCATTGGAAAGTTTGGCTCTCCTCCCTGGCCTCTTTCATGACGACGGGAACCTCCACCACCGACAATGTACCGGAAGAGGCTTTGGATTCGTCGGCCAACGGTTGTTCGGAACTATTGCAAATGACGACCCTCGCCACGTCCTTTTCCGAGAGCAAATTCCTGGCCAGCCTTTTCAGCATAGGCCTTTCGTCGATCAAAATGCCCAATTCGGCGTTCAAAGCCAGATACCTCGCCAAAAACATTATCCGCTCCTCGAAGCGGGTCTGAATGAAGTCGTAGGTGAACTTCGCGCCTATGTAACCCAAAGCGAAAGTCGTCGCCCCTATCAGCAGAAACACAGCCACCAGCAACCTGACATGAATCCCGATTTTCCTCACGGCCCTTCGTTCTCTCCCGAGTCTTGCCCGACCACCACTTCGACGCCGAGCTTGTCCGCCACCTTTTTGTTGATCCATGTCTGAAAAAGCGGGGGCCGTCTTTCGCAGGAATTTCCCGCCAAAACGGCCAACGCCATGTCGGCGGCCTGCCTTCCAAGCGCCCGGTAATCGAAGACAAAAGCCAGGACAGCGCCGGATTCGTAGAAGAATCTGTTGTAGCCGATGGTCGGAACGTTTCTCAACAAGGCTTCCTTTATTATATATTGGACTATGCTTTCGGAAATGACGGTACGGTCGGGTATCATCCACAATCCGTCCACGAAATCCAGTCCCGAATTCAAGACCGCCGGAATCTTTTTCCGCTCCGAAACCTGTAAAGGTATGATTTCAATGTCGAACAAGCCCGCTTCTTTGCTGGCTTTTTTAAAAAACTCTTCGTTGTTGGCCGGGTCGTAGACAAGCCCGATTCTTTTAATTTTGGGAGCAGAGAGGGAAATTTCCGAAAGCTGTGTTTCGACGGGAATGCCAAGGGACACTCCGCACTTGTTTTCCAACGGTCCGAGATTCTCCTCCGGGTTAAGAACCATGGAATACAAGATCGGAGCATGGGTTTCGGGCAAACTTCCGTACAAAAACCTGTAAGCTTCGGGGCCGACGGCGACAAACAGGTCGAAGACGCCTCGTTCGAGTCTGTCCAATAGAAGAGACTGTTTTGTCCCCGAGAAGTTTTCATAGGCGAAGACCTCCGAATTCGCGCCGTCGAATTCGTCCATCGCCGAGCTTAGCCCGTCCACCGCCTCCAAGTACGGAACTATGTTTCTGGAAACCAGCACCGCTATTTTGGATTCGCCGAGAACTTCGTTCGGAGCGGCGAATAGAAGCAACAGTAAAACAATGGCCCAATTCGAATCCGATCTCCGAAAACAGCCGTCCCTTTTCGGCCGAATGTGAAATTTATTGAGATTCGTCATTCGAAAAAAAAGGGACGGTACAAAAAGGTTTCAATGAATGACCGGTTAAAAAACCGGAAGGATTCGATTTTTATTTCGAGCCGGGTCTCTTGAAGTTTTCGGGATCGTATTTGACTCTCTCCCGGAATTCCTCGGAGACGGCATCGACATCCCCCAACGAGGCGATCACTTTGGGAGTGATGAATATGATGAGTTCGGTTTTGTCGAGGGTTTTTTTCTTCGAACCGAAAACATAGGAAAGAACCGGCACCTGCCCCAGGCAGGGAATTCCGGAGACCCCGTCGCTCTTGTTTTCTCTGATAAGACCGCCGATGACGATGGTTTGGCCGTTTTTGACGGTCAGGGTTGTGTTTACGCTTCTTTTGAAAAAGGACTGCCTGGTTTGCCCGTTCCCTATGTCCACTTGGTCGGCTTGTTCGCTGACCTCCTGGTTGACGTCCATGCTGACCAGTCCGAATTCGTTTATATGAGGCGTGACGGAGAGAATCACGCCGGTATTGCGATATTGAATGTTGGTTTGAAGCAAGTTGTCGCTGGAACCGTCGTATACGTATTCGGTCGAGGCGACGGGAATTTCCGTCGATACGTTTATTTTGGCTTCCTTGTTGTCCGACGCCAAGACCGACGGCGAGGACAGGATGTTGACCTTGTTCTTCTGGGCAAGCGCGGAAATCGTCGCCGACCACAGCTTCGACTGGTCCAGAATGGCGTACGTGAAATTCAGGCCCGCGCCTCCCAATGTCGCCCCGCTCTGGAGGCCCGACGTAAAATCGACTCCGCGTTCGAACTTCCATTGGATTCCGAGTTCGTTCGATGCGTCAAGTTTGATTTCCGCCAGAGTCACTTCGATCAGCACCTGCCGGGGCAACACGTCCACCCGGGACAGAATGGTCTCTATGATCCGGTAATCCTTTTGGATGGCCTCGATGATCAACGAATTTCTGATTTCGTCGGGGGTTATCTTCACTTCGCCCTTGAGGGTCCCGGAACCCTCCGGACCGATCCGTTCTCCCGGAGTGGCCACTGTTTTTCTTCCGCCGGTCGTGGTCTCCGGAAAAAGCTCCTTGACCTGTCCGGGCCTTTCCTCCGGCTTTTCGATCAATTTAGAGCCGTCTTTCTTGTTTTTGTCGCTCGCGCCCTTTGAAAAAACGGAGTTCAACAAATTGGAGAGTTCGGCCGCAGACCCGTTTTTAACGGCATAAACGTAGATTCTGGGTTCGTCGTCGGCGGTCGGCGTGTCCAACTCCTTGAGAAACGTCTCTATTCTTCTGAAAATCTTCTTGTTTTTACTGACCGCCAAAAGCGAATTGATTCGCTCCAGTTCGATCAACTTGAATTCCTCTTTGGAATTCGGTCCGAAAGACGAGACGAAATCGCCTATGGTTTTGGACAAGTCCTTTACGCCGACATTCTCCAATTTGAAGAAACGATAATCGACATCGTCGAAAAAATCCACGTCGAAAACGTCTACGAGCTTCAAGACCTTTTCGATGTTCGAGGCTTTGTCGACTACCAGGAGAGTGTTGGAATCCTTGTGGGAAACGATCGTGCCTCCGGCGGTGACGAAAGGGGTCAGCAATTTGGTCATTTCCTGCATGTCGATATGATCCAGAGGAATGATTTGTATGACGAGCCTTTCATCGGGCGGCACCTTCCCCGTGTCCTCGCCTAAACGAGTCGGCAGGGGAAACTGGGGCGCTTCCTTCAGCTTTACGATTTTATAGAGACTTCCTTCCTTGACTGCGGTCAAGCCGTTGGCCTCCAGAATTTGGAAGAACACGGGGAAAAGCTCGTCCTTGTTCAATCGCCCGACAGTGTTGATCGTCACCCGCCCTCTCACGTTCGGATCGACGATATAGTTCAGCTGGAGAATCTCCGCAAGCGTCCGAATGATTTCGTAAAGGTCGGCGTTGTCGAAATTCAGTACGATTTCGCCGGGTTCCGACGGCTTTTCGCCTTTATTCGGCTCGTTTTTTTTCGAATCGCTTATAACGATCCTTTTTCGCTTGTCCTCGCCTGTTTCGCGACCGGATTCGTTTTTCCCCTCGGGCCGGTCTTCCTCCGCCTCTTTGCGAGGAGGTATCGTTTCGTCTTCGGAATCTGACGCCTGCGAAAGGACGCCCGGTTCGGGCTCTCTTTTTTTCAAAGGAATTTTCCCGAAGGGAGACGAAATGAATTCGCCTTGTTCTCGATCGTACGGAAGACCGCCTGTATGCAGGTCTGCCGCTTTCTGCCCGGATAGCGCCGGTTCGTCCGGAGTCGCATTCTTTTCCGAAACCGTGTCAACCTGTCGGGCTTCGCTTTCTATACGGCTTGTTTGCGCGGCGCATCCGAAAGCCGATAGCGTCAATATCGATATCAAACACAAAAAAGCCGCCTGAAATATGGGAGTGCGTTTCATCAAGCTATTTTTTCCTTCTTTTAATCTCGCCAAACGGAGTATTTATGATTTCGTATTGGGAATCGGGGTCTTCGGTATTTTCCACGGTTTGGGCAGCCGCCTCCTGCGGCTCGTTCTGTTTCCGGGGATGGTTGGCGCCTCTCTTCGGCCTTTCCTTGACCATTGCCTCGTTCGAGACCTCCGCCTGCGGAGCCACCACTTTCGGCTCCTCGTCCTTCGCGACAGTCTGCCGGTTCTTTGGGTTCTCCTTGTCGTAAAGAAGAATTTCGTAGCGGTTCGCGCCGTCCTTTACCAGGAGACGGTCCTCCAGAATATCGTCCACCGTCAGAGTCGCGACTTGATCCCGTTGCTTGACTTCCAGAACCACGTCTCCCTTTTCGACCCATATGTCCTGGGCCCCCCCTCGCTTCCTGTCCGGATTGGTGATCAAAGCCTTCTTGATTTCCTTGTAGATGAAAACCCCGTACAAAGTCACTCTTTGCCCGAAGCCCTCGAAAGGCTTTATTTCCGGCGCGGGTTCTTGTCCCGTTTCGGCGCCGCTCTCCGCCTCCGGCGGAGGCGGCAGGTATTCCGCCCTGTCCTCCGAAAACAAGTTCTTGTCGACGAAAACCCGATAGATCGATTCCGAGGAGAGGTTGGGTTTGACAAACTGTTTTTCCTTCGCGCTCTCCTCTTTAGCGGGCAAAGGTTCCGATTCAAGGGGATCTTCCCCGGAAAACCAGACTTCATGGGTCCTGACGGCGAAGAATATCACCCCCGCCGCCAAGAAAACATTGACCAGCCAAAATTTCGAAAACATTCTTGTTCACCGACTATCCCGTTTTTTTCGTAAAACCTTCGACGGTCAGCGTCGCCTGGACCTGACCCTCTTCTTTGCTCCTGACCACCCTGGCCCTGAAATCTCCGATTCTCAGCAATTTAGGCGAGCTTTCGATCTGGAAGACGACCTCCTTGAGTTGTCTCACCGTGCATCTCAAAGTAACTTGCACCGGAATGGTCGTGTACAGATCCCCCTCTTTGCCCTCGGGCTTCAGAACCCTCATGGTCAATACCTCGAGGCCGCTTCTTCCGGCAATCTCGTTCAGGATGTTTTGAATGTCCACGGCCGCGAGAGCCGATGTCTCCCCTTCCAGCAATCCGCTTTCGGCCCGCTCGATAACGCGGTTGTAGGATATCAGCCTGGATTCCAGCTCGTTTCTTTCCTGGACCATCCGACGATATTTCTGCAATTTCTTTTGCTTGAGGTCGATGTCCTGCTCCAGCGCTTCCATGCTCTCGAAAGCGGGAAAGAAACGATACAGGAAGCCAACCAACAAGACCGCGGCGCCGGCAATCAGGATTATTTTTCTCTTTTTGTTTATTTTCAGTTGAAGCGAAATACGTTTCATAAACGATTTTGGACCCGTTAAATTGAAATTCATGTCGATTTTCGGAAGACGAGTCACGATTCGATTTTAAAACCGATCCTGAACCGCTCCTTTCCGTCTTTGTCCTTTGTAATCGTCGAGAGGAAAACCACTTCGGTGAAAAGCGGCGACGCCTCCAACAGCTGGATCAGTTCCGAGGCGGAATCCGCGTATCCGTATAGCTGGACGCCTTTTTGGTCGTAACTGAAATCCTGGAGCCAAGCGGTTTCCGGAATTCTCTCGGTCGCTTCCTTCAAAATCGCCATCAAAGGCACGCGGCCCCTCCACATGCCGTTCAGATAGTCTATCCGGCTCTCGAGATCGCTTATAGTCTCCCTCATCCTGCCGACGTTTTCGATCTCCACCATCAGTCGTTCGATTTCGCCGTTCAAGTTGCTCAAAATCATTTTTTGCCGCATGAAGCGGCTTCCGCCCCAGACCAAGCCGGACAGCAAGAACATGCAGATCAACGCGAAAAAGACGTAAAAAACCGTTCTGCTCGGCCTCTTTCGCAATCTGGCGGGAAGAAGGTTGATTTCCATGGGGACCTTTTTCACGCCTCGAAGCGCCAGACCCATCGCGGGGGCCATGGCGAAATTGGAAATGTCCGCCGCGCCCGAATTCAGCGGTTCGATTTGAAAGGCCTCTTTCGCGTCCAATCCGGGCAAAAGACGATTTTCGCGTCCTCCGGACATGTAAAACAGCTTGACCGGCTTCGGCCGCCCCGCGACCAATTCGTCCATCTGCCTGAATTCTCCGGCGAGAAACTTTTCGACCTCTTCCTCGCCGTCCTTCGGCACGGAGGCCGAGCGGGAATACAAAAGCATCCTGTTCGACACGACCCCGACATGCACCCTTTCCTCCTTTTCATGCATGAAAACATAGTCGGTCTCGCGGCAGGCCGAAGGGTGGCGGTACAGAAAATTCACGTAGGCGGTCGAATCCACGCTGATCCCGGTAAGCCCGAGTCCAAGCCGGTCCCCTAACCCCGAGTAGGTTTCCAGAATTTCCTTTTGGACTACCACCAACAAAATCTTAAGCTTGTTGGCCTGCTTGTTTTCTTCGACGATTTGATAGTCGAAATAGATGTCCTCCAACTTCATGGGGACGTAATTCTCGATTTTGTACCTCAAGGTGGACTTCAAATTCTCCTTGACCGCCAAAGGAAACTCCAGATCCCGCAAGATCACCGACTCCCTCGGCAAGCAAAGAAACACGTCCGACGAGGAAACATTGTTGGTTTCGATAAAATCGTTGATCAACTCGGCCGATATCGAGATTCTTTCCCGCAACGTTTTTCCCGAATCCAACGTATAATGGGCCTGTCCGACCACTTTCGTCGCCCTGAACGAATTTTTCAAAAGGACGATGGAAAGGCCGCTTTCGTTTATGCATATTCCGAGACCGGATTGAAAAAGCAAGTCGTCAATACCTCCGTTTACCGACAATTATCGATTTCTTGATCGAATGGAACTCTTGAAGCGCTCGAAGCCCAAGCCTATCCCTTGTCCATCCACTGTAGAATCCTGAACTTCTTTTCCGACCGCGCATCGATTCTCAAGACGATTTCGATGCGATGGGAGACGGGCCCGTCCTGCGCCCTGCCGACCGAGGATATCGTGAAGAAAGGCGATCTCGCGTTGAAAGAGGTCGTCACGTAGGGCGACATCTCCGCATAGACGGCCGCGCCCGCGATTTCCAGCAGATCGGACATGTTCATGTCCTTTTCCTTTCTGAATTCCAAGATTTCAGCAACCAGCTCGGGCGTCATTTGGGGCAGCCTTTTCAGCATTTCGGGACTTGCGTAGTTAAGGTTGATTTTGCTCGACGAAACCCTGCCGCCAGGGCCGCCGGTTCTTCTTTTTCCAAATCCCGCGACGGACTTGTCGTCGCTTTCGTCGGTCCAAACGCTTACGATGTCTTTCAGCCCTCCGTAAAAGATTTCCGGAGTAACGCCCCTTACCAGCAGCAATTCCTCCACGGATTCGAACTTGTCGTCCTTGGCCTGATAAGGCTTCGGCAGCGCCATATAGTAGTCGTCCTCGGCTCCGTTGGCGCGATGCAGACTGTCCTGGTCCCTCCAGTCGAGAATGGAGTCCACGACGATATCCTTTTCGTCGTCCGACAGTCCGAATCCGTCGAGCATCATCCTTAAAAGATTCTGCTGTGCTTCGTTGATGTTTACCTTGCCGGCCACGTTTCCGATGATAACGGAAAAAGAGTTCGTTCCGAAGGGGACGTTCGGGATTTCCACGTTTATCCTCCAATCGATTTCCCCCTCCCCGTCCTCTTTTACCCCGAGACCGGCTTCCTCCGCCGTCATTGTTTTGGGAGGCGTAGTCTCCAGTTCGATCAATTCGACCACGGCCGCCATGAGTCCGGCTCTCGCCGCGTAATAGGCTTCCGTCTGCTCCTTGAAATTCCTTGTGATATTGACCTCCGTGCGCATGGCGTGGCAAAACTCGCCCACGATTACCGACAACAACGCCAGTACCCAAATGACCAGAAAAAGGGCGATCCCCTTTTCGTCATCCCATATTTTGCCCGTCTCGCTTTTCACGCTTCCGTCTTCCGTTTTCGCATTGTTCGGCATACGGCGCTTCAAGATTTGTCGTTTTCCAGGTTTATAGGCGCAATCACCACCAAAGGCGCGGCGTCCGCCTCCTCCGCGACCTTCAGCCTGATGGCCATCGGAGCCCCCTTGTCATTGGCGGGATCCCACCTTTCCACCCATTGCGGTTCCTCTTCCAGACCCTCCTCCGGAGGCTTCAGATACTCGAAGGAAATGCCGTGGGCCTCCGGTATCAGGTTGAAATATTCCTCCGGATCGATATCGTCGAATTCGAACTCCTCGTCGAACAATACGGAGTTCCTTTCGAAAGCGAAAAGCCCTTCTCCGCCATCCTCCCCTTCGGAGACCGAATATCTGACGAAGACGATTCCGAATTCGTTGGCGGGTTTAAGCGACACCAGAGAAGCGAATTCGAACGATTTCGCGTCCCCCTTCAGGAGAAGCTCCTCCTTGTCGAATCTTTTGACGTTCTTGAAAACTATCGACGCCATCTGCCGAGTGACCAACTCCAGCACGATCCTGTGGCGCTGATGCTTCTCGATGTCCCTCTCGCCCTTCTCCCACGCCTTCGTTCCGATTCTGAACGCTCCGAAAACGATCACGAGGATAACGGCGACGATCGTCAGCGAAATTATAAGCTCGAGCAAGGTGAACCCGTCCGGCTCCCTTGCCGGGCGAAATTCCCGCGGAAGACTTTTCGCCAAGTATTTCCTATAGGGTTTCATCCGTTTTTTCGGCGACCTGCAAAGTGCCGATCTGGAAGCTTTTTAGCCGGTCCCCGGACTGCCACGCCACCGCCACGGTCACGTTGAACACATCGAGCGGAGAAGGCTTTTCCACCTCGTCTTCCGTCTTCTCCGGCTCCACGAGCACGATCTCCGCCCTCCACAAATACCCGTCGTCGAATTCCCCCTCGTAAAGGCCTTCCTCCAACTTGGTCTTCAAGAGGAACTCCTCCATTTTTTCCCTGGCGTGAAAGACGGCGCGGGTATAGTCGTCGGCAAGCCTGGCGGACTTGAGCCCCCCGGAAAACAGTTGCAGAATCACCACCAGCGAAATCGCAAGCAGCATCATGGCGACAAGCGTCTCCATCAGAGTAAATCCTCCCGCGCCTTTTCCGCGTTCCACTTTCCCGGTCCATTTCTTCAACTGGAAAAAACCATGTCGCAACCAATTCGATCTCATTTGTCGGACTCGTTCTCTTCCGAAAGTTTGACGATGCCGGTGACGGGATCGACGACGATCCGAAACCTGTTTTCCTTTTCGTCTACAAGAACGACCTCGCCTCCGCTGCTGTTGCCCGCAGGATAGAATTCGAGCCTGAACGATTCCGATTCGACTTCCTCTTCGCCGATCACGCCTTTTTCGATTTTAACGGTTTCGGGCAGCAAATAGGCTTTCCGGTCCGACTCCTTTTCGGACGCTTTCTCCGTCAAGGCGGCCTTCGCCTCCGCCTCGGCGTAGGGATCGTCCTTTTTTTCCGTTTTTTCCGGTTCGATGAAACAGCCGTTCTTTTCGACGTCGAAAACGGCGAAATAGGTTTTCTTTTCGGAAACCGCCTGGCTTCTCGCATATCGAAGAGCGGACGCGATTTTCTGCACCGAGGTCCTCATGTGCGCCTTGGTCAGCGAACCGACAAGCCTCGGAGCGGCCATAGCCGAAACGAGTCCCACGATGACGAGGACCACGATCAGTTCCAGCAGCGTAAAACCGGCCTCGCCATCCCTTTTTCGGAAAGGGATGGATTCTCTATTCGTCGATGTTTTTCCAGTTGACAATGTCGGCATCCTCTCCCTCGCCGCCCAAATTGCCGTCCGCGCCGTAGGAAACAATGTCGTAGTCTCCATGTTCGCC
>CAZNTU010000212.1:0-9689 GCA_964575975.1 uncultured Desulfobacteraceae bacterium
TGGGCAAGAAAAAAGAAAAGAATTTCACCTGTCCAGGCATGACCCGACGTCAATTCCTGCGTATCGGGGGGGCCGGTTTCGGGGCGGCCGCCCTTTCGACGGTGCTCGGATGCACCCGGCCCGAACGGGGGGAGGTCTCCATCGTTTTCGCCTGCGGACCGGACGATTCCGGCACCCTTAGGCCTCTCGTCGAGGCCTTCAACAAAGCCAGCCGTGGCTCTATATCGGTGGTTTGGAGGGAAATGGACCGGGAATCGGACCGGTATTTCAGCCACCTCGCCGCCGAGTTCAAGGAAGGCCGTGCTGTTGCGGATGTCATTGCCGCCGATGCCGTCTGGACCGCTCCGCTGGCGGACAAGGGATGGGTTCAGGATCTGTCGGGATGGTTTCACGACGTGTACGATCCCGTGGATTTCCTGGAGGCGCCTCTGCGGTCGGCGGCCTATCGGTTCCAAATCTGGGGGGTGCCCTGGTATACCGACGCGGGGATGCTCTTTTACCGGAAAGACATGCTGGACTCGGCCGGCTATACCAAGCCGCCGGCCACTTGGGAGGATTTGAAGCGGATGGCCGCGGACGTCAAGGAGAATACCGGGATACCCTACGGATTCGTCTTTCAGGGGTCCGATTACGAGGGGGGGACCGCCAACGCCCTGGAGTACATCTGGAATGCCGGCGGCCGCGTCATGACGCTGAATCTTTCGGTGATGGGGGAAATCGGGCAAAACATGACCGACCCCAACATTATCACCGTGGACAGCGAGGCGTCGGCCCAAGGCCTGGCCATCGCCCGGAGCATGGTTACAGAAAAGATCGCGCCGGAAGCGGTGGCCGATTTCCACGAAAGCGAATGCCTCGAGGCGTTCCTTGAAGGGAAAGCCGTCTTCATGCGCAATTGGCCGAATGCTTTTCGAGCGGTGGCCGATTCCCGGCGGTCGGCCATCCGGCCCGAGCAGACGGGGCTCGCCCCCATTCCCGTTGCGGTCGGACAGGATCGAAGCTACAGCTGTATCGGCGGGTGGAACCTGATGATCCGCAAAGGGACCGACCCGGCCGTCCGGAAAGCCTCCCAAACATTCATCCGCTTTCTGACCGCGCCGGAGCAGCAGCGTCAACGGGCCGTTCGCGGCGGATTTCTTCCCACCCTGCGGGGCCTCTACGAAGACCCGGAAATCCTAAGGCAGGCCCCTGCAATGGCGCTCGGGAGAGAGGCCATCCTGAACGGACGCGTCCGGCCGGTTTCCCCCGCCTACATGGAGATGTCCTACCGCATCGCCCGAGCGCTTCAAAGCGTCCTCCGAGGCATGCCCCCTCGGACGGCGGTTCGGGGCCTTGCGGAGGAACTCCGGCAGATTATGCGTGAATATCGCTGATCGCGTCCGGCCAGTCCCCATCGAGGCAGAGAATTCGTAAAACATTCTCCGTGCAAGCGCTCCTTTCAGGTTTTTTGCCCGCACCAAGCGTACCTTGACGCCGTCGTTCGAAACTACGTAGCCAGACCCCTTGTGCTTGATTCCTTCCGGCGCCACCACCCGATCCACTTCAGTGGATGGATTCGGAGTATATCGCAGATTTTGCATGCCTGGCGAAAAGCATTTACCGTGTTGGCCCCATTTGGTTCGAGATCTTTTTCAAGTATCGTTTTACAGGAATTCAAACTTCTCGGAAGGTGAGGCCATCATGCAATCCTTGACCATCGTTTCAAATCGCTTGCCGGTCACGGTAGGCGAAACCGTCGAAAAATCCTCGGGCGGATTGGTTTCCGCCTTGGAAGGCCTTGGAAACAAGTTCGAAATTCGATGGATCGGATGGGCCGGCGGGGTTGTGGAGGACCCCGAGAAAAAAAAGGAGATCGCTTCGGAACTTAAAGACCGGTTCGATTTCACCCCTATCTTTTTAAGCGAACGGGAAGTAAAGGACTACTACAATGGATTTTCCAACTCGAGTCTTTGGCCGCTGTTGCACTACATGCCCTCCAACGCGCGGTACGAGGAACGATGGTTCCGGGAATACGAGAAGGTGAATCGGATGTTCGCCGAAAAGGTGCTGGAGAAGTCGGGACCGGACGATCTCGTTTGGGTACAGGACTACCATCTGATGCTTCTTCCATCGATGCTCCGCGAAGCCCGGCCGGACATGAACATCGGATTCTTCCTGCATACGCCTTTTCCCTCCTACGAAATATTCCGCTGCCATCCGAAGCGGGAACAAATCCTGAAAGGCCTTCTCGGCGCCGATCTGATCGGTTTTCATACGTTCGGCTACCTTCGGCATTTCCGAAGCACCGTGCTTCGGCTTTTGGGCATAGAGTCGGAACTGGACCATATCCCAGTGGAAACCCACAGGTGCGCCATCTCCGTCCATCCAATCGGCATCAATTCGGCAAAGTTCCGGGATTTCATCGATTCCCCCGCTTTCAACCGGCGCCTGAGCGCGCTTCGGAAAGTCTACAGGGGAAAGAAAATCGTCCTGAGCGTCGAAAGGCTGGATTACAGCAAGGGGATTCCCCAGCGGTTGGAGGCCATCGACATGTTCCTGGAGGAGACCGGCCGGAAGGACGTGGTCTTTCTTTTCATCAGCGTCCCATCCAGGCAAAGCGTCCCCGAATACAGGGATCTTCGGCGCGAGGTCGAACTGAAGGTCAGTCAGGTCAACGGAAAGCATTCCTCCATCGGGGATGTCCCAGTCCATTTTATTTTCAGGTCGGTCACTTTCGAGGAATTGGCCGCTTTGTACGCCTTGGCGGACGTGTGCGCGGTCACGCCGCTTATGGACGGCATGAACTTGGTGGCGAAGGAATATGTTTTTTGCCAGGACGGAAAGGCCGGAGCCCTGGTTTTGAGCGAATTCGCCGGAGCGGCCCAGGAATTGGCTCACGCATATGTCGTGAATCCATATTACGTTCGACAAATATGCGAGGCGATTATTAAAGGACTCGATGCCGACGAAGAGGAAAAGCGGCGGCGATTGGTTCCCATGAAAAAAAGAGTGGCGAAATACGACGCCCGCTTCTGGGCGGAATCATTCATCGAGGCGCTGACGTCGAAATGCAGGAAAATTGCCTGTCCGGCGCCGCCCTCCCGATTGACCTCGGAAACAGCGGAGAAACTCCGGCGCGCGAGAGCCGCGGCGCTGTTCCTCGATTACGACGGCACCTTGGCGGATTTAGTAAAACACCCCGAGGAGGCGTCCCCCTCCGACGATGTGAAGAGCTTGCTCTCGAGCCTTGCCGGCCTGGAAAATATCGAGGTCTATATGATCTCCGAGCGAAGCCGATCGGAAATGGACAGGTGGTTTTCAGGTTTCAACCTCAACCTGATCGCGGAAAACGGATATTATTGCAAGGAAAAAAAATCGGGCGACTGGGTCCTTATCTCGCCGGCGGCGGATCTGTCCTGGAAGGATCGTCTTCGGGACTATTTGAACATGTACACAGGGATGACGCCCGGGAGCCTGCTGGAGGAGAAGGACGCGTCCCTGGTATGGCACTACCGGAACTCCGATCCCGATTTCGGCGCGTGGAAAGCCCACCAGCTGGTATCGGAGCTTCAGGAGATGCTTTCGAACCTGCCCGTGCAGATTCATCACGGCAAAAAGAACGTGGTGATCGCGTCGGCCCAGGCGAACAAAGGGGCCGCCGTTTCCCGTTTCATGGCCTCGAAAAACCACGATGCCGCATTGTGCGTCGGGGACGACGCCACCGACGAAACCATGTTCCGGCTTTCCGACGAACGAATCGTCGGCGCGAAGGTCGGCGACGGCAGGGAAACCGACGCCGATTTTCGATGTTCTTCCCCCCAAGCGCTTCGCGCATTTCTACGCGAGCTGATATCCAAACCTTAAGATAGATCTTGCCTTTTTTTACGCGAAAATATAAGAGATGGCGAAGGATTGTCAGCCCGTTGCCGATCCGCGCACCGTTATTCATGTACAACCGCGAGCCAATTTGGCCTCCCTGTTCCCTGAAAGGCCCGTAAAAAAGCTTTTAACTATGAATATGGAATTCAATACTTTTTCCAGCCTCGAACTTGATCCTATGGATGTCCTCTCCGCTGTCAACGAGGGCATCGTGATTATTCAAAAAGAAAATATTCTTTACGCCAACTCTGTTTTCCTGAACATGGCCGGCCGGACTTTCAAAAATATTGCCGGCAAATCCTTTGTCGAAATCGTCTCCGAAGAACAACGGAAAAAAGTGACGGATTACCTTGACAATATGGAAAACCGAAATTCCGAGCAGGAAGAAATAGAATTCCAGTTCGAAAACAACAGGGAAAATTTTTTTTCGATGAAGGTCGGGGCAATATATTGCCGGAATACGCCGGCTATGTTGGGGCATATCAACGATGTCACCAAAAGGAGAAAGGAACGGCATGAAATCAGAAGACTCCACACAAGATTGAGAAGCATACTCGACCATATGCGCGATCTGGTGCTTTCATTCTCGTATCTCGAGGAATTCGACAAAAGCGCCATAGACGATTTCTCTTTCTTTGACGACCATCTTGTCGAAATCAATTCCTCCGCGGTGGGTTTCTATGAAATACCGGCTTCCTATATTCTCAACAAGAAAACAAGCGTTTTCGACTTCATCCACGATCTTGATCGAAAAAAAGTTTTTGCCCATTATATAGAACTTTTCGACAAAGGAGTCTCCGAACTCACATACAGAATCGTCACCCCGACAGGTAGAATCAAATGGGTATTGGATTACGGACGGGTCGAATTTATTTCGGGAAAGGTTAGAAGGGTCACTCACATAATTGAAGATATCACGGAAGAAAAGAAGGCGCTAGACGAAATCCGGGATAGCGAGGAAAAATACCGGAGAATATTCGAACGTTCCAAGGACATGATTTACATTCTCAAACCCAGCGGGCAAATTATCGACATCAATCCGGCCGGACTCAAGCTTCTCGGTCTCGACAGCAAAGAAGACGCAAGATCCAGAAACATGAAGGAGTTCCATGTCGATCTGGAAGCAAGAGCTTCGCTGGTGAAGGAAATCGTGGAAAAAGGGGAAGTCTCAAGACCCAGGTTGCTGCTAAAGAACCTCCAAAACGAAATTTTCGAAATCGGTTTGAACGTAATTGCGCAAAGGGACGAAAATGGAAAAGTCGTTTCTTATCAAGGCATAGTCCACAATATCACGGAAGCCGTGCGGCAAAAGGAACTAGAGGCGATCGGGCAGCTCGCCGGGTGTTTTGCCGACGATTTGGCATCGCCCTTGAGCGTCGTTTTCATGGGATTTCAATCGGTCAAGGCTTTCTTGTCCGATATACAAAAATTGACGGAAAAACTTTCTGTCGCGAACAAATCGACCGAAATCAAGGATATCGTCGGCAAAATACAGGCCGACATTACCGATACCGACGATTTCATCGACGAAGTCGTTTTCGCAGTCGAGGATATCAAGCGACGACTGACGGAAATCAGGGAGCAGTATTGGAATTTGAAAAAAGTGCCGGACGGATTGGGAGGGTACATTTACCAAAGGGGCAACAAGAACAACGAAGGAAATTGAGAATCTTTCCCAAATAAAAGCCCTCGCTTTCCCGATCAGGATTTCGCCAGATCGAAATAGAGGGATTCTCCCGGCATCAATTCGTAAACATCGCCTCCGAACCCGATCCGGATTTCCTTTTCCAATACTGGAGGACCGGTGACCTTCAACGTATCGGAGTTCGCTTCGATTTCCAAATTCCGGTTCCTGTAGCGAATCCGAAGCTTCAGGCATTCCAGTTCCCGAGGAAGGCACGGATTGAACCAAAGCGTGTCCTCCCGGACCTCCATGCCCAAATACCCCCGCTGAAGCTGGTCCACCGTCCCGGCCATGGCGCCAAGGTGGATTCCCTCGGGAGTGGTGCCTCCCTGAATGTCGTACACGTCGCTCTTCAAGGCCTCCTTGAACTGGCTCCACGATCCGGTTCGGTCTCTTCTGGTCAAAACCCACGCGTGAACCACCCGGCTCAGCGTCGAGCCGTGGGACGTGCGCTTGATGTAATACTCGATGTTTTTCGGAATGGTCTCGTACTCGAATTCGTAGCCCAGCCCGCGGAATATTTCCCCGAGTTCCTCGGCCGAGAGAAGATAGAACAGCATCAGGACGTCGGCTTGTTTGGAGGCCTTATACCGGTTGGTGGAATCGTTTTCCGCCTCCAGGACGCGGTCCAGGCGCTGGATATTGCCGTACTTTTTCTCGTATCCCTCCCAGTCGAATTCCTTGAGATCCTCGTAGCCCTCGAACTGGCTGATGATCCCATCCTCGTGGAAAACGACCCGCATTTTTTTGGTAATGTCCTCCCAGTGCGACAACTCGTCCATTCCCAGATCCAGCTTGTCGAAGATTTCCTCTCGAACGTCCGACGGAAGAACGTTCAGCAATTCTCTCGTTCTTTTCAGGACCCAAACCACCATGACGTTTGTGTAAGAATTGTTTTTCAGCCCGCCCTCCTCGGCGTCCGGGTAGCCGTCGTGGTATTCGTCGGGACCCATTACCCCCGGAATTTCGTAGCGGTCCAGCTTGGGATTGTACGTGGAGATGCTCGCCCAGAACCGGGCGATTTCCAGCATCATCTCCGCCCCGTAGAAACTCATGAATTCCATGTCCCGCGAAACCTGGTAGTACTGATACAGATTGTACGCGATGGCGATATTGACGTGCCGCTGCCGATGGCTTCTGTCGGGAACCCATCGTCCGGACTTGGGGTTCAGGTGCAACTGCTGGCTTTCCTCCCGGCCGCTGCTTCCGCTCTGCCACGGAAACATGGCCCCTCTGAATCCGGCTTCGCTCGCGGCCTTCCGGGCTTCGTTCAAACGACGGTAGCGATATGCGAGAAGGGCTTTGGTGATTTCCGGCAAGCGAAAATTGATCATGGGAAAAACAAACAGCTCGTCCCAGAAAATATGTCCTCTGTAGGCCTCCCCGTGCCATCCGCGCGCCGGGGCGCCCACGTCCAATGCCATGCTCAGGGTGTTGGGGGAGATGGTCTGGAGAACGTGGAATATATACAGGTGCGCGATCATGGCGATTTGCGTCAGCGTCTTTTCGGATTCTTCGGCCCTTAGCTTCATCTCGAATTTTTTCCAGATATGCCGCCACGCGATTCGGTGGGCGCTGACAAGGGCTGCGAACGACGCCGCTTCCCGGACCGCTTTGACGGCCTCCAGGCCGGACTCCGAAATGGCCGGGTCGTTGCTCGTGTAAAGGCTGACGATCTTTTCGACCGTTACCGGTTCCCCCTTTTCGATATCTATCGGAAAGATGGAGGCGGCGTAGCCGTTTTGGGCCAGGGTGCGTCTCTTGACGAAAACGCGGGATCGATTTTGGAACGCTCGAGTACGCGCGGCGACCGCCACCCGCAGATCGGACTGGTTGGTTTTGACCTTCACGAAAACGGTGTCGTGCCCGGGAGCGTCGGCTTCCAAATGATCCAAATGCCGGTTGTTGAGCTTGCTGTATCTTTTCACCCCGGCGTTCGCCACCCGACCGTCCACGGCAGACTTGAACTCTATTTTCCCGGACCAGTTTTCCGCCACCAGCGTGGTTTCCAGCCCCGCCATGTGAACGTCGGTCATGCTCACGATTCTTCGCTCGGTCAGCAATGTTATCCGGTTCTTCTCGTCCTTGAACCTGACCCGACGGTAAAGAATGCCGTGCCGGACGTCAAGTTCCTGCTTGTATTCGAGGATCTTGACGTTGGAAAGCGAAAACCACGGTCCCGACTCGATCCGAAAGGTCAGCGGCAGCCAGTTGGGCATATTCACCAAGTCTTCGTTTTCGATGATGCGTCCGGCGATTTCCGTTTTCAAACGGTTGTAGCCGCCCGCGATGTAAGTTCCCGGATAGTGGACGTCGTCGGCTTCGGACTCGGGAGCCGCCCCGCGCGCGCAAAAATAGCCGTTACCCAGAGTGCAGAGAGCCTCCCTCAATTTTTCGTTTTTCGGGTCGAAACCTTGATAAACCAAGCGCCAGTCCCGTTTTGTCTTTCTTTCGTGGATGGACAGAAACAAATGTCTCAAAAACAGTTGGACCTCGTGCGGGTCCAGAAGGCTGAACTCGGCCTCGCTTTTGCGCGCGACGCCGTCGTCCACGACGATCCCCAGACCGTCTTTCTTCAACTCCCGAAACGCGTCCTCGTCGGTGACGTCGTCGCCGATAAAAATCGGAAACGCCTTTTCCCCGTCCACTTCGATGGCGTTTTTCAAAAGCCAGCGAACGGCCTTTCCCTTGTCCCAGTCCAAGTCCGGCTGGATTTCGAACACCTTTTTGCCGTAGGTCTTTCGAAGGTTGGAAAAGGACTTGCGGACCTCGTCCACCACATCGGCCACCTTTTTCTCGTCCTCTTCCGAAACTTCCCGGTAATGGATGGCGATGGAGAACTTCTTGCGTTCCAGGCGGGAGCCCTCGATGGAATCCAGGCGCTTCTCAAGTTCCTTCTCGGCTTCGTCGAGAGTGGGCAAGAATTCCGAGCCGATATCGTGGGAAATCCGGCGGTCTCCGGGGACGGCTATGTCGAAACCGTGACTTCCGGCATAATAGAGACGGTCCACGTTTACCCTTTTTCGGACGTCCTTGAGGTCTCTGCCGCTGACCACCGCCACGGGGACATCCTGAGCCAATTCCCTGACGGCCTGTCTCGCCTCTTCTCCAAAAATCGCGTCCTCCGGCCTTTTCACGATGGGAGTGAGAGTGCCGTCGTAATCCAGGAAAACCACCGGTGCGCGCCCGTCGATCTTCTCCATGATGGTTTCGATACGATCCAGCGCCGACGGAAGAGGACGCTCGACTAAGACCTTGTCTTCCCCATCCTCTCCGACCGAAATCGCTGCAAGATCCTTCACCACCGTATCCGCGCCGTTTCTTCGAAGCGCTTCCGCCTGGTTGCCCCGATCGACGCCGATCACGCATCCGAATCCGCCCCGCCTTCCAGCCTTCACTCCGGAAAGGGCGTCCTCCACGACCACGGCCTTTTCGGGCTCGACGGAAAGATTTTGCGCGGCCCGCAGAAAAATATCGGGTTCCGGCTTTCCCTGAAGCCCCAGTTCCTCCGAATCGATACCGTCGACCCTGGCGTCGAACAGGTCCGAAATCCCGGCCGTCTTCAATATTTTTCGGCAGTTTTTGCTCGAGGAGACGATCGCCGTCTTTATCTTGTTCTCCCGAAGCTTTTTGATCAGTTCGATGGTGGAATCGAAAACTTTCACCTTTCCTTCGGAGAGAAGTTCGGTGAACAGTTCGTTCTTGCGGTTTCCCAGGCCGCATACCGTCTCGACGCCAGGACGGTCGTCCGACGAGCCGTAGGGAATATGGATGCCCCGCGAACTCAAAAAGTCGGCCACTCCCTTGTACCTAGGCTTTCCGTCCACATGGGCCAAATAGTCGGATTTTTCGTCGAACGGAGCGTAGAACTTCTTTTCCCGGCTTCCCCTCCTCTCCAGGAATTGGTCGAACATCTTCTTCCATGCCTCGGCATGAAGCTCCGCCGTATCGGTAACCACGCCGTCCAGATCGAAAATAATCGCCTTGAACGCATCGCCGGAAATATTGATTACATCGCATCTTCTCACGATTGTGGACTCCTTTCGTTTCCCGTTGCAGTTTTAGTTTTTCGTCCCTCGCTGGAATTTTTCAAGCTGTGCGGTTGGGCGGCGGTGCAATTCCCCCCTTGAGGGGGGCTAGGGGGGTG
>CAZNTU010000213.1:0-9689 GCA_964575975.1 uncultured Desulfobacteraceae bacterium
CACCTCTTTCATGGCTTTTTTGGACAACGAAATACCTTTTTGATACACCTGATAGGGGACGTTCGTTCCCAGCATGCCGAACGGCATGGAATTCGGAATTGGAGGACGGGGGGAAAGGCATCCTTCGGGCGAGTCGTCGGATTTTTCAAAGGCGTCAAGCCGGATACGTCCCGGCCAGGCGATCCGACGGACGAGGTCGCCGTCGGGGTTGTGAACATTGCGTTTCGCACGTACGGACGAACGTCCCCCGTTACGGGTTCGGACGAGCGCCGAAAGACGGATCGGGACTTCAAGAACCTATTGAAGGACAAGAGCCCCGAAAGCGCACGGGACGAATGCGAAGGGACCGAAGGAGCCGTGTCCGGAGAACCGGTCCTCCGCGGGCGCGCCCCCAGAAGCGCGCAATTTGCGCGCGCGGTGCAATCCGGCGGCGCGCCGACGCTGGAGGCCGGTTCGTCGGGTTTGTTCGGGGGACACTTGACGTTGCCGGTCCGTGCATTGTCGAAATGCAATTTACATAAAGGTGCAATTGGTTGAATCTAGCGAGAAACGATATGTTGTCTGCAGTTGCCAAAAACCGGATTCAAGAGGAAACCATGCAAGCCATAGAATTCGAGACCGTCATCGATCAAGACGGTCGTATTTATTTGCCGAAGGAATTCCGGCACGCCTACGGGAAATTCGCCCGTTTGGTTGTCCTGTTCCCCGAGCAGGCAAAAACCGTTTCAAAAGGACGGCAACCGGAAGCGCCAAAGGAATTTCAGTTGCCAGTAGCGATCCTATACTTGATCGCTACGGCGTGGAGCGAATATGGTGAAGGCCGGAGATGGACTATGCGTGATGGGGGAAGTGGCGATTGGAGCGTGATAGCGGATGTTCGTTCCGAACTCGCCGAACGGCATGAGGTTCGGAATTGGAGGACGGAGGGAAAGACATCCTTCGGAAGCGTCGCAGGGCTGGTAAAGGCCGTCGAGCGGGATTCGTCCCGGCAGGCGGGAAAACCGCAGGCGACTCGATGGACGAAGTCTCCATCGTGGTTTTGAACATGGCGTTTCGCATGATCGGAAAAAACGTCCCCCCATCGCAAGTCTCCCATCGCAGGTTAAAAAATTGGGACCGCCAAATCCAATGATTCACAAAAAAGTCGCAGGCTTTCGTTGTTAAGAACATACTTCTCAAGCTCCTTCTTTTTCCCGAATTTTTTGCTCAATTCACTAAATTTGACGTATTCCCGCTCTTTTAATATTTTTTTCTCTTTTGATTTGAATTTCTTATTCAGTATGCGATTGAGTTCGCTTTTAGGATCGTTGATTTCACAAGTATCCTTCTTTCCATTCCAAAAAATTGTCAGAACCCAGGCTTCTGTTTCCTCTATTGCGATCGCAAAAAGCAACCGGTCCTCGAATTCATTGTTCATCCATCCTTTGATTTTCTCAATGACACTCTGGCGCATAAGCCTTGAATAGTCGGGATTATTCGACTTGTCAGGCCTATGAACGTCGTATCCTTTAACTTCCGCTTCAGCCGTATCAATATGGATCACGATGAATCTTTCCTCTTCAAGGCTGAAAAAATCCCTGAATTTGCTTCTCTGCCTGCATGCATCCCTGACAAGTGCCCAGTTGCTGAACTTTTCGGGTGGCATGGTATGAAGGTCGGTTTCATCGAATTCGAATTCAGGCTGTAAATGCCGAATATCTTGGCTTATATCGACAGATAGTTTCCCCTTTAGAATATTTTCGAGTACAGCTACATCGCTCCTGCCTTCCGCAATGATCCCAATAAACATTATGTTGTCTCTGTTTTTGAAGCCAGCCTAAAAATTCTTCGGAAGCCCCCCAATCAATCCGCGCATCCACATCTCGGAAAGTTTTAGTTTTCGCGTTGTTTTCGGTTTGTATTTTATTCGTTTTGTTTTTGTCATTCCATTGTCGTTTCTGGATACAACAAAAAGCCGTTGTTCGTCATCGAGCAAATTCAAGCCGTCGAGAACGGCTGGATTGTGCGTCGTGATTAACGCCTGCTTGTTGCCGGCTTTGGCAAGGGCGACCAGCTCCTTGGTCAAAGTACGGCAAATCATCGGGTTCACGGAATTTTCGATATTGTCGATAGCGAAAAGAGAAGGGGTTTTTGAACTCAGAAACAAGACCAGGTAAAACATTACGTGCAATACGCCGTCATTTGCGTTCTCGGCGGAAAACAGATTGTTCATGTTCTTTTTTTGCATGAACTTGTCTTCGAAGTACAACTTCGAGGAGCTGTTTCCAAGTTTGTGTCCTTTGAATTTTAAAGAATCGTTCTCGTCGATGACGGTTTCCTTGAGCCAGGAAATCATGTAGTTATATTTTTTAAGTGTTTCCCATTCTTCTTCCTTGAATTGGGAAAGCAATACATCCAAACTCTCTCCGTTGATTCCCAAAGGCAATCTTTTGCTCTCCGAACGAAGACCTCGGAGAGCCTTCGTATTCAAATTGAAAATCAAATACTTGGTTAATCCGTTGAACTCTTTTACAATCCACGGCTCTTGAATTCTTTCTTTTCCGAATTCCCTATGCAATTCCCCGTGCAAATGAAGTTCCACTTCATCGATCAGGTATATCAAGGAATCATCCTTCCATTGGGAATAAATATCGTTTTCGTCCTTCGAATAAATCACGGAAGGCAATTCGAATTTCTCGTTATTTTCCTGAAATTCCAGGTCGATACGAATTTCATGTTTTTGCCGAATTCCCAGAAAAGAACTGAAGGTAAGGCTCGGCTTGGCGATCCTTACCCCCCGGTTGGACAGGCCCTCGACATGGAGTTCCATGGCCTTGGAAGCACTCGCCATACCGAGTGCCTCCAGAATATTGGTTTTCCCGCAACCATTTTCCCCGATGAAAATGTTGATCCTACCCAATTCAATGGCGTCGTCATAGATGGATTTATAGTTTTTAATGGATAATTTCCTGAGCATGGCCTTTCTCCAAATGGTTCGCGGGTAAAGATTACAACTAAAAATGGTCGGTGCGGTATTGAAACTTCGCAAATGGAACCACAAGACCGGCAAAAACGAAAAATAAAGTAACAGAAAGCACCCTTTATTGCAACGGATACCATTGTGGCAGGGGACGTTATGTTGCCGAAACCTACCGAACGGCATGGAATTCGGAATTGGAGAACGGCGGGAGAGGCATCCTTCGGCAGCGCAGTCGAACTTTCAAAGTCCGTCCGGCGGGGTTTGTCCCTGCAGATGAGCAAGCCGAAGAAAGAAGTCCCCGCTGGTGGATTTTCACACGTTCGGAACAAACCTCCCTTATTATTCGCTATTACTCGACGTCCCCTATTGCCAATCAAGGTCTGTATTCCCATAACGTCAAATACAAGAGCCAATCAATGATGAAGGTGTCGAATTCTGTGAACCATCCAAAGTTCATTTCGCTCTTTCCGGCGGTCTGTTTCCGTTCGGGTAATAGTGTTCGATAAGAGAACGGTATTTTTTCATTCCGGATATTGTCTGCTTGCGTCTGCGGTCTCGATTGAGAAGTTCGAGTATGTTTAGAAATTCGTCTTTTTCCGACGGCGAAAGACGCCGAAATTTCCTCCACCATTCGTCGGCGCCGTTGTTTTTAAAGTCTTCGCGGTAAATGATATAGCGGTCGGGCATCGAAACTATTTTGTAGAATTCATGAATGTTTTTCCCGAACGCGGCCTTAACAAATTCAGGATTGGGACTTACCAATCCGCGGGTCGCCTGCAAAACGCATTGAATACCGCGAAGCCAACGCCATTTCCATTTGGGCGAAACAAAACCGCGGCGAGTGTCCGTGATCGGGATATATCTCATTGGAAAACCGCTCACGCGGATGTCGTGTTCTTCGTTCAGTTCCACGTTTATCTCGAGGCGTCTATAGAATTCCTCCGGCGAATCGTTGAAATTATATAAAAGGTATGTTGTGAAGGTCCTGAAGTTCTGAGCGGACAACAAAGCGACGGCCTTTCGATAGTCGCGTTCCATTTCGGTCGAGAGAAAATCGAACGCGAGACGAATGGGTTTCATGGAAATTCGCCCCAAAGAGGCGGCCAAGATTGGCTTGCGGGCGATCAGGCGCGCGTCGATTCCCTGGTTGAAATCGACGGTCCTCTGCCGGCCATTCAATTTTGCTCCGCGTTCGAAACCCGATTTTTCAACCGTTCCAAGGCATTTATTTATATTTTTTATTGCAAGAACGTTGTTGTCCATGATTACAAGATTTTGTTTTGTTCCATGCGTCATCTCGATTTCAGATATCTGTTCGTCCAAAGGTCCGAGAAGGCCGAATTCCGGCTCCAGCTTGGGGACTGCGCAGAAATTGCATTTGCGAACGCATCCTTTCGAAATTCTGACAAAGTAGGCGTCTTCGGGTTGATATTTGTAATCCATACCGTCGAGCATGGAGTAGTCTGGTATCAGACGAGCGATTGGCGGGCTGTCGTTTCCCAAAACCCCGGGCTTCTCGATTTGACCTTTGACAATCGTGCAATCTATCTCGTTTTCGATGAAATCGGGCAGAAGTGTCGCGCCTATGCCGCCGACAAAAATATCCTTCGGCGAATTGACGGAACCCGAATAGTAACGAATGGTTCTCACCGTGCGAGGCAGCTCCCAGGTAAAAAGCGAGGATATGTAGATTCTATGCCAGTGCATTTCGCGTTTTTCCGGGGCGAGGCCTCGAACGAAAGTCACGCAGTCGCCCCGCTCCTTGTGGTACGTCGAGATTCTCATTAAGCCAAGCGGCGGGAACTTGGAACGGTAATCCGGCTCGACGAGAAGGATGTTGCTCATGGCATCAATTGTTTTGTTCGATCTGGTATTTCTTGAGAATAGCGTTCCTTGCCTTTTCAAAGTTCGTTTCGTCCAAGGCGTCGTACAGGAGGCTCAAAATTTCCGACACTATCTTTCGTTGCTTTTTGTCCAAGGAAGATTTCAGCGTCTGTCCCGTGAACTCGACATTGTTCGATATTTCCTCGAGAGCCGTCGATAGCTTGTCCCGCTTTTCCGCAATGCGTTCCCGCTCCTCTGCAGGCCGGTCGGCCTTCTCTGCCGACTCGAGTTTCGCAATTTGCTTTCCGATTTTATCGCACAGTCTTTCTTTTTCCGTTTTCGACGCCAGGCCCGTTTCTTTTTTTCTTTCGACTTCGTCGAGTTGTTTGTCGGCGGCCGAAAAAAGCTTTTCGACGTCGGCGTTCCGCCCTTCGGACAAAGCGTAGGCTTCCCTGCTTCTTTCCTTTGCGAACTGTACCAGTTGCTCTCGGATGGAAAGCCATTCCTGCGTTTCTTCGAAATCGTCCCGATGGGCATTGGGAATCACGGAAGGATCTTGTATATGCACCTCTCCCATAAAATACCGGTTGAACCGGGCATAGCTCTCGGAAGCCAAACGAAAGATATCGGTCATCCGTTCGGACAGTCCGATCCCAATATTCGATTTTCGCAGGCGCAGGCCGGCTACCGAATCGTTGCCGATTATTCCGGGGCAATTGGTTTCCGCGTACCACAACCAAAATCGAGAATCCTTGGAGGCGTCCTCCGGCCAAAAACGAAGGCTGTTGATGTGAACCTTGTGTTTGCCTTGCGCCGTTGAATAAGTTATTTTCTTGTATGGTTTGAACAGCTCGTAGGAATTGCCGCTGCTTTCTATGATGATTCGCACTTCGGGCAGATATACTCCGGTCTTGTCTATCCAATTGTAGAATTCTTTCGACCACGCGAAAGATTGCGTGTCGATAGGCAGTGGCGCTACTTGTTCGAGGTAATCTCGAACAGTCTTGGCGTTCAGAAACGTATTGCCATTCGGATTGATGCACTGCATCGACACTTCGAGAAAGTTTTCGTTTTTCCGGCTCTTTTCCGCAGTAACGGAAACGTGCCTGTCGATAACCTTTGAAAGCTCCTCGACTTCGCGGTTCTTGGGCAGCATGGACTCCCTGAGAGATCGGGCGTCGAAGGCGACCGTGCATACCTCCTGCTCTCCAAAATACTGGGTTTTGAAGACGAGCGTGTCGCAATAGGCGATGCCGGCCAGCCTGCCGATGCCTCTGAAACCCGCATCGGACCGAAGGTCTTTCGCCGACATTCCAATGTTCACGAGCTTTGCCCGAATAGCCTCGCGCGCAACTCCCAAACCGTTGTCCCTGACCGCGAGCGTTTTTTCTTTTTCGTCAACATGGATATGAATACGGCCAGCGCCTTTTTGAATAAATCCTTCGCCTTCGGCTTTGCGAATGGAATCGAAGGCGTTTTGGACGTATTCTCGAAGAGCATCGAGCGGATTGCGGTACATGCCGGTCGTTAACGTTTCAAGAACATATGCGCCTATTAAAGTGTTGTTGTTTTCGTTCGAAGGGTTCATGACGACAAGTCTCACTTGGTAAGCTGGCGGTAAGCGGGAAATGGAAATCGTGCCTTGATAAGCGACGTGTGGAAAACGGAATGCTGCAGGAGCATCTCTCCTTGCCTCATCCGCGTCAGGGAAGCTTTGTTGGATTGCGAGAACAAATGCCTGTAGTCAGGGGCCTTCGAGAGTTCGACCGGGTTTGTCCGCCCGTAGACGTTCGTGGCGCAATTTCCGAGAATTCGAGGATGAATGTCGCTTCGAAACTGCTCGGCCCCGAACAGGATAACCCCGAGGGAACGGCCTCGCTCGGTCACTTCCAGCAACCATCGCGTCAAAGTACGATCGCGTCCGCTGGAGGAAGACGGCGCGTATTTGTTCAGCTCGTCGGCGAAAATAACGATTGTCCCCAAGTCCCCGCGCTCGACGTCGCGATACAAATTCAATTTGGCGTCGAATACCGTTCGGATAACGTCCCCGAACACCAGGCACTGGAGGTAGTCCGGAAGAGGAGCTATATCCACGACCAGCACGCTGCCGGGCCGAAGGTCCTTTATTCCGTCCACAAGAAGCCTCTGGCGATGATCCTTTTGAATGCGTTCCTCCGAAAAGAGACTGTGGTCCGTTCGAGTCCGGATCAAACGATTGAACTTCCGCCAGGATTGAACGGAAATATCTTTTCTTCCAGGCTGGCCCTTTTCCGTTTTCGCGTCGATCTCCTTTCGCAGGCTTTCCCAGTTTTCCGCATCGATTTCGCCCAAGGCATGGATGCAGCTTTCCATCGTGGATTGCGGATCGTCTATATCCGAAAACAGAAGGCCGAGTTTCTCTCGTCCGACGTCGGTTTCGTTCCCTTCCTCTCCTCCCTTGAAAGTATCGACGTCGTAATAATAATTGAAGGCTCGGTTCGAAGCGATTTGCGCCTTTATCACTTCGGGCGGCGCCTGCGAATCCGTGAATACTTCGTGATTCTGTTTGGAATACGGGTAAAAGTAAGAGACGTTTTCAAGGGGACGAGGCTCGAGACCGCATTTTTTCCAGTCCAGCCTCTGGGACTCGGTCAACGAATCGTTTGGCTGATCGACGGCCAGAAGATCGGGTCCCTTGACATTGAAAAGGATGATACTCGCTTGGTCCTTCATTCTCTGCTGCAGCGCGTTAAGAAGAAACAGGGAATAGGACGTCTTGCTTGCGAGGCCGGAAATGCCCGAAATGTTCAGATGACCGGCTTCCGGCCCGACAAGATATCTCGCTTCGAAATCGAGGCTTATTTATAGCTGAGTTCTTTCACAATGGCGAAAGAATAGCTCGGACCGTTTTTTGTCTTGGAGATATGTTCGATTCGCACAATGTCGAAAGGACGAACAATAATATCGTGGTGAAGCCAGAAATGAACCGTCGTGCAGGTAGTTGGACTGTTTTCGGTCGCCGTTACCTTTCCTATGCACTCGTTTTGGGGCATGTTGGTATTCCTTTCTTAAGAAAATCAAAGACTTGAACCGCGTGTGACTCAAGAATGACGAGCGTAAATAGGTTTCCGTAAGAAAAATAGGATAAATGTGAGTTGCCCACCTTGCGTCGGCCTTGTAAGGGGTAACGTTTCGCTCCGCCAATACGTACGAAGAAATCGTGTCGGCCCTATACTTGGAGATTCCGTCGTCCTTTTCCTCGCCAGTCGCAAAGACCTCGATTTTTACGATTCCCTGCAAAGGGCTGTACATCCAGTCGGTTGGACGAAGGCGGAGATACCACCATCCGCAGGTTGTATCCTTGTTTTCCGTGGGTCTGATAACGGCGGTCCTTTCCTTCCATTTAAGGCCTTTCGTCAAGTTACCGAGACTTTGACGCTTTCGTCCCGTTCCCAAGACCGACGTCGGCTTGAACGTTTTCGCCAATCCGATGACGTTTCGAAGTTGAACGATATCGTCTTTTGAAAGATCGAGGTCCTTTATTTTATCGTGGCGGTATTGCAAACCGCCGTCTTTTGCTAGCATCGCGCGGTCCGAAATCATATTTTTCCAATCATTTCCCGGATAGTGCGCAATTCCTGGCGTTGCATTTCGTCTATGATCATCGCATGGCCAAGATCGCCGGGGTCCTTGTCCTCCTTCGAACTATAGTCATATCGCACGATCTTGAATTTGTGGTTGTTGGAAAACTCGGAATTTATCCGTTTTTCGATATCGTCGGCGCTGTCACTTGGAACAAGATTCGGAATAGCCAGAACGTTACGAACTGTCGTGAGGTGTCCGACGGTCGAGAAATTGCCGTCGTCTTTACGTTCCAAAACGGCAACTCCGATTTGTCCGGCGCAGAACGGCAAATAATGTCCTTGAATGCTTGCCTCGATAACTCGATAGGAACGCTGGGCTCCGTCCAGAAAATATCGGAAAAACGATTCGCCTTGATCTTCTACCAGGCGTTTCCCGCATTTGAGCACTGGTTTTTCGAACAAAGCCGTATACGGGAAAATCGGCTCTTCGCCGTTCTGAGGAAACATGTCCACATCCAGCGAAAACCTTTCGTTCGGAAGACAGTCGATCCCGCTATCTTGCAGCACCTTTATCAAACGTTTGCTCATTTTCCGCACACAATTTCAGAATTCGACATTGACAACCTGTTACATGGTCGCGCTGGCATCTTGATTTTCGGCCGCCCCTTGTTTCGCATCGAATGCATTTGGATGATCAGAGATAGCGGTCCGGTTTTTTTCTGTCTCTTACAGCCCCTAACTTTGGAAACAATGGTTTTATCGGTATATCAACAGTTCTTGCCAGCAAAAAATACTTCATTATAAAATAAGGAGCGAAATGACCCGTAAAAACTAAGTCGCCCCTGGTAATTCTCGGGTTGAATATCAATTTACACGAGGATTGTAACGGGCTCAGATACTCTTGGCTCCCAAAGCGTACTAACTGAAATCTTCGAATAAAACTCTATCTTAGGAATGAGGACGTCAGTGATGGGGAAGTGAGAGGGGGAGTTCGTTCCGAACGTGCGAAAATCGATTTCCAAAACACTGACGAAGGACTTCATCGGTCGGTTCGTTTGCCTGCCGGGACGAACGCCGCCGGGCGGCGGTGAAAGTCTGTCAAAGCTAACGAAGAAAGACTTTCCCGGCAATCCTCCAATCCTTGATATCTCGTACGGTACGTTCGGAGAGCCGGACCGACAGGATGCCCGAACGACCGCGCCCCGCCCCCGCAGCCGTCGTCGATTGCAGCCCGCCCTCGAGGTGCCGAACACGCTTGAGGAAATCGATTCGCAAATATGGACCGGTACTGGGGTGATGAAAATTGCCCCAAATTCATGCTAAATATTCCTCCGGAAAATGTT
>CAZNTU010000214.1:0-9657 GCA_964575975.1 uncultured Desulfobacteraceae bacterium
GTGATCCGGGGATCTTTCGCCAAGTCCTGGAGGACCGGTATGGGGTTGCTGCCGTCGATCGCCAGCATGACAGGATAAATCCCGGCGATTTCGGCGAAGGTTTCGGGGTGAAGGCCGGTCTGGATTCTTGACGCTCCCGCCAGGATAACGGCTTTGTCGCCCCGGTCCGCCGCCTTTTCGCGCATCTTGGCCCACAGTCCCCAGTCGTCCTGGACCGAGGGCCGAAAACCTTGCATGCGCCAGAAAGTCTCCCAGCCGGTTAAGAGAAGCGCGACCGTTGCCAGGGCCAGCAGCCATACCCGACCCCATCGCCTAACGTGCAGGCGCTCGTCAGAATTGGAAATAGATAAAGGCACGTTCATCCGTCGGCGCCAAAGCCAAAGAAAGTAAAAGAAACGCCAGGACCGCCCCCCGGGTCCACCACCGTACCCCCTGGATCGTCTCCTCCAGGCTGGAATCCCGTAGTTTCCAATGGCCGATCAACAGGCAAGCCGTGACGACCGATACCGCAATAACTTCCGTTCGGTCTACCAGTGCGGCCCCGCCGGGTCGAAACATTTCAACGAGCAGTTCGAATCCCGAGGCAAAGTCCCGAGCCCGAAAAAAAACCCAGGTTGTTTGCAGGAAAAAATAGGTCAAGAGCGACAGCCCGAGACGTACGGTTCCCTGCTTGAAAAGCGAGTATCCCTTGAACGCTTTCCGGAGCAGACGTTCCACCACAAGGAAAATACCGTGCAGCCCGCCCCAGGCGACGAATCGCCAACCGGCCCCGTGCCACAGGCCGCCGATAAGCATGGTAAGCATGACATTGACTATGGTTCGCACCCGTCCTTTCCGGTTGCCCCCCAGGGAAACGTACAAGTAATCTCTGAGCCAGGTAGACAGGGATATATGCCACCGCCTCCAGAAATCGGCGAACCCGATGGCCGCGTAAGGAAACTTGAAATTGTCCGGAATTACGAAACCAAGGCAAAGCGCCGCCCCAATGGCGCAGTTGGAATATCCGGCGAAGTCGAAAAAGATTTGTCCCGAAAATGCCAGGGTTCCCATCCAGGCATCCGCGAAAACCGCGTCTCCGGACCGCGCGAAAACCTTGTCCGCAATCGGCGCCATGAGGCTGTCGGCCAGGATTACTTTTTGAAACAGCCCGAACGTCAGAAGGTAGAGCCCCCAACCGAACTGGCGGGCATCCGCCTGCCGGGGCTTTTCCAACTGCGGTAGAAAATCGACGGCCCGCACGATGGGCCCCGCCACCAACTGCGGAAAAAACGTAACGAACAATGCAAAATCGGAAAACGAACGCCACGGCTCCAGGTCGTCTCTATAAATATCCAAGGTATATGACAGCGACTGGAACGTATAGAATGAGATCCCCACCGGCAGCACGACATCCGGGGCGGCCGGTTGAAACTCGATTTTAAACGTTTCCAGAAGCGCGATAAAATTGTTCAGCAAAAATTCGCCGTACTTGAAATACCCCAAAAGCCCCAAGTTGACAAAAAGGCTGAGCGTCAACAACAGCCGCTTGTGCGTCAACTTTTTTGTCTTCCATATGGCCTTTCCGATAAACCAGTCGGCAACGGTCGAAATCCAGAGCAAAACGACGAAGGGCGGGTTCCATGCGGCATAGAAGACGTAGCTGGCTATCCAGAGGTGCGTCTTTTTAACGGTCCACGGAACGTGGAGGTGGTGTACGCACAGGACGATCGCGAAAAACACTATAAATGTCAGCGAATTGAAAACCATCGGTCTTGCAGGCAAAGGTTTTTGCTTGGGTTGATTTGTAACGCATCGCCGGCAAATGTCAACATGGACTCGAGAACCTTCGTCTCCAAAGCCGGGGTGGAATCCTCCAGGAAGGTCGTCAGGCAGTTCGCCGCAGAATCGATAGGGCGTTTGGAAAAAGGAAGGCGGCGGGTTGGTCTCTGGAAAATAGAGAGGATTGCGAAGTCGTGGAAAAGGACGGGAAACCTTTCGCGCCGCTGCGCTGCAACCGGAACGAACGGCAATTGGATCGCGCCGCGCCGGAAACTCGATGTTCGATGTTTTTGTTGTAACAAAGCGAATTTCTATGATAAATCCATTGACATGAACAAGGAATTGAATGCCATCGCAATGCCGAACGGCTCGTTGACGCTGGAATGGACGGACGCGGCCGAGCCTGGGGACGAAAGGTCCAAGCTTCTGCAAGAGAGGATTTACTCGCGCTATCGGACTCCGGGCGAGGATTGGCTCTTCTTGCTGGCCTTCGGCGACCGGAACGTCCCTCTTTCGTCCTCCCTCTCCTTTTTCAGGAACTTCGCGTCGGAATTCGTCAAAAGGCTGACACGGACCCCGGATTTGGAAAGCATCCGGGAAAAGGTCCGGGTGGAGGCCGACGAGGATTTCTTTTCGGACTGCCTGGAGAAGGTCCCCATGACGACCGGCGCGGAATATTTGACGCGGGACGTTCTTGCCGGACTGTGGGGGCGTCTGAACGAAACCTTCCGGAAAACCATAGCCGGTTTCGACGGCACGGTCGAGGAGTTCGTGGAACAGGCCGGGGCGGGGTTCCACCTAGTCGGAAAAGTATATTTCCATTTGGTGGAGAGCAAGAGCGACGAAGCTCCCTTCGCCTTTCTGGCCACTTATTCCACGAGGGTCGGAAAAAAAGGAAGGGCGAAGCATGTTTCCCTGAAGAATGGTCTGGAAGATTACGGCCGGGACGGCAAGAAGCTTCTGGAGCTTCTGACCCCCGTTCACAGGGCCGCCGAGAAAAGCGAGCTGGTCCGAGGGCTTTTGGAATCCGGGGAATTGTTTCACCCTTTGGCCATGACCGCCGCCGAGGCCTTCACCTTCCTGAAGGAGGTTCCGCTTTACGAGAACGCCGGAGTCATGTGCGGCATTCCCAATTGGTGGAAAGGAGCGGCTTCGGGGGCGTTCGTGAAAATAAGCCTGGGGGACGCGGCGCCGTCGGCCGTTGGAATGAACGCTCTTCTGGAGTTCAAGGCCGAATTGTACCTGGGCGACGAGCCTATTACGGCCGAGGAGGCGCGCAGGCTCCTGGAGGGAGCCGAGGGGCTGGCGCTCATAAAAGGAAAATGGGTGGCCGCGGACCCGGAAAAGCTGGAAAAGGTTTTGAACGCCTACGAAAAGGCGCAGGATCTTGCTTCGCAGGAAGGTTTGAGCGTCAGGGACGCCCTTCGGTTCCAGCTGAACCCGGAGAAGTTCCTGGGCGCCGCCGACGAGGACGGAGATATCCGCGTCGCGCACGGGCAGTGGATGGAATCGACCATGAAAAAGCTGGCCGATCCCGCGAAAATTCCCCCGGTGCGGACCGGTTCCGGTTTCAAGGCGACTTTGCGGCCCTATCAGAAGAAAGGGGTCGATTGGCTCTGGTTCCTTCACAACCTCGGTTTCGGCGCGTGTCTCGCCGACGACATGGGGCTGGGAAAAACGGTGCAGTTGCTGGCGTTCATGAGCGCGCTGAAATCCGAACCGGATTCCCGCTCCCCGAAAAAGGCGAGCCTGCTGATCGTTCCCGCCTCCCTGATTTCCAACTGGGAAAAGGAGATCGCCCGCTTCTTTCCGGACATGAAATACGCCGTCGCCCACCCCGGCGCGAGCAAAAACGGCGCGACTCCGTTGGACAAGAAGGTCCTCGACGGTTTGGACATGGTCGTCACCACCTACGCCCTCGCGAAAAAATACGATTGGTTGCAAGCCTATTCCTGGAGGTACGTGGTCCTGGACGAAGCACAGGCGATCAAAAACGCCGGAACAAAGCAGTCGAAGGCGGTCAGGAAACTGGACTGCGAAAATCGCGTCGCCATGACCGGCACCCCAATTGAGAACCGCCTTTCCGACCTTTGGTCGCTGTTCGACTTCCTCAATCCCGGACTTTTAGGCGGCCCGTCGGAATTCAAAAAGTTCGCGTCCGGTCTCAAGGACGACCCCGGCGGATACGCAAGGCTTCGGAGGACGGTTTCTCCGTATGTCCTTCGGCGTTTGAAAACCGACCGGAACGTCATCTCGGACCTTCCCGAAAAGGTCGAGATGAAAACATTCACGGACCTGAGCAGAAAGCAGGTGGCGTTATACAGAAAACTGGTTTCCGACCTGGAGGAGGCGATTTCGGACAGCGAGGGCATACAACGAAGAGGCCTTGTGTTGGCTTCCCTGGTGAAGTTCAAGCAGATCTGCAACCATCCGGACCAGTACCTGGGCGGGGGAGGGTACGAAGAAAGCGGCAGCGGAAAGTTCTCGCGGTTGCGGGAAATATCGGAGACCATACTCGAAAAGCGAGAAAAAGTGCTGATATTTACGCAATTCAAAGAGATGACCGAGCCGCTGGCCGAATTCTTGTCGGAGATTTTCGGGCGGGAAGGGCTTGTCCTTCACGGAAGCGTCCCCGTGGGAAAGCGAAAAAAACTGATCGAACGATTCCAGAGCGACGATTACGTTCCTTTCATGGTGCTGTCGCTGAAAGCCGGGGGCGTCGGATTGAACCTTACCGCTGCCAATCATGTGATCCATTTCGACCGCTGGTGGAACCCCGCCGTGGAAAACCAGGCCACGGACCGCGCCTTTCGAATCGGCCAGAAGAAAAACGTGGTGGTACACAAGTTCGTAACCAAGGGCACGGTGGAGGAAAAGATCGATCTCATGCTGGAGAAAAAGGCCGAGCTTTCCGGAAAGATCGTCGTCGCGACCGGCGAGAATTGGATCACGGAACTGGAAAACGACGAACTGATGGAGCTTTTTAAATTGAGCGTCCATTGAGAATCGAAGGAGAACGAAGGTTTCGAGGGAGACAATGAGCTTTTTTTACAAGCCTTACGTATCGGTGGCGCAAAAGGAGGCCAAGGCCGCCAAGAAGCTGGAGCAGCTTCGGAAAAAGAACCCGGACATAATGCCGGTGATATTGAAGGACGGCTCTCTGGCCAAGACGTGGTGGGGCAAGGCGTGGAACCGGAACCTGGAGCGCTACGCCGACTACGCGAACCGCATAGGGCGGGGAAGAAGCTACGTTCGCCACAGGGCGGTGCTCGATCTGCAGATAGGAAAGGAAAAGGTCGAGGCGTTGGTGCAAGGCTCCGAATCCAACCCCTACTCCGTGGAGATTCGAATCGAGCCGTTGAAAAAGAGCGTCTGGGAAAAAGTCAAGGAGGCGTGCATCGGCAGGATCGATTCGCTTTCCGAAATATTGGAGGGCAAGTTTCCCAAGGCCCTGGGCGAGATTTTCACGGCGCAGGGCGCGGGTCTTTTCCCGTCCCCGAAGGAAATCAAATTCTCCTGCTCGTGCCCGGACTGGGCGTATATGTGCAAGCACGTGGCGGCCGCCCTCTACGGAATCGGGGCGAGGCTAGACGAAGATCCCCTGTTGTTTTTCGCGCTTAGGAATGTCGATGTCATGGAACTGATCGACGAAGCGGTCGGGGACCGGACCCGGGATCTCTTGGGCAAGGCCGGGAAAAAGAGTTCCCGAGTGCTCGAGAACGTGGATTTGGAAAGCATGTTCGACATCGATTTGGAAGACTTTTCATCGACGCCGGAGGTAACGGCGAAAACTTCCAAAGCCGCGAAGACCGTTAAAACCAAGAAAACCGGAAAAGCCGCGAAGGCAGGAAAATCCGGGAAAAACGGGAAAGTCGCGAAAACGGAGAAGGAGAAGCCGAAGGGGAAAGGCCGGGCGAAAGCCGATCAAGCGGAACAAGAAGGAAAAGGCAAGGAGAAGCCGGCAGCGACTTCGAAGGCCGCGAAAAAAACATCCCGCCAACCGGCGGGGAAAAAGTCCGGACCGGCCGGAAAGAGCGCGGCTGCAATAGCTCCCGCGATGGACGATAACGTGAAGGAACCGTACGCCACGGTGGCCGAAATCGTGGAAAACGCGATTCCGAAAGGCCGCAAGGGGGTGGCGGTCGCGGTTATCGTAGAAAAGACGGGGTTTGAACCGATCAAGGTTCACAACACGTTGGCGCGGTTGAAAAAGGCGGGGAAGGTCGAAAACGCCGAACGAGGAGTCTACCGGAGAAAAAAGTGAAAGTTCGGGGCGGCGGCGGGGAAGGAACCACGAATGGCACGAATGCGTGCAAATTGAAAAAAATCCGGGCGGAAGCTAGAACGGAAGCTCCAGCTGCTTTTGTTCGGGTTTGTCGGGCTTGGTTTCCCCGGTTTCGAGGGGCGGAGGGGCGGATGTTTCCGGGGAGCGCTTTTCGGCCGCGGCTTTTTTCCGTTTTCCCTCGATGATGCCCAAAACGGCTTCCGCGTCTTTCGCATCGACCCAGCCGAGTACTTCCTTTCCCAAATTCTTTTTTATTCGTTCGAGCAATTTTTCGCCGACTTCGTCGCGCCAGTGGACAAACCCTTTCCTTTTAATCTCCGCGACCATCGAATCGATGGCCTCGTCGATATAGTCGCCTGTTTCGTGTTTTCGCTGCCAGTGGCGGGCGGGGCGAAGAATGTTCATCAGTATCATCAGCATCAAGACCGGGGCGGCTTTGGCGCTCGATTTCATCATGATCATCTCCGAGCTTGCGCGTATCCAGTTCATGTAGCCGAGGCGGCGGGCGAGGACGGTTACCGCGAACAGGTCTTGAAGCGTGAATTTTTGCAGCCACCAATTTGCTTTCTTGAAATCGAAGGCGAAACGGTCGCGGCCGAAACATTGCTTTTTGAAGAGCCAAACGGTCTTTTCCTCTTCGGATACGGGCCATTCCTCGGGTTCGGCGACATTCAGAAGGGATTCGAAAATCTGGCGTTTGCGATACAAGCTCGGGGTGCCGTCCGGCCCGGTTTTCGTGTCGATCTGGCTTTCGGCCTCGGCCCAGCGGCACCACCGGTATTCCATTTCCCGCGACCACATGGGATAGGCAGTCAAAGGCTCGCCCGCGTAGGCGTGAACGATGTACCTGACGCACGGGCGCGTTTTGAGCAGCAAGTCCATGTATTTTTCCCTTGGAAAGCTTCGGGTCCTGTCCTCCCAAATCCCGTAGTAGTTGGGCGCGATCTCGAATATGGAATCGACGAGCCGTGTTATCTGTCCCGCCATGGGCTTTGCATAACGTCCGGCGGACCTTTTTTCCAGCTCCCTCGCGATTTCGATGAAAGAGGCAATGCCCTTGAATTCGAGAATTTCGAGCACCAATTCCCTTGCCGGAGTTTCGTCCCAGGGCCTTTCCAAGTATTGTTCCGGCGGAACGCCGGGCAGGGCCTTTTCCGTTTTAAATGCGACCGGGGTTTCTTCTGACGACGAGTGGTATCCAGTCGCCCAGATAGACTCGCCCAGGATGCCAAGCAATTTGCAATGCTTTTCTACTATGGTTTTCGCTATTTCGGCGTTTATTTTGTCGTCCGCGTACATGGCGTTGAAATCGTCGATCAGGCAATCCATCCTGACGGGCGAGCACTGGTATCGGTGGTAGAGGATCAGGTAGATGCGAATCGCCCTCAGTGCGACGTACGAAATCGGTTTGACCACCAGGAATTGGCGGACGAGGTCCAAATCGAGTTCGTGAATGCGGAGAGCGGTTTCCAAGAGCCTTCTGTCGCGGCCAAGTTTTTCCAGCACCGTGTCCGCGAGCATTGCGTTGGAGAAGGCGGCCGCTTCCTCGCTCAAAAAGTCCATGGCGTTTTGCAGGACTTCAAGGGGATAGCGGGTGCGAAACCAGTTGCGCCCGTTCTCGTGCGAGGTTTGTCTTATCCATTCGTTCGGAGTGTCATGGCGGATTGCAATCAAAAGCTCCGCCTCGCCCGGAAATCTCTTGAACTCGCTTTCGAGGGATGCGATGGAATTTTTCGGAACGAAGCTGCCCCATTCGGTCGCTTCTTGGCTCAGGCCGGACCAAAGGATGTCGTCGGCCCAGGCGAGATGCTTTTCCAGCTGTCTCCACAGGCAGGGTTTTCTAAGATTCCTTACGGCCCGTTCGCAAAGCCGGAAGATTCGCGCCTTGCTCGTCGAGAGCCTTTTTGCGATCCGTGAAAGTCCATGGCGTTCGTTTTCGCCCAAGCCGTATTTCAATGCGAGAGGCATCCTGCATTCCTCGGGAATCTCCGCCAGGACCCGCGAAAACGAATCCAGAACTTTCACCGGCAAAGCGTCAGGATTCATCGTTTTCGTATGCCTTGGAAGCGAAACGGACGTAGTTTTCGATCATTTCGGCGACTGCGGACGATATCTTCAATCCCTCCTTTTCGATCTTGGCGCAGAACGCCGAAAAAACTCCCGACGGAACGTCGAAGGTAAAATAGGCGCTTCCCCTGTTCCGTCTCTTTTTCGCAGCGTTTTCGAGAAACGATGCGTCGAGATAGTTCGTGTAGTTCGCCATGAAATGCCCGATCATCTTGTTGGGGGTGGAATTCTCCATGGCAAGGAGTTGTTTGAACCTTCGGGCCACTTCCCCGTTCAACGCCATATTGATGTGACGATACCCGGAATAAACACCTTGTTCCGTGTCCATAAACGATCTCCTGTCCGTCCCGACCGGTTCGCGCGGTCGCGGAGCTTTCCGACGATAAAAAAAGCGAGCGGCCTGGATTCCCCGACCCGCGAAAACGCTTTGGTCGAAAGTGGATAACAAATCCCTCCGTGGATTGCAAAGCTTTTATTCCGTTTGGAACCTCGACGAACCGCGAGACTGCGGGGCCGGGTTTGACCGGTCGTTCTGGAGTGTCGCGGTAGCGCCGCTTTCCACGCTGCGCGGCACACTTTCTCGGCTTCTTGTCGCCCCTTAGTCGAACAAATAACCGACCTGCTCCGCCAACGGATTTCCCGTTCCAAAAAATCCGTCCGCGTCAACATGTCCAGTAAATCGCGCAGGGACTCTATTGTCCGACGTCATAAAAAATCATCGACGGAAGAGAGCGATGTTCGGTTTAACAAATGGCAGGGCCTCGAGGAGACCCTGCCACCCGTATGAAAATAACGACGATTCCAGTCGAGCCCGCAATTTCAATCTCCGAAATCCGATCTGCGTTCATTCGTGCCGCCTAATCGATTAGGACCGTCGATCAATTCAGTTCGCGACCGTTTCTAAAAGCTTGATCTGCTCCCTGCTGAAAATCTCCGTACCGTGCTTTTGTTTCTCTATGACCATCACATGGAACTGGCCGTTTTCTTCCATTGCGACTCTTCGCCTTTGCTGCGGATCGTCGTTGATCACCACCTCGTGGTATTTTCTTCTGCGAGCGTTCATTTTTTCCGCCCTCCTTCTTGGCGAAATAAGATGCGGAAGTTTCCGAGGAAGGCTGGCTCGCCTGGAACAGTTTGCGAGAATATAGGCTGAAACCTTCGTCCTTGACGAAAACAAGAAGATCGCGACAAATCTGTTTGAAAACGAACTCTACCTGCACGCCTTCGACCTCGATGCCATGAAATCGCAAGGCGGTCAATGCGGAACTTCCCTGATTTTATAAGGTATTTGGCCGGTTTGTCCCTTGGATACCGGGACGCGATTCTATTTCCGGTTTGTCCGGTATCGCTCGCCAAGCCAACTTAAAGTATCGTGGATTTGGATCTAACCTGCCCGACTCGGTAAAATGGGACCCAATCGGGAAGTGTCAAGGGAGTGGCAACTTGAAAAACTGTCATTGCAAAAAAAGGTGGTGGGTCGAATCGGTCGATCAGGCTGCTTCCGAGTACCGGCCAGTCTTGAAACAGAAGCGGCCGACTCTGGTGGC
>CAZNTU010000215.1:0-9650 GCA_964575975.1 uncultured Desulfobacteraceae bacterium
ATGCGGGCTCGCTGCCCCCTCTTCGACCAATGGCTGACGAACATTGAACTTTTAACGTGAAACTCCTGAAACCCCCGGGTTTCGACCCACCCTCCTCCGAAATTAAAAATCCGGCGGATGCCAACCTGCGGCAACCCAACGAAGACGGGCGGCGACAACGACGGCATCGTTCATCTTCAAACCGGCAACCGTCGCTCGTCCGGTTTTTGTCGAACGATTACGACGGTTCCCGTTTCATCCCACGTGAAATGTTCGCGTCATTTTTCCCGGCGAAAATGGAATAAAGCCTCTGTTTCGCCGGTAAGAGGGTCTGTCGCCGCTGTTTTTCGATCCCTTGAATTCGTTGCAGCGGCGACAACAAAAGCATAAATTTTCAAAGTCGTTGGGACCGTCTTGAGATTCGGGAATCACATGATCGACCGTCATGGGTTGCCCCGCGATCTCCTCTCTGGCGTGGCAGCAGGCGCAGTGTCGATTGTCGGCCTCTTCCAGTCTGGACCTCAAATGCGTCGGAAGGTATTTGCCCATTCGCCTAAAGTTTTTCCGGGGGCGGCATCCGATGGCCTCGCCACCGAAGCAAGGCGGCCGCGTGCGCTTTGCAAATCATGAACCGGTCGAACTCGACTCTCAACTTGCCAAGCTCGTTTCGTTCCGAGTCGGAAATCGTTCCGTTTCTGTTTTTGTCGAGCAACTTTTGGTAGCGGGTAAAATCCGACGGGGTTTGGCGAGCGCGGGCGATTCGCCACAGGAAATTGTCGTCCATGCGCTCCAATGCCGCCGCGTCGGCCTGGAATTCTGCGGGAATATCGTTTCCAATCGGGCGGAATGCCCGCCTGCACGGCCCTTAGAACAACTTGGTCGAGAGGTTGTTTTGTCGCGATGGACGCATTGTGCAAACGCAGATAAACGTTTTCCGGCAAATCCAATGTTATTTTTCGCAGCGCCATTTTGTTTAAGCCTCCTTCGGGAAAGTATATGCAAAATGGGGCATCAGGTCAAAATTTCTCGGGCCGTGCGCCTGCGGAAAAGAACGAGAGGAATCGTCGCCCCCGTGAGAGCTGCGATTGCATATTTTCATTTTGGCGAACGGTATGATTTGCTTACAGAAAATCCGCGAAAGTGACACGGCCCGCCTGGTCCCTCTTAAGCGGCGGGTTCGGCTATGCCGCATTCAACAGAAACTCGACTTTAACAGCATCGTATGGAAAAACGATACGCCCCTCGTCGGTGCGAACGAGTATTCCAGCATTTAGCAGTGCAGTAACATCGCTGTGAACGGCCTTTACATCACGTCCAACACGCCGTGCTGCTTCGCGAATTGATATGGGACCCGCTCCACAGAGAACCTTAAGCAACTCCCAGCGTTTTGCGGTTAATACTCGCCAAAGCAATTCCGGAGTCGCAAAGCTGATGCGTGCGGACTTTTCGGATTTTCCGGTTTTCCAAGCCCGTGTAAAATCCGCCATCGAATCGGCAGGCGTTCGTACATCAAGGGTTACGGTTTTCATGGTTCCACCTCTCGATATCATGCTGAAAATCAGCGACCAGTTGTTCCGGTGTCGTGAACACATAGACATTTTCTTTTCCATCGAAATGCCGATGGTCGCCCTTTCCAGTCTCATTGTCGTAGCGCAAAACACATTCGCCACGCACGACGTACGCAAGTCTGTATTTGAACTCGTGTAACGACCCGATCAGCGGCTTTGGAAGACGCCACAATACCAACTCCGCAAATGCCGATTCGGAATAGACAATACGTGTGCAAACGAGTTTAACGGCTTTCATGTTGGGAATAATAACAACACGCTTTTTTGTTGTCAATCACTCCAACAATAAAAATGTGGACAGTGGCCGCCGAACAGCTAAAACCTAATACCTAACCGCACAGCTCCAAGTTTTGCGGGCCGTGCGCCTGCGGAAAAGAACGAGACGAATCGTCGCCCCCGTGAGAGCTGCGCTTGCATACTTTTATTTTGGCGAACGGAAAGGATCGTCCAATTCCGTTTTCAGATTGATCCCGTATTTTCGCATCCGGTTCCAGACGGTGACGCGGCTGACGCCCAGAATCGCCGCCGCCGCAGTCCGGTTGCCTCCGGCCCGTTCCAGCGCGTCGATCAATTCCCGCCTTTCCTTCGCGTCCTTTTCGTCCGTCGGCTTCGAAGACGCCCGCATGGTTGCGGCCCTGCCGGCGCACCCCCCGATGTCGGGGGGGAAATGGCCGCAGTCGATCAGGTTCCGGTCGGCGACGGTGAACGCGTATTCCAGGACGCTTTTCAGTTCGCGGACGTTGCCCGGCCACGGGTAGTCCATCAGCGTGTCCAGCGCCTCCCTCTTCACGCCCTCTATGCGCTTGCCGCTCCTTTCCCTCAGCCTGTGCACGAACGTGTTGACCAGAAGGGGGATGTCGTCCTTTCGTTCCCTGAGCGGCGGAAGGCGAATCGGCAGCACGTTGATCCGGAAATAGAGGTCTTCCCGGAATTGGTTCCGCGAAATCAGCTCGACGAGGTTCTTGTTGGTCGCCGTGACGATTCGCACGTTCACCGAGACCGTACGGTCTTCGCCCACGCGTTCGAATCTCTGCGTTTCGAGCGCGCGCAGAAGCTTGACCTGTATGGAAGAGGGGATGTCGCCGATTTCGTCCAGGAAAAGGGTCCCGCCGTCGGCGCTCTCGAATCGTCCTTTGCGGTCGCGATACGCCCCCGTGAAAGAGCCTTTGATGTGGCCGAACAGCTCGCTTTCCAGCAGCGATTCGTTCAACGCGGCGCAATTGACCTGCACGTAAGGACCCGTTCTTCTGGCGCCTCTTTCGTGGATCGCCCGCGCGACAAGTTCCTTTCCCGTGCCGGTTTCCCCGTAAACGACCACGGGGGCGTCGCTGTCGGCCGCCTTCTCGACGATGCCGAACACGTTCTTCATGGCGTCGGAGCGGCCGATCAGGCCGCAGTAGCCGTCGGTCTCGTCAAGCTGCCGCGACAGGAACGCGACCCGCCTGTCCAGCCTGTCGATTTCGCTTGTGTCGGTCAACGTTTCCACCGCGCCCAAAATGGTCCCGTCCTCGTCGTACAAAACGGAGGCGTTCTTCAAGGCGGGCAGCCAAGTGCCGTCCTTTTTCAGGATGTGGCACCGGCAACGCCGAATCTCCTCGTGCCCGGCTTCGAACAGCTTGCACCATCCGCCGCCCTCGCTGTTGATCGCCTTTTCGCAGGCGTCGCACTTCAGCATCGTGCAAGGCTTCCCGGCGACCTCCGCGGAAGAGAAGCCGGTCATCTCCTCGAACGAACGGTTCACCGAAAGGATGTCGCCGTCCTTTCCGATGATCATCAGCGCGTCGTGCATGGTGTCGATGATCCTGCGCCAGTACTTTTCGATCTCCATCTTCGCCGTCCCCGATCTCCCCCCGTTTCGACCGCGAAAGGACGCGGTCCGCCATGCGAATTTCATCGCTCCGGGTCCTTTTCCGGGGAGTTCGTTTTATCGAAGCCACAATCTTTCGACGACGATCGCCCGGTTTTTTTCGCCTTTTTCAGGATCGTTGCCATTTCGTACAGCTGGGAGGCGATTTCGATCCTTCTCGAAATGGCTTCTGGGCTCATGTCGGTGGAAATGCCCCGGCTCTTTTTTTTCATTTCTTCGGGATTCATTCTTTTTTTCGATCCAGACCCAATTCCGATATGTCGTTTAAATCCTGCGGTCTCCCCGCCAAGCGTTTCATCTTCAGCAACCCGTTTTTAGAAATCACATAAACTTTCGTCTCATCCAATTCATATTCCACCCGCCCTTGGAAAACATCGATCAATATCGGGTTTGCAAGTATTAAATCCAAAGTGAGATAATCTTCCCCTTCGGCTTTCGTAATCCTGAAAATGCGTCTTTCGTATGGCTTTCCGATATCGAACGGAATAATACCGGACGGCAATGTATAGCCCAATTCGCCCAATACTTTTCGAACTTTTTTCAAATCTTTTTCCAGGATAAGCAAATCGATGTCGCGGGTCAATCTTGGGTAACCATGGATGATAACGGCCATCCCCCCGCATAAGGCGTATTCGAGCCCCGCTTCGCCGAGTGCGGTTACGATTTTGAACAATTCCTCTTTTAGATTCAAGGCCATGGAATTTCATGCTTTCCATCAGAAAGATCTTCGTTATGCCAAACCGCCCCTCTTTTTCTTAAACGGTCGTTAAGCATTAAACGCTTGTTAATTAACACTTGAAGTCTCGGGGGGCAAGCGATTTTTTCGGATAAGGTATTGTGCAACTCGCTAAGCGAATCTTTTCCACCTGTGCGGTTAGGTTTTAGCCGTTAGCTATTAGGGGAAGAAACTATGATCATCCCGACAAAAGTCGCCATATTCGGTATGATCGAGCGCCTTTGTTTGCGGTTTCACGCCGAAATGGCGCCGCTATGACGGCTAACGGCTAAAACCTAACACTTACCCAACGACCGCCGAGGGCATCCGCACGGGGCGCGTCCCGTTTCGATTTGGCACGGCTCTTGATAGGGTTAACGGCGTTAAATTTGTTTCGTTAAGACAACCGCCCGAAGAAGGCGCTTTTTTTTAACACGCGAATCATGGGAGTCGCTCGCAAAATCGACCTTGTCGGCGTTCCTTGGCCGGTGAGCCTGCTCAAGTGCTACAAGGTTCTCAAAAGCATGTCCGTCGGAGAGTCTTTGACTGCGATCCTGGACGATCCGACGCTCAAGGAGGATCTCCTGCTGCTTTTGAAAGCGACGCCCGGCGCGACCGTCGAAGTTGTCGAACGCGGAAGCATGAACGAGCTGAAGATCGTTAAAGGATAGTTTTCCAATCTTGGACAGGAGGTTTTTATGGGAATGAACAGGCGAGATTTTTTGAAGGTCGCGGCTTTGGCGGGAGCAAGCGCGGCCGCGCCCGACAAGTCGGCCCACGCGTGGAAGTCGCGGGCGCCCTCGGATCCTTACGGGTGCCTGGTGGACCTGACCCGGTGCGTCGGGTGCCGCAAGTGCGAGCAGGCCTGCGGGGAGGTCAACGAGCTTCCCGCGCCCGAACGGTCCTTCGAGGATTTGACCGTTCTGGACAGAAAGCGCAGGCCGGACGAAAAGGCGTTCACGGTGGTGAACCGCTACTATTCGGGCACGATCGACGAGCGGGACCAGCTGGTTCCCACGTTCGTGAAAATCCAGTGCATGCATTGCCAGGACCCGGCGTGCGCGTCGGCGTGCATCGTAGGGGCCTTGACCAAGAAACAGAACGGGGCGGTCCACTACGACGCGTCCAAGTGCATCGGCTGCCGGTACTGCATGGTGGCGTGCCCTTTCGAGATTCCCGCGTACGAGTACCACGACCCGGTTACTCCCCGCGTGATGAAATGCGCGTTCTGCCACGAGCGGGTGGAAAAGGAGGGCAAGCTTCCGGGGTGCGCGCAAATCTGCCCGGTGGAGGCCATCACGTTCGGAAAGCGGGAGACCTTGATCCAAGTGGCCAGGAAACGCGTCGAAAGCAACCCGGGGCGGTACGTCGACCATATCTACGGGGAACGGGAGGTCGGGGGGACTTGCTGGATGTACCTGTCCTCTCAGCCGTTCGAAAAGCTGGGGTTCGACAAGCTCCCCGACAGTCCCATGCCGCGTTTGGCAGAGACGATCCAGCATTCGCTCTTCGGCTATCTCTGGTCTCCGGCCGTCCTTTTCGCCATGCTCGGCGGGCTCATGTGGTCTTTCAGGGGCAAGGGCGGCGACAACAACGGTTTGGAAAAGGAGGTACACCATGAGTAGCCATCCGGCGCCCGTGCAAACCAAGTTCTGGACCCCCGGCGTGATCGTGCTGTCATTCCTGATGGCGGCCGGGGCCGTCGCCGTGGTCGCCCGGTTCGTCGGCGGGATCGGCTATGTCTCCAACCTGAGCACCGCGAGACCTTGGGGAATCTGGATCGGCATAGACGTGGCCTCGGGCGTGGCGCTCGCGGCGGGCGGGTTCACGACGGCCTTTCTGGCGCACGTCATGGGACGCCACTACTACGAACCGGTTGTGCGCCCCGCGCTCTTGACCGCCATGCTGGGGTACACGTTCGTGGTCCTAGGACTTCTGATCGATATCGGAAGGTCCTGGGCGATCTGGAAGCCCATGATCTACTGGAACCCCAATTCGGTCCTGTTCGAAGTGGCCATGTGCGTGATGTTCTACCTGAACGTCCTTTACCTCGAGTTTTTGCCCGTGGTGGTGGAGCGGTTCAAGGGAAGGGTGCGCATGCCGGGGCCGCTGTCCTTTTTGAACGGTCCGGTCGAGGGCTTGTTGAAGCTCGCCGACCTGGTATTCCCGAAAATCATGTGGGTTTTCATCGTCGCGGGCGTGGTGCTGTCGTGCATGCACCAGTCGAGCCTGGGATCGCTGATGCTGATCGCCCCGACGAAGCTTCATCCCCTGTGGTACACGCCGGTATTGCCTCTGTTGTTTCTCGTTTCCGCCATCGCGGTGGGATATCCCATGGTGGTGTTCGAGGCGACCGTCGCGACCACGAGCCTGAAACTGGATTCGGAAATGAAGATACTCGCGCCGCTTTCCCGGATTACGGTGTTCGTCCTGGGACTTTACCTGGCGTTGAAACTGGGCGACATGGTCGTTCGGGGAACGTACGTCTATCTTCTGGACGGCACGGCCGTCTCCAATTCGTTCTTGGCGGAGGTGCTTTTCGGGGTCGTGGTCCCGTGGATCATGCTTCTTTCGCCGAAAGTCAGGCGGTCGCGGCCCATGCTGCTGACCGCGTGTTCGATGGTCGTGGGCGGCGTGCTGCTGAACCGGATCAACGTGTTCGTGGTGGGGTACCGTCCCCCCGTGAGCGATTCGCGCTATTTTCCGTCCATCGGAGAAATACTGATCACCGTCGGGCTGATTTCGGCCCTGATTTTCCTGTATCGATTTCTGGTAACCTGTTTGCCGGTCCTCAACGCGCCGAAAAAGGAGGTGAGCGCATGATTCGCAAGGGATTGGGCGTCGTGCCCGTTATGGTATTCTTCGCGGCGGTCGCGGCCTTGAACTTCGGCTTTTCGCCTTTTTCGGGTTTCGGGACGGCCTTGGCGTCGGAAAGCGCGGAGGCGGAAAAAAACGGAAGTCCAAAGCCGGAATGGTTCGCGCCGGATCAATTGGAAGCGCGGAAGCGTTCCGCGGAAACCGTCGAATTCGTCGGGGAGGTCCTGCAGGAGTGCAAGCTTTGCAGGCAGCAACGTCTGAGGGACCAGGGACTGGGGGTCAAGGACCAGACGCACAGCTATTGTCTGCTGGACAGTACGATTATTAAAAGGACGGAGGACCGGTACGGACCCGTCCGTTTCATGCATGCAAAGCACGCCGCCCTGACAAAGGACTGCGCGCTGTGCCACCATTTCCGTCCCTTGGACGAGCAGGCGGCGGAGACGGTCCGTTGCTCGGCCTGCCACCAGGAGTCCTTCGGGAAGGACCATCCGGAACGGCTGGGGCTCAAGGCGGCTTACCACCAGCAATGCATGGGGTGCCACAAGGAAATGGACAAGGGTCCCGTGGATTGCGCCGGCTGCCATACCAAGAACACCCCGGACCATACGGAGCTGGTGAAGCTTCCGGAAAACCCGGAACCGTCCCAGGTTACGGCCGAGTGCATCCGCTGCCACGCCGCCGCCGCCGAGGACATGCTCGCGTCGGCCCACTGGCTTTGGAAAGGTCCGTCTCCCTATACGTTGAACCATCGAAAGGCCGTTCGGCACGGCAAGGCGACGACGGCCATCAACAGTTTCTGAGTGAGCATCGTCAGCAACGAGGCTCGTTGCACAAGCTGCCACGCGGGATACGGCTGGAAGGACTCCTCCTTCGATTTCACGGACAAAACCAAGATCGACTGCCTGGTCTGCCACGACAGGACCGGAACGTACAAGAAGACGCCCACCGGGGCCGGCATGCCGGACCCGGAGGTGGACTTGGTCAAGGTCGCCAAGAGCGTGGGGAGCACCAGCCGCAAGACCTGCGGCGACTGCCACTTCAACGGCGGCGGAGGCGAGGCCGTGAAGCACGCCGACTTGTCCCGGCAATTGCTCCAACCCGAGCGGAGCTGCGACATCCACATGGGCGGATACGATTTCCAATGCTCGGAATGCCACCGCACGAGAAACCACAAGATCGCGGGGCGAAGCACGTCAGTGCCGGTCGCGGAGGGGGACATTTCGTGCCAGGGCTGCCATACGGCCAAGCCCCACTACGGGGACGACCTTCTGGACCACCACTTGAACAAGCACGGCGAGAATATCGCCTGCACCACCTGCCACGCGCCGGTCTACGCCAAGTGCAAGCCCACCAAGACGTCATGGGACTGGTCCAAGGCCGGGGACAAGAAGCGCGAAGTCGGGAAGGACAAGTACGGCATGGAGGACTACTCCTGGCAAAAAGGCGAGTTCGTGTGGAAGGAGTCGGCCAAGCCGGTGTACAAATGGTACGGCGGATTCATGGAGCGGGTGCTCGTGGGCGACAAGATCGACATCGACGCCGACGTGGTGGATATTACAAAGCCGGTGGGTTCGATCAACGATCCCAACTCCAAGATCTCCCCGTTCAAGATCATGGGCGGAGTCCAGCCGGTGGACGGAAAGCACGAATACCTGCTGATTCCGCACCTGTTTCCGAAGGACAAGGAGGACAAGACGGCCTACTGGAAAAACCTGGATTGGCAGAAGTCCTTTTCGGCCGGCATGAAGGAGGCGGGCCTGCCCTACAGCGGAGAGTACAAGTGGATTAAAACCCGCATGCACTGGGGGGTCGAGCACGAGGTCATGCCTGCGGAGATGGCGCTGTCGTGCGTGCAGTGCCACGACTCGCTCAAGGGCGAGCGCACCTGCAACCGATGCCACCAGGACAGCCGAGACGTCGATTTCAAGCAAATAGCCCATAAAGGCACCGATTTCAGCTACATGGCCTCCAAGGGAAGAGACGTGAGCGACCTGATCGGGACCACGGACTACATCGATTTCAAGGCTTTAGGGTACAAGGGCGATCCCATCGTCTACGGAGGGCGCTTCAAGAAGCTTCCGATGGGGTACAAGGCGGAAAACTGATCCCGCCTGGCAAACTCGACAATTCGAACACGGTCGGCGATTAACTCGCCGGCCGTTTTGCGTTCATATGAGCGTGGGGCATAAGCGCTAACTTAAACGTTACCATTGACTATTAACCATTGACCATTGACTATTAACCATTGACTATTGACTATTAACCATTGACTATTGGTCGCCTCTTTCCATTCGGATACGTTTCGTTTCTCGGTGTCGAAACCGATCCCCAGCCATACGATTTTTTTGCCGCTCCCCTTGAATCGATGTTCGTAGCTCTTTTCCCGGATTTGTCGCATGGCGGCGTCGGCGCTTTGGTCGCACTTGAATTCGATCAGGAACACCTTGTCCGGGAATTCGACGACCATGTCGATTCTTCCTTTGCATGTCAGAACTTCGCAGGAGGCTTTCGCGCCGGACGCCGCGAGGATCAGGTAAAAGACGGTGTGAAAATAGGCTTCGTCCCGTTTCGTTTCCAGGCTGTAGGGAATGGAGGCGAAAATGGCGGACACGGCTTCGAAAAACCGTTCGTAGTCTTGGTTTTGCAGAAAATCGGCCAGGCGGACGTGTAGCGTCTTGTCCCGCAGTCCCTCCGTATGGGA
>CAZNTU010000216.1:0-9644 GCA_964575975.1 uncultured Desulfobacteraceae bacterium
GGCGGCATAGCCAAGTGGTAAGGCAGCGGTCTGCAAAACCGTTATTCACCAGTTCGAATCTGGTTGCCGCCTCCAAAGGAAAAAATCAAAGGGTTTGCGCGAATATGCGCAAACCCTTTTTTTGTTTCAAACCCCCGTTATGCAGTCGCAACTTCAAAAAAAACGACGTTCCCGAAACGTTGATCCGATCAATCTCGGGTTTGGTCTCGTGTTTGCTTCCGAATTCTGATATTGTTCAAACAAGCAATTGGTTTTGCATCGTATTGGTGTATAAAGGCATGCGAAATGATAACCGATGGAGAAAACAAAAATTTCCGGCTCGGCATTCTCGTCGTGGACGACGAGCCGAACATTCGCAAAACCCTCTCTTATTGTTTGGCGGACGAGGGACATAGCGTCATTTCGGTTAGCAACGCCGAAGACGCCGTCGATGAAGCCCTGCGCCGCTCCTTTGACTTGGCTTTCGTGGATTTGAGGCTGGGCGACGAGGACGGGATGGAATTGATTCCGGCCTTGCTCTCGAATTCGCCTTGGACCAAGATCGTGGTCGTTACGGGCCATGCCTCGGTCGAGAGCGCCGTTGAGGCCATGAGGCGCGGCGCCGCCGATTATATCGCAAAGCCGTTCACGCCGGGCCAGGTAAGGATGATTACGCGTCGTATCGGCAGAATTCGGGAGTTGGAAACCGAAATTGCCGTGCTTAAGGAAGACATGCAGAGGCTTGGGCCGGAAGAACGGTTGCAAAGCAAAAACGCCGGTATGCAAAGAGTCGTGGAGACCGCGAAAAAAGCTGCTCCCTCGGAGGCGATAATCCTGCTATTAGGAGAAAGCGGCACAGGCAAGTCCGTATTCGCCAGGGCCATCCACGACTGGAGTTCGAGGGCCGGAAAACCCATGGCGGTCGTGGCGTGCCCGGCGGTACCGTCCGACCTTCTCGAAAGCGAGTTGTTCGGGCATGCGGCGGGAGCGTTTACGGGCGCCGTGCGGGACAATCCCGGACGCATTGCGGCTTGCGACGGCGGCACGCTGTTTCTGGACGAGATCGGGGACTTGAGCTTGTCCGTGCAGGCCAAATTGCTGCGTTTTCTTCAGGAAAGGGAGTACGAGCGCTTGGGGGAGTCGAAGACGCGCAAAGCGGATGTGCGCATCATTGCCGCGACGAACGCCGATCTTGAAAGGCGGGTGGCAGACGGCCTTTTCAGGGAAGACCTGTTTTATCGCCTCAACGTTATCGCTTTGACCATCCCTCCCCTTCGGCTAAGGCCGGAAGACATCATGCCGTTGGCCACGGATTTTCTCGCGCATTTCCGACGGGCGAACCACAAATCGATATCGGGCTTTGCCGAAGAGGCCGAGCAATTGCTTGAGAACTACAAATGGCCCGGCAACGTTCGCGAGCTTCGCAATGCCATAGAGCGAGCCGTCATACTCGGCAACCACGAACGCATCGGGAAATCCGATCTTCCCCGAAATATCGCCCCGTCCGCCGAAACCCTCTCCATCGGCGATTTGGCGCCCCTCTCCGCCATCGAAGAATTGCACATTAGAAGAGTCTTGGCGAAAACAGCTTCGCTCCAACAAGCGGCCGATGTTCTGGGAATCGACCAGGCGACCCTGTGGCGCAGAAGGAAAAACTACAGCATCTGATTCGGCTCGGTGCAAAAGCATCGACGCCGGTCCGACCCTCTGCGTTTTCGCATTTCATCCCCATGTCCTTGCAAAATGCAATGCCGTTTTAGTTCCCGCTTTTCAATTTTCAAAGCCCATTCCTTGTATTTATCGAAAACATTCGCAAATAGCGCTCTTTGGAGATTTTTGCAATTGGCACGTCTATTGCTTCAATATGTTTGGAAGAAAAAACGGAGATTATTCCAAATGTCCTTGAAAAAGAAAATTTTGTTAGGATACGGAGTCGCCTTCGTCCTTATGGGACTTGTGGTCGCATGGGCGGTTTCGAATCTGGTTGCTCTGGGCAAAGCGACCGAGGCGATCCTGAGCGAAAACTACCGGAGTATCCTGGCGGCGGAAAATATGGTCGATGCTTTGGAGCGTCAGGACAGTGGCATTCTGATCATGTTTCTGGGCGGAAAGGAAGAGGGCGTCTCCCAGTTTCGCGAGAACGAGGCTGTTTTCCTGCAATGGATAGCCCGTTCCGGGGACAATATTACGATAGAAGGCGAGGCGGAACTTGTTGGATCCATAAAGACCGATTACGAAACTTATCGCGGCATCTTTTCGTCTTTGACCGACTTGAGCGACAATCCCGAGGATCTCTCGCCGCTGGTCTATTATCGCGAAGCGGTCTACCCTCTTTTCGCCAAAGTGCGGGAAGAGTGCGTCGCTTTGCGCGATCTCAACGAAAAGACCATGTATTCCGCGAGCGTCAGGGCAGGCAATGTCGCCGCTCAAGCCATTTGGTCGACGGTGGCGGTGGCCGCCTTGGGGTTGATCGTCGCTCTTATGTTCAGCCTTCTTTTAGCCGAACGAATCGTCAAGCCGGTTCGGCGCTTCATGGAAGCGTCCCGGAAAATTTCCTCGGGAGACTACGCCGTTCAGGTACCGGTGGAAACCGGCGACGAATTGGGGAGCTTGGCCGTCGAATTCAACGATATGGTCAATCAACTTCGGCGCTATCACGAGATGAACATCGAGCAGATCATAGCCGAAAAAAACAAAGGGGACGCGATTTTGTCCAGCATCGAGGACGGCTTGGTCGTTTTCGACGCAAATCTTGGGGTGGCGGGTATCAATCCGGCCGCGCGGCGTTTTTTGGGTTTGGGACTGGCCGAAGTCTCCACGTTGCGTTGCCCGGACATTTTGCCGGACTCGAACGTCTGCGAACTGATCGGCAAAACCGTCGAAACCGGAAAGAAGCCGATTCTTCCGGACGAACAGCGAATCATCACTCTTTCGGAAGGAGATCGAACCAGGCACTTCTTGTTTTCCGTCACGGCCGTTCGCGGCAGGGACCGCGATCTTGTCGGAATCGTGCTTCTTCTCAGGGATTTGACCCGCCTGAAGGAAGTGGAGCGACTTAAGAACGAATTCGTCATGGCCGCCTCCCACGAACTCCGGACGCCGTTGACCAGCCTCGGAATGAGCGTGGACCTTCTGATGGAACATGCCGCGCAAGGTCTCGCCGAGAAGGACCGCGATCTCCTCCAGACGGCTCACGAGGAGGTCCACAGGATGAAGGCTCTGGTAAACGACTTGCTCGACCTCTCCAGGATCGAGGCGGGAAAAATAGAGGTGGAGTTCGAAAGCGTCCCTGTCGCGACTCTTTTCGATCACGTGCGGGCTGTTTTCAAAAGTCAAATGGAATTGAAAGGCGCCGCTTTAAACGAGGAATTTTCCGAAAACATACCCAAAGTTCGCGCGGACGCGAACAAGATCGCGTGGGTATTGTCCAACCTGATTTCCAACGCTCTTCGGTACATCGACAAAGGCGGAAAAATCGAATTGCTTGCAAAGGAAATCGGACCGCACGTGCATTTGGCCGTGCGCGACAATGGAAAGGGTATTCCCGCGGAATACCAATCCAGGATTTTTCAAAAATTTGTTCGGGTGAAGGGGCAGGAGGCAGGCGGAACGGGCTTGGGGCTTGCAATCTGCAAGGAAATCGTGCGCGCCCACGGCGGCGCGATTTGGGTGGAATCGTCCCCCGGCCAAGGAAGCACCTTTACCTTCACCCTTCCGATCGCCCGATAGGAGGAAAGAATGGAAAAGAAACCGATTCTGGTCGTGGACGACGAAAAGAATATCCGCCTGACAATGTCCCACTCGCTGGAATCCTTGGAGATTCCGATCAAGACGGCCGTCAATGGCGAAGAAGCCCTGGAAAAGCTGGGGGAAGAGTCGTTCGGTTTGGTGTTTCTGGACTTGAAAATGCCGGGGATGGACGGCATGGAGGTCTTGCGCCGGATCAAGGACGATTGGCCGGGGACCCGTGTGGTGATCATCACGGCTCACGGAACCATAGAGTCCGCCGTGGAGGCCATGAAGCTCGGCGCGGTGGACTTCATTCAAAAACCCTTCAGTCCCGTCGAGATTCGAGAGACGGCGACCCAAGTGCTGGCGCGCGAGGCCTTGGACGAGGCGAGCGCGGTCGATTACGGTTCCCTGATAGAATTGGCCAAGCGTCAAATATCGGACCGCGGTTTTCGCGCCGCGCGGGAAACGGTACGGAAAGCCATCTCGACCGACCCGTCCCAGCCGGAGGCATACAACCTTCTCGGAGCCCTGCTCGAGATCAAGGGCGACTGGCTGGAGGCCCAGAAATTCTATCGAGCTGCCATAGACATAGATCCCACATTCAGGCCGGCGAGGGAAAACCTGAACCGAACCACGACCTGGTACAAGTTCGGCAAGATCGATCTCGGATCGGACGAAAGAAAAAAATCGCCGAGGGCGACGACGGCAAAGAGGAACGGGATGGAAAATAACCTCTACATCGTGATAGTCGGGTGCGGACGCGTGGGTTCGTACTTGGCCGATCGGCTGAGTCGCCTTGGCAATTCGGTCGTCGCGATCGACTTGCACGAGACCGCGTTCGATCATTTGTCGCCCGATTTCAGCGGTTTTCGAATCGTCGGGGACGCCGCTCGGATGGCGGTTCTGAAGGAAGCCAAGCTGAAGGACGCCGATTTCCTTATCGCGACGACTCACGACGATAACGTCAACCTCATGGCGGCCCAGGTGGCCCGAGAAATTTTCGGGGTCCCCCGCGTGCTGGCCAGAGTGTTCGATCCCAGGAGGGAGGAAGTCTACGCCCGGCTGGGCATCGATACGATTTGCCCGACATCCGTGGCGGCGGACATGTTCCTGCGGGCCGTTTTAAACGGTTCCTCCCGACGGGAAGGAGAGCCACAATGAAAGTGCTGATTGTCGGCGGGGGCAAGACGCTCTATTTTCTGTGCCGAAACTTCGCCGCCAAAGGATACGAGGTGGTCATTGTCAACCGGAACAGGGAGGAATGCGTCCAACTGGCCCGCCAACTCCCCGCCACGGTGGTTTGCGGCGACGGGAGCGATCCCGGAGTTTTGAAGGACGCCGGCGCGATGAGCGCCGACGCGGTACTGGCGATCACCCCGAACGACCAGGACAACCTGGTCGTCTGCCAACTGGCCTCCCTCCAGTTCGACGTGCCCAGAACCGTGGCGCTGGCCAACGATCCGGAAAACGCCGAGGTGTTCGAAAAGCTGGGCGTTTCCGCCTTTTCGATTACCCGAATCGTCGGCAGCCTGATCGAAGAGCGGGCCTTCCTGGAAAAGATCGTCAACCTGCTGCCGATAGGCCAAGGCCGAGTCAATGTAACGGAAATCCTGCTCGACGCGGAATCCCCGGTGGCGGGAAAATTCCTGAAGGAAATCGATCTTCCGCAGAACGCCTTGATCGCGGTCGTGATTCGAGACAACCGGCCCATCATTCCTCGCGGAGACAACGACTTGCTTGCCGGAGACCGCGTGGTGCTGATCACCATGCCGGAAAACCACGGCAAAGTCCTGAAGGCGATAACCGGCGATAGCGAATAAGGAGGAAAAGGCTTTGCGGGAAAAGGAATACCTCGAGAAACGCTACGCGGCGATCCTTTCGTCGGTCGGAACGATTCTGCTTTTATCCGGACCGTTGATGCTGACGCCTCTCGTCTTGCTCGCGACTCGTCCGGAACAAGCCGGTCAGGCATCGGCTTTCGTCCTGCCCGCAGGTTGTCTTTGTCTTGCGGGGTGGGCGCTGCGGAAGTTTTTTCGTTTCCCGTCCGACGTCACCCTTTCGATCCAGGAGGGCGGAATCATTGTCCTGGCAAGCTGGGTTTCGGTCATCTTGCTTTCCGCGTGGCCGTTCATGTCGGTTTTGGATCTTTCGTTTTCTTGCGCCGTTTTCGAATCCGTGAGCGGGTGGACCACCACCGGCCTTTCGGTGGTGGACGTATCGAGCGCCGGCCCCATGATCCTGTTGTGGCGCAGCGTTATCCAGCTTGCGGGCGGAGCGGGGCTGGCCATCATTATGATTTCGGCCATCGTCGGCCCCACCGGCGTCGGCATCTCGAGCGCCGAGGGGCGAAGCGACCAACTCGTTCCCCAGGTTCGCCAGTCCGCGCGTTTGGTGCTGGTCATCTACGCCTGCTACGCGGTTGCAGGGATATTGGCCTATTGGATGGCGGGAATGTCGCTCTTCGACGCAGTGAACCATTCCTTCGCAGCCGTATCCACCGGAGGATTTTCCACCCGCGTGGAAAGTATCGGGTATTGGGATTCGGCGGCCGTCGAAGCGGTAACACTGCCGCTCATGCTTCTGGGAAACATGAGTTTTGTCACCGCTTGGTTCCTGTGGCAGGGAAAGTTTCGCGTCGTCTATAGAAACGGCGAGATTCGCCTTTTGACCGTATTGATACCTCCGGCCGCGACCGCCATGTTTCTTCTGGTTTGCCAAGGAATATATCCCAGCCTCGGAAAATCGATCCGGGTCGCGTGCTTCGAGACGGTAACGGCGATTACCACCACGGGTTTTTCCACGGTCGGCTATGGAACATGGAACGGCTTCGGGATATTCCTGCTGATATCGTTGATGCTCATCGGCGGCGGAACCTGCTCCACCGCCGGCGGCATCAAGCAGTTCCGCGTCTATCTGCTGTACAAGCTGCTCTTCTGGGAAATCGGAAGGTCCCTTATGCCGAAAAACGCGATATTGGAACGGCCCGTATGGGAGGGTGACCGCCGCGTCTTTGTCGACGACGCCAAGGTGCGCCAATTGGTCGTCTTTGTCTTCTTGTACTTGGTCGCCTACGCATTCGGCGTAATTGTCTTGTGCGCCTGCGGCTACAGCCTCGGCGACTCTCTTTTCGAATTCGCCTCCGCCATCGGGACGGTCGGGCTTTCGATCGGCGTGACCTCTTCGCGGATGCCCGACGCGGCGCTTTGGGCCGAAACTGTCGCCATGTTTCTCGGGAGGCTCGAGTTCGTCGTGGTGATTGTCGGTTTGTTGAAGCTCGGCAGAGACGGTCGAGTGTTAATGATTGGAACGTTTCGGGAGAAATCGAGGCAATGAACGAAAAAAACGACTTGATCGACAAGGAGACGAAAAGTAATCTACGGTTCTTGCTGTGCGATCCGGCGGGGAATTACGGCGACCCGGCGTCGGCCGGCGAAGGATGGGTTTCCAGCCCGATCCGATGTTTCGACATGGCCGTGGATGCAAACCCCGGACTTGTCGCGGTTCGGTTCGGCCGGATGCCGATCGGGGAGCGCGACGTTCTATTGGAGCTGAGTTTCGCCACATGCTATCCGAGTCCAAGGAGCAAGGAATGACTTTTCGCGGACGAATGCTCAAGCTGCATCCGGCCACTTTGGTATTGGCCAGTTTTCTGTTGATGATAATAGCGGGCACCTTCGCGCTCAAACTCCCCTTTTCCACGGAGACCGGACGCATCTCTTGGATAGACGCGCTTTTCACCGCCACGTCCGCGATATGCGTCACCGGTCTCGTCGTGGTGGATACGGGCGCCTATTTCACGAAGTTCGGACAGTGCGCGATACTTGTTTGCATCCAGCTCGGAGGTTTGGGACTGATGACCATATCCGTGGCTCTGTTCCGATGGATTGGACGAAGCGTTTCGTTCAGGCAGCGGATGATCATGCAAGACATGTTCGCCCATACGCCGAGAAGGGACATTTACAACCTGGTGGGAAGCATTCTCCTCTTCACCTTCGGCGCCGAGTTTATTGGAGCTGTTTTGCTGACTTTCCACTGGCTCGGGGAGCTTCCTTTCGCGGATGCGGTCTATATGGCCGTTTTCCATTCGGTATCGGCGTTCTGCAACGCCGGTTTCGGGCTGTATCCCGACAGCTTGACGCGCTACAGCGGCGATTTGCTGCTCAACGCGACCGTTTGCGCTTTGATCGTGGCGGGGGGGATCGGCTTTCCGGTACTCTACGATCTTCGATCCTGGTTTCTAAAACGGAAGAAACAAAGGGTTCGCCTGTCCATACAAACCAAATCCGTTTTGGTTACGACTGCGGTTTTGATCGTGGTCGGGGCGTCGATGTTCGCGTTGTTGGAACGGCAGATTCTGGAGGAAACAGAATCGCTCGCGGAACGGATACTTGTGTCCGTGTTTCAATCGGTAACGTGCCGCACTGCCGGATTCAACACCGTGGATATCGCTTCCTTGAAAGACGCCACGCTCGCGATGATGATCTTTCTGATGTTTTTCGGAGCCTCGCCGGGTTCCTGCGGAGGCGGAGTGAAGACAACGACATTGGCTCTGCTGACGGCGTTCACGATCTGTCGAATTCGGAAAAGGGCGCGCGTAAACATGTTCAAGAAAAGCGTTCCCACCGAGGCCGTGACCAGGAGCGTGTCGCTTATCGTCGTTTCCGTAGGGATTATCTGCCTGGTTTTGTTCATGCTCCTCTTAGCCGGGTCGGCGGCCGGTCAAGGAGATGCCGGACACCAGAGATATTTTCTCGCGTATTTTTTCGAGACGGTCTCCGCTTTCGGAACGGTCGGATTGTCGATGGGAATAACTCCCGAACTGAACTCTTGGGGCAAGATTCTGATAGTTTCCATGATGCTCGTAGGGCGTGTCGGAGTACTCGCTTTCGCTTACATCGTCGTTGGAACCGCCCCGGTCAACGGGGTCGAGTACTCCGAGGAAAATCTCATGATTGGATAGACGAACGGAGAGAAAGATTATGAAACGTTTCGCGGTCATAGGCCTGGGAAAGTTCGGTTTCCATACCGCCAAGGCATTGTTCGAGGACGGCAACGAAGTCGTCGCGATCGATATCGACAAGTCCCGTGTTCAGGCTGTCGATCCCCATTCAACGGAAGCGCTCGTTCTGGACGCGACGGACAAGGAGACTCTGGGCGCTCTCGGGTTGGAAAGCATGGACGGAGTGGTCGTTTCCACCGGCACCAAGATCAGTACCAGCATTCTGATCTGTCTCCATTTGCAGGAACTCGGGGTGAAAAAGATACTGGCGAAGGCTTTGGACGAGGACCATGGGAAAATCCTGAAGCGGGTGGGGGCCACCGAGATCATCCATCCGGAAAGGGACATGGCGGTGCGCGTATCCCGAGGGTTGTCGCGTCCGAACATTCTGGATTTCATACCCCTGGCGGAGGAGTTCGATCTCGTCCAGGTCGGGCCTCCGAGGGAATTCATCGGAAAGAGTCTCAAGGACCTGAACTTGCGAGCCAAGTACAATGTCCACGTCATCGCCATCAAGGAACTGGTTCCGGAGAACTTTCTGCTGGTTCCGCCGGCTAGCTTCGTGATAAAGGACAGCGATATCCTCATCATGCTGGGAAGGTCGGAGAACATTCGGAAAATAAAGGCTTTGAAATGACTTGGAAAATGGAGCCCAGCTTCGGGAAACTATCGGCGGGCAAATCGGTTCCCGCTTCAAAACGGCCTTGTTTTCCAACATTAGGACCAAGCTAACCAAAGAACCAGTTCGAATTGGATTGACAAAAGGCAGACATAAGCATATTTTATCAATATGAAATATTTGAATTGGAATTCTGAAAAAAACGAAATTCTGAAACGCGAACGCGGGATATGCTTTGAGGAAATAGCCTATTGTATCGAGTCGGGTCGGATAATTGGAATCGAGGAAAATCCAGGTTATCCGAATCAAAAGATG
>CAZNTU010000217.1:0-9611 GCA_964575975.1 uncultured Desulfobacteraceae bacterium
CTCGATGGCTCCATCCGGCAGGTATCTTCCCAGGTCTCCGGTCCTGTAAAGGGGGATTCGAGATGTCGGATGCCGTACAAAGCTTGCCCTGGTTTTCTCTTCGTCGTTACGGTATCCTTTGGCAAGGCCGATGCCGCCGATGTACAGATCCCCCGTCACCCAATCGGGACAGGGGGCCATCCGCTTGTTCAGAACATAGAACTGCTGGTTGTCCATGGGCCGGCCATAAGGAATGCTTTTGGCATAGGATTTCGAAGTTTCCACGGGGTTGACGATGGACCAGATCGAAGCTTCCGTGGCCCCTCCGAGACTTACGACCTGCGCGTCGGGGAAGCGGTTGCGGATCTTTTGCGGCAGATCGACCGGAATCCAATCGCCGCTGAGCAGGACCAGGCGGAGACGATCCGGCAATGCCGGCATCTCCTCCCCGGAAACATACTCGACAAGCATCTGCATCAGTTGCGGGACCGAGTTCCAAAGCGTGATCCCCTCTTTTTCCATCCATTCCAGCCAATGGGACGGCTCCTTTGCAAGGTCCGCGTCAGGGACGACAAGCGTGGCGCCGGCGCCGAGGGTCCCGAAAATATCGTACACGGACAAGTCGAAGCCAAGCTCCGAAAGCCCCAGGACTCGATCTTCAGGGCCGACGCCGAACCGCCGGTTGATATCCGCGATCGTGTTGACCGGGCCCCGGTGATCGATCATCACCCCTTTTGGGATTCCCGTGGAGCCGGACGTGTAAATCACATAGGCCAGGTCCTCGATCTGTCGCACTGGCACAAAAGGCGCACTGTCCGAAGAAAAACCGATTTTATCGACCGCGAACCGCTTGACGGCGTCCGGCCAGTCGATGGTTTCCTCGTACCGTGATTGGGTCAGGGCAAACGCCACGTCGCCATCGGTCAATATCCGCGCCAATCGCGCTGCGGGCATGGCGGCGTCCACCGGCAGATAGGCGCCGCCGGCCCAAAGGATTCCCATGACCGCCACCGCCTGCTCCCATCCTTTTTTCATGACCACGGCCACCAGATCGTCGGGACGGACTCCGTTCTCCCGAAGCAATCGGCCGACTTGCTTCGCCCGAAGGGCCAGTTCTTTGTAAGTCATCCGTTTTTCGCTCGTGACCAGGGCCTCCTTTTCCGGATTCAGGCCGGCCTGACGAAAAAACATGCCGTGCAGCAATTCGTTGGAAATAGGGGCCTGCGTGTCGTTGACCTCCCGTCTGACGCGGAGTTGGTGTTCCGGTATTGGATGCAATCCGGTCTCTTTCCATGCGGAGCCGTCGCGGGCAAGAGCTTCGATCAGCCTGCCGTAGGCATCGAACATATCCTCCAGCATGCCTTCCGGGAAAAGCCCTTCCACGACATCCCAGTTGTACAGCAATGCGCCATCCCGATCGAAGATCTGATGGTCCAGCCAAACCTGCGGGGTCTGGGAAATGCAGTACACCATGTCAACCGAAAGATCCTCCGGCAGGCCGATGGCCGTTTTGTCGTCGTTTGCCCCGCTGTAGGGGAGCACGCTGGTGAAGACCACGGGAAAGCCGGCTGTCCCGCCCTTTTCCCTGGCCATCTCCCGAAGCACTTCGACTCCGGAAACGTACTGGTGTTCCAAATCCCGCCACAACGTTTCCTGTATTTTCACGGCGCGTTCCTCGAAGTTGTTTCCATCGGCGTTGTCCACAGCCAAAAGGGTGAGTGTGGTGAAGTCCCCGACGATTTCGTTCACTTCGGGATGAAGCGGAAGTCTATTGAACATGGTCAGGTTGATCGTAAAGCGGGGTTCCTTGCTCCATGTCGCCAGGATTTCCGCGAAGGCGGCCAGCAGCACGCCGGAAGGAGTCAAACCCGTCTTGGCCGCCCGCTCTTTCAGACGGGTCCACGCCTCCCTTTCCAGCCTGGATTCGAACCGTACAAAGCGGTGAGTCGCGATCTCGCCCGGGGACTTGGCTATCGGAAGGTCGGGCGCGGGCGGCAGATCGACCATGCGCCGCTTCCAATAATCCAAGGAAGCCCGATAAAGCACTGTGTCTTTCAGTGCCTGCTCCGCGAGCACATAATCCCTGAACGAGAGCGCCAGGGGCGGCAAGTCGGCTTCGGGATCGAGATAAAACCGGTAAAGATCGCGGATCAGGATGTTGAAGCTCCAGCCGTCGCCCACCAGAAGATCGAAGCTGATATGAAGGCGCGTAATGCCTCCGTCGAGCAGGGAAGCACGGATTTCGAACAAAGGGCCGGTTTCCGCAGGAAGTATCTGCTGGGACATGCGGTCCCGATAGTCTTTCAGCCTTTGTCCGACCTCGTCGGACGATTTGCCTCTCAAATCCTGTACTTCTATCCGGTATGGCGGAACCTCCGGGAGAATTTGCTGGCGGCCGTCGGGCAGAACGACCGCCCTGAGCATTTCATGCCGTTGCACAAGCTTGGTCACGGCGTTTTCCAGCTTTTTCACATCCAGATCGGCGATCTCCACTTCGGGGTAGACATGGCAGGAGACGCCCCCCAAATCGAACCTGCCGGTTCTTCCGATCCAATAGGCGCGCTGAACGTCGGTTAACGGAAAGGGAAGGTAGCGTTGTTCCGGCGCGGGGACGATTTGCGGCAATTCCGGGGCGTCGGGCTTTGCTTTCCCGACATCGGGGGATTCCAGGCGCTCGAGGACTTTGGCGGCCAGTCCGGAAACGGTCGCGCCCCTTAAGAATTCCGTCATGGCGAGTTCGACTTCGAAATCCTGGGTCAGTCTTTTCCTCAGTTCCAGAACCATCAGGGAATCGAGTCCCAGTTCCATCAGCGGACGGCCGACGTCCGCCCGCTCGTCCGCAGGAAGCCAGAGGACTTCGGACACATGCTTTCGAATGCGATCCATCACGATTTCTTTGCGGGCTTCGGGCCCGACCCGACCGATTTCGGCAAGGCCGTCCTGCTTGGTCGCGGGAGATCGTTCCGTCAACAAAACTTTCCCGGACGGGGAAACTATCCGTTCGTAAAAGGAAAGGCCGCTGCCTTGGGGACGATGCTTCAGATAGTGCGGCCAGTCTATTCTCATCACTCCGGCCTGGGCGGGCTTTTCCGCCAGCAGCCGGCCTAGCGCGGCGAACCCGGTGCGACTGTCCATCAAGGCGATTCCTCTTGCGGTCCAGCGGTTTTTATCGCTTTCGGCCAGCTTTTCCGCCATGCCCGCCTCGGCCCAAGGTCCCCAGTTGACGCTGATCGCGGGAAGGCCGATCGACCGCCGATAGTGCGCCAAGGCGTCCATGAAGGCATTTGCCGCCGCATAGTTGCCCTGTCCCGGCGATCCCAGCAAAGACGCGACAGACGAGAAGAGAACGAAAAAGTCCAATTCCATTTTTTCCGTCAGTCGATGCAGATGCCACGCGCCCAGCATTTTGGCCGCCATCGCTTTTTCGAAGCGCTGCCATTCCTGCCGATGCAACGCCCCGTCGTCCAGCACGCCGGCGAGATGGAAAACGCCGCGCAACGGCGGCAAGCCCGCACGAACTTCGTCGAAGACTGCGGCGAGTCGGTCGAATCGGGTGATATCCGCTTGAAGGAAATGGACCCGAATACCCGTTCGGGTTAAATCTTGCGGCAATTTTTCGAAAGAGAACTCGCTCCTGCCGACAAGGACCAAATCGGTCGCTTTTTCGCCCGCCAGCCAAGCCGCCAGCTTCAGGCCCAATCCCCCCGTTCCTCCGGCAATCAGGCAGGTTCCGGGAGAACCGGAGACCGCCGGTTCGGAAGACTCCCGATTCGGTCGCATTCTCGAGATCCGGGCCGCGTAACGCTTCCCGTCTCGAAACGCCAGATACCTGTCCGCGCTCGGATTCAGCATTTCATTCAACAACAGGGGGATATCGTTCCTGTCGGGATCGGGGTCCAGATCCACCAGTCCTCCGCCCATGTCCGGATGTTCCAGTTCGACCACCTTTCCCAGTCCCCATGCCGGCGCCTGGGCCGGATTGGGGGAATCGTGCGAAACTACCGCTCGCGTACCCCGCGTAACTGTCCATATTGACGGCAACGGATGGAAATCGGCGCGGGTTGTCGCCTGTATCAGGTGCAATGTGCTTGCGCATCCGAGGACTTGGTCCGCCGTTAGGGATGCGCTGGACCAACTGTCCGGCGATGAGGCGGAAAGGGGCCACAGGTTGGCGATTCCCGCGAGGGGCATGGTCCGGTCGGCCGCCAAAGCCGCGAACAGCCGGGAAAAATCCTCCGGATTTTCCGGATTGACTGCGAATTCGTTGTCTCCTCTTTTTCCAAAGGACTCCTCCGGAACCGCCACCGCGCCCAGAAGCTCTTTTTCTTCGAGCGCCGCCGCCATTTCCGCGGATTCGTTCGTCCGATTCGCCAGAAGAAGCCATTTGCCCTTCGCGTATCCGTTTTCCGCTCGAGAAGAAGCCGAAACCGGGCGCCAGCCGATCTCGTACAGCAAATCGGTTTCGCTTTTCCCACTGCCGTCCCGCAATGCCTGCACGGGGGCGCGCTTCAGATGGACACCTTCGGCTTTCGCGACGAGCCGTCCCTGGTCGTTGAACAGGCTGTAATCCCCGGAAGCAAGCTCCCGGTCCGAATCCCGCGCCCGAATTTTCATGTGGCAATACCGTTTTCCGGGAGCGTCTTCGTAGAAATGGAACCGGTCGTAGCCTAGAAACATGTACGCGTTTTCCCTGTCCGGTTCGAAACAGGCGAATCCAAGCTGTACGCATGAATCGACGAGGCCGGGCGGGACCATGCCGTCATAGTACTTTTCCCTGTCCTCGGGTTCCCGCATTTCCGCGAACGCCTCCCCTTGGCCGCGCCGGATCGTTTTCAGCCATCTGAAGTGGTCCTTGAGCTGCAAGCCGCTGTCCCACACGGTCCGGTAGAAATCCTCCGGATCTACCTCCTCCAGGCAGCGTTCCTTTATATTTTCGACTGACGAAAATATCGGCTTCTCGACGGCTTCGGAATCCGAATCGACGCGAATGCGACCGTAGGCGTTCTCTTTCCATGGTTCCAGTTTAGACGTCTTGTTTTTTAAAGCGGAGTGAATCCTGAACACGAAGCGTTGTTCGTCTTCCGGATGAAAAACGATTTGAACAAGGGCCGTTTTGGAATCCGGGATGAAAAGAGGATTCGCCGCGACCATGTCCGATACGCGGATCTTTCCTTTTCCCGACATGTCCTTCATGGCGGACAGGACCATGCAAAGAAGAGTGGAGCCGGACATGACCGCGCGGCCGTATACCCGGTGGTCGTCCGCGTAGAAGGAAGTCGCTTCGCATTCGTAAGAGTAGACAATCTGGTCCAGAGGCGTTTCCAGCCGACGCCCCGCTTGCGGATGAAAGGACGCGACTGCGGACGAAACCGCCGGCCTGGCCGGATTCGTCTCCTCGGTTTGCGGTCCCGGCTCGCCGGTCTCCTCGAACCAATATCGTCGGCGCTGAAAAGGATAGGTGGGCAACGCGACAATACGACCGGCCGCAGGACGATGAAATTCCTTCCAGTCGATTCTCGCGCCTCGGACATACAGCTCTCCCAACGCTTGGCAGACCGTTCGCCAATGTGGTTCGTTTCTCCGCATTGACGGCAGGCAGACGATCGAGTCGTCGTTCAGGAAACTTTTCGCCATGCCGGTCAAAATGGGTTGGGGACCCATTTCGAGCATCAGCCGATAGCCGCTTTTGCAAAGAAAGCGCACGCTTTGCTCGAATCGCACCGGGTGCCGGGCATGCCTGCGCCAATAGGAAGATTCGCAAACGCCGTCGTTCGCCGTTTCTCCCGTAAGATTGGATACAAGGGCGATTTTCGGCGGGGAAAAGGAAACTTTGGCGGCGATCTCTTCGAACGCGTCCAGCATGGGATCCATCAACGCGGAGTGAAACGCATGGGAAACGGTCAGGGGCAGCGCGTGAATCCCCTGTCGAGCCAACTCGCTCAGGACGTTGGCGACACTGCCGGCCGCGCCCGATATCACCACGTTTTCGGGACCGTTTACGGCGGCGATGGAAACCATGTCGTCTTTTTCCTTGGACAGTATTTCGGAAACCTTCCGCACGCCCGCAAGCACGGCCGCCATTTTTCCGCCTGGGGGCAAGGACTGGATCAAACGGCCCCGGGCCGCGATAAGCTTCAGCCCGTCCTCGAGCCCGAAGACGCCGGCCACGCACGCGGCCGTATACTCTCCCACGCTGTGGCCCATGACTGCGGACGGACGGATACCCCATGCCTGCCACATGCGGGCCAGCGCGTATTCCAAGGCGAACAGCGCCGGCTGGGTATAGGCGGTTTCATTCAACAAGGAGTCTTTTTCACCGAAAATGATCGGCAGCAAAGGACGGTCCATATGATCGGCCAGGATCTCGGCGCACCGATCCAGCGTCTCTTTGAAAACCGGCTGGCTTTGGTAAAGCTCCCGTCCCATTCCGGGATATTGGGCGCCCTGGCCGGTGAAAAGGAAAACCACTTCCGGCGGAGACGCGGATATGGCTTGATTTCGCATGACGCCGGATCGGTCGGGATCGGCCGAATAATCCTTAAGTTGTCGGGCGAATTCCTCCGGGGAACGCCCCAAGAGAGCTATACGACGGGAAAAGTGGAAACGTCCGGTATGTACGGTACGGCATAGGCTCTCCATATTCAGATCGGGCTTCTTGGCCAAATAATTCCCGTAAAGAACCGCCATATCCCGCAGGGCTGTTTCGCTTGTCGCGGACAGGGTCGACAGGTGGACCGGCCGCCGGTTGCGGCCATCGTCTCCCTCGGAGGGATTCGGGCCGGCATCCATGCGGGGCGCTTCTTGCAGGATAACGTGGGCATTGACGCCTCCGAAACTGAACCCGCTTACTCCGGCCGTGCGGGGAGACCCGTTGGACGACGGCCACGGCATGGGCCGAGTGGGAACGACCACGGGCATCCCGTCGAAAGAGATCAGCGGATTCGGGGTCTTGAAATGGAGATCGGGGGGAATCGTCTCATGGATCAGGCTCTGGACGACCTTGATCACCCCTGCGATTCCGGCGGCCTGTTCCAGATGGCCGATATTGCTTTTCACCGATCCGACGATCAGCGGCCGGTCCGAGGTTCGTCCCCGGCCCAAAACGCCTATCAAGGAATTCATTTCGATGGGGTCGCCAATGGCCGTGCCGGTTCCGTGCGCTTCGACATAGCCGATGTCCGACGGCGCGACGCCAGCCAGGGAAAGAGCCTCCCGGATCAGGGACGTCTGGGCCAGGCCGTTGGGAACTGTCAGGCCGTTGCTTTGCCCGTCCTGGTTGACATGGGTTCCGAGGATCAGCGCCAATACGCGGTTGCCGTCCCGAACCGCGTCGGAGTAGCGCTTGAGCACGATCATTCCGCAACCCTCGGAACGGACGTAGCCGTCGGCGGAAGCGTCGAACGTCTTGCACCGACCGTCGGGCGCCATCAACCCGGCTTTGGAAAAAACGATGGTCGTCTCCGGCGAGAGGATAAGGTTCACGCCGCCCGCAAGCGCCATATCGCAAGCGTTGCGCTTCAGAGACGAACATGCGAGATCGAGCGCGACCAAGGAGGAAGAGCATGCCGTGTCCACGGCCATGCTGGGGCCCCGAAGCCCTAGAAAATAGGAGATGCGATTGGCGGCGATGGATGCGGCGCTCCCGGTGCCGCTGTACAGATCCAGCCGAGAAAGATCCTTGAATAGCCGCCTGCCGTAGTCGCTGCCGCTGATGCCGATAAACACGCCGGCATTGCTTCCGCTTAACCGCTCCGACGCTTCCCCGGCGTTTTCCAACGCCTCCCAACCGACCTCCATCGCCAAGCGCTGCTGAGGGTCCATGCTCCGGGCTTCTCTGGGAGAAACGCCGAAAAATCCGGCGTCGAACCGATCGATGTCGTCGACAAAGCCGCCCCAGCGGGTCGTCATTTTTCCCGGCGCTTGGGGATCGGGATCGAAAAAGGCATCGGGATTCCATCTGTCGGCCGGCACTTCCGTTATGGCATCCCCGCCGTCCATCAAAAAACGGTGGAAATCCTCCGGACTGTTGCATCCTCCCGGAAATCGGCAGGCCATGCCGATCACTGCGACGGGCTCAGTTCCATATGCCGTGAAATCTTTGGCGGGCGCGCGTTGCGATTCGGTCTCTCTCCGAGGTGATTTCCAAACCGGATCGATTTTTTCCAACGGAGGTCCATTTTCCGCTTTTTCGGCAAGACGGCGCGACATCGCGGCGATCGTCGGATAATCGAACGCAAGAGTAAACGGCAACTCCCTGCCTAACCAAGCGCCAAGGGCCGCTATAGTGGACACTGCGTCTTTCGATTTCAAGCCCAGGTAGGAAAAGGGCCTGTCTGCGTCGACGTCTTGGAGGGGCAAGTCCAAAAGCTTCGAAATACGATCGATCAACCAAGCCTTGACAGCTTCCTCGGGAGCCCCTTGAAACCCTTTTCCCGGCCTTTCGTATCCGACTGGCGTTTCTTCCATGAAGATATTGTTCATAGTACTCTCCTTGGCGGAATATAGTTGATATTTCGAGAAGTTGAATTTGGAGGTAGACGTCGGGCACCCTTCCTGTCTCGATCAAGGATTGGGCCGACCGACCGCTTTGGGGAAGGCGCTGCTCAAGCGTTGACGGTAGTTCGTTTCGGATCGACTACTTCCAAACCCACCGCCACGCGTATGCTTCTGTTCAGCAACTCGATCTCGAGCATGGCCTTGCGTTTGCGTTTGTCGATATATAAAACTTTGCCGGCTATGTCTTTCAGAGGTCCACCATTGATCACCACGGTCCGATCCTTGTCTACTATGGCCTGGGAGGCCTTCATCAATCCCGTCGGTCCGGTGAGCTTCATCAGCAACTCCATTTCATGCCCTCCGATCGCGGCAAACTCGTTATCGAACAGTACGGGGTGCAACCGGTCGTTCAGGTGGGAATTTCGGAGTACAACAAGAATCGCTTCGATTTCTCTGTGAATAAAAATATAGCCGGGAAAAAGAGGCCTGACGACCTTCTGGTAAACGCCTTTAAACCTGTAAAACAATTCCCTGCGAGGAAGATAAAGGTCGTATCGGTTTTTTGTCAGGTTCTCGATTTCCTCTTTAATTCTTGTTTCCCTGCCGGATTGCGTAGAGAGCGCATACCAGTTTTCGAAATCTGATTCCAACGCGGTTCCCCCGTTTGAATTGGATTGAGTAAATATTGACGGACAAGCGCGCGAAGAATTGCTCGACGTAACTGACCCGGAATCGTGAAGTTGTCGCGAGCAAAAAAATCTCTGTTTTTAGGGCGAGTGTTCGGAATAGAGGAAGGTTGTCCGTTAACCCGCCATCCTAAGCGAAGCCCAACCTTTTTCGCGTTCGTTTTTCCGGATGGCGGTTGTCGTATTGCTATCCAAGTGGGCGCACCATCTGCACTGTAGGCAGATTGGGGCCCTATATGTCAGGTAACGTCACATACCAATGACAGGTTGCAAGCCGTAAGGCACTGCTAATATTCTTTACCTAATAAATCTATATTCGCAATCTCCAATATATCGAGAGGGATTCGATGTCAATCTTTTTTTATGAAAGGCTAAAAATATTTCTTTCGAATTGCTCAGCCCATGCCGCCCGCGCAGCCGCTGGGAGATGTCCCGAATCGTTTTTTGAAG
>CAZNTU010000218.1:0-9610 GCA_964575975.1 uncultured Desulfobacteraceae bacterium
AGGTATAGAATGAGCGGATACATCGTATTTTTAGCGCTGCTGGGCGTCTACTTGTCCGTCCTGGTGGCGAAAGGGCTCTATTTTACCGGAAAACAACGGACGATCACCGATTTCTGGCTGGCCGGACGTCGGATCGGGGCTGTAGCCACCGGCTTTTCGGCTGCCGCTTCGTGGCTCACCGCAGGAGCGTTGCTGGCGGTCGTAGGGTTTTTCATGCTCTCGGGCATGGGCTCCGTCTGGGGGTTCGTCGCTCCCAACATTCTGGCGCTGCTGATCATCGCCCTTTTGGTGAAGCGCATCAAGCATCTTCCATCCATCACGCAGCCGGAGCTTCTGGAGCAGCGTTACGGAAAGGGCTTGCGCGCGCCGGTGGCGGTAGTCATCGGAATTGTGATGATTCTTTTCGCCGTGGCCGACATCAAGGGGTTCGCCTTTCTGCTCCAGGTTTACTATGGGCTGAGTCCCGCTTGGGCCGCTGTCATCGTCGCCGGGTCGGTATCCTTGTACGTCACCCTTGGCGGATTGTCCGCAGTGGTATGGACCGATTTGGTTCAATATATCTTCCTGGCGGCGTTCGCGGTGTCCATGGCGGTCGCGACTTCGTCCGCGGCCATGAACCTGCCGGAAACCCCGACGGCGTCTTTCGGAGATCTGTTGACCGGCACTCCGGACGGCTGGTGGAATCCTTTTACCATCGGTATGCCAATGGTGGCGATATTCTGCCTGGCGATCATACCGGGTTGGATCTCCGAGCAGGACCCTTGGCAAAGGGTATGGGCCGCGCGAAACGAATCGGCGGCGCGACGCGGCATGGTCCTGGGCTCGTTTTTAATTCTGGTGGTTTTCGGCGCGTGCGCCGTAATTTCCATCGCCCTGAGCCGCCTCCATCCGGAGATCGCGGCCATGGGCTTTCCTGCGGGTATGGCCAAGGCGGAACCCGCGCTGCTCCACTTTATCCGCGACGGCGGCTTTTCCGATTTCACCGTCGCGCTGACCGCCATCGGTTTAGCGGCGGCGGCCATGAGCTGCGCCGACACGTTCGCGACCTCCGGCGCGTCCTGCCTGTCCCGCGACATCTACCAGCGCTATATCAGACCGGACGCCACCATGGCCCAAACGCTGCGGGCGAACCGGATCTCGGTGCTAGTCATCGTGCTGGCGGCCACGGCGGCCTCTTTCGTCATCGACAGCATCGTCGACGCCATCCATATCGCCACATTCATCGCGAGCGCCGCGTATTTCTTCCCCCTGATGGGCGGCCTTTACTGGAAGCGCGCCACTCGCCACGGCGCCCTGTCGGCCATGGTACTGGGGGGCGCGGTCCAGATCGCGCTGGTGGCTATCGATCTGGCGAAAACCCCGCCCATGGCGCCATCGTTCCTGGAAACTTTGCATCCGATCATGACGGGCCACGGGGTGATCGCGGGAATGGGGCTGAGCGCGACCGCTTTCATCGTAGTTTCCCTGGTTACAAAGCCGGTGGAACCGATGCGGCTGGCCCCGTTCTTCCCGAACGCGGCGGAACTTTCGCAGGCCCTGGAAAAAGCGGTAGACACGGAATCGCCCGAATACCGGCAGTTTCTATGCCGGTTGAGCGCCCGAACGGTCGGCGACCGTACGCAGCTTCACCTGACCCACCAATGGGGTACGGAAGTCGACTGGAAGACGTTTGTGGAACGGCTGCAAGAAAATTGCCCGATCTGGGTCTCCCCGGCCGGGATCGACTCGGTGTACCGCATGGCTCGTCCCGACATGCTGGCTTGCGTCACCCTGACCCGAGGCGCGGACGAACGCGAGCTGTGGTTCAAGGCAGAACCGAGCAACGGGGCCGCCGCCGAACTCCGTCGGGAGATGTTCGTCGCCCTTCAAGAGGTCGCTTCGAGCAACCGTTGAAGAAGTGCGAATGGGTTCGTGATCGCAATCGGAGATCCGGTCCCATTCGCACTCTTTATGGCCTAAGCCTTGCTTAGTTTGGCGGCCACCTTGGAATTGAACTTCTCCGCATCGATCACAAACCGCTCGTGCGTCCCTTCCGAGATTTTCTCTACTCCATCTTCGCCAACGAGAGAGAAAACGAGTTTGCGTCCTTCGACCTTTTCCAACCTTCCTCTAACCGTTACGGTCAGTCCGGGAGGTGTCGCGGCCAAATGGCTCAGATATACGCCGATACCCACGGTCTGCTGCCTGGGCCAATCGATATGCGGATTTACGGCTTGAATGCAGGCCCACTCGAAAAGCCCGACCATATAGCCTGTGGCAAGCACCTTCGGCATGACCCGGAACTCGGGAGATTCAGGGTAAAGGTTGGGCACTGTCTTGTTTTCCGGGACTCTGTATTTGAACTCAAAAGTCAAACCCGGTTTCAACGAGTCCTTCATAAGCCACCTCCTTGCTCGATGTTGTTTTCCGCAAATATTTCAGATATGTTTGCATAAGACAAATTAAATCGTTTAATGCAACTCATTAGAAAGGCTTATGGGAAATGGAATGGCAGCAGGTATTGGGGTTCTATCATGTGGTCAGGTTTGGAAGCTTTACCAAGGCGGCCGATGCGACTTTCCGGACCCAATCGGCACTGAGTCAGCAGATCAAATCGTTGGAAGACGAATTGGATTGCCGGCTTATCGAGAGAGTTGGCAAACGAAGGCTCCAGCTGACGTCGGCGGGAGAAAGGTTTTTCAAATTTTCCGAATCCATAATCGAAGAGTATGGTCGATTGACCGAAGACCTCGACGAGATAAAAGGTTTTCCCAAAGGCCGGTTGAAAACAGCCGCCCCGTTTACAACCCTGTATCACTTGTTTCCGGAAGTTGTTCGGCGCTATGTGCGCGATTATCCACATGTGGAGTTGACGATACTCGACAGACCACAAGAAGCCGTAATTTCCCTGGCGAGGAATGGGGACATCGATTTTGGATTCGGCCTCGAATCCGAGATTCCAAAGGACTTGGCTGCAGTACGCTGGAAAAAGGTGGAGACGGTAGTCATGGTTCCAAAGGGCCATCAGCTCACGGAAACGAAGGAACTCTCCTTCGATCGAATAGCCCGCTTCCCGCTTATCTTACCTCCTAAAAGCCTTAAGCGAACTTTTCGAAACCGATTGGAGCAAGGTTTTCGCAAATGCGGCGTTGATTATCGGATTGTGATGGAATCATCGAATGTCGAACTAAGCTCCTTGTATGTCGAGATGGGACTCGGCATATCTTTTGCGACGATAATAAAAGATCTGCCCGCACTGAAGGATAGGGGGCTGGAATTTCTGAGAATGGAAATATTCGAACCTGACTACATCGCTTTGATCATGAGGAAGGACAAAAAGCTTGCCGAGTACAAGAAAGGTTTTATAAGGATGCTGATTGGTGGTTCTATTCCGGAATAGAGACCGGGTATTTTCGACATTGCAAAATCAATAAAAATCCTTATATTGTCATTTCCCGACCACATGACGTTGTAGGGGTAGCAGACAACAAAATCAACCCTGCCAAGAGGACTGTGGACCGAACCGGGTCCCGTCCTTTTTGCTTTATGAAGGAATATATTCATGTCAGAGACGCAAAAACACGAGCAAGTAAAAAACGTCGAAATGGCGCCGTCTTCGGAGATGCTGGAGCAAGGCTTTGAATCGCCCATGATTTCCAGGTCGCCCATGGACCTTCCCGTCGAAGGCTTCACGCAAGCGCTCAACCGTAGAGAGGAGAACCGGAAGGCCCTTGTGAAATGGATACAGGACAATCTGGTTCAGGGGGTCGATTTCGGCCGAATCCATGTCGCGGGCAAGGAGAAATGTTCGTATGCGCGGGAGGAGAGGACCCGGCAGTGCGACAACAAATACCACTGGAGCAAACCTTCGCTCTGGAAGCCGGGAGCCGAGAAGATCTGCGGAATGTTGGGTCTTGTCCCGCGATTCCCCAACTTGAAGGAATACGAGCATGCGGTCCTGCGCGGGGAGGATATCAGAACGATAATTCTCAAATGCGAACTGAATACTCCGTCCGGCTTTGTCGCGGCCGAGGGTACCGGCGCCAGGCGAGTCGCCCAGGACAAAGGCGATATCAACAAGTCATTGAAGATGAGCGAAAAATCCGCCCATATCGACGCGACTCTTCGCGTAGCAGGGCTCTCCGAGATCTTCACGCAGGATTTGGAGGACATGGTCAACGAGGACAAGGGCCAAGCTTCCATTCAGCACGATGCGATTCCTTCCGAGGACAATGAGCAAACGGGAGAGGACCACGCCATAGATGACGGCTCTCGTACTGGAATCCCGGAAGGCGGCAACGGAGGCGATTCGCCGGGCAATGGCTCTTCCCAAAAGCTGACCGGCAAGCAGTATAACTACATTTTGAAACTTTGGGAGGAGACCGGACGAAGCACGGACGAGTTGGACGCCCGCTGCGTGGAGGTGTACGGAGCATCGACAGCGTATCTCACGAGAAGAGACGCTTCGAGCCTGATCGAGAGGCTGCTGAAGAAATCCGCTCGCTAATGCGGGACAACTCGGAAAGCGCAAGGAAGGCGTATTGATCGCGCCTTCCTTTTTTCATGCGCACGAAACGGAATCCAAAACCGTAGCGACGAAAACACAAGATGTCCGGGGAGAACAATACGGCATGAAACGAGTCATACTGAAACAGCTTCGGCTGCTAAACTTCAAGGGGATAACGGAATTTGTCCTGGAGCCGGACGTGTCCGCGATATCGGTCCTGGGAGACAACGCCACGGGCAAGACTACGCTTTTCGACGGTTTCTGCTGGCTCTTGTTCGGCAAGGATTCCCAAAACAGCGCGAATTTCGACATAAAGACCCTCGACGAGACCGGCGAGCCGGTACACGGCCTGGAACACGCGGTCGAGGCTGTACTTGCAGTGGACGGCGAGGACTTGTCGCTTAAAAAAGTCTACGCCGAGAAATGGATCAAAACGAAAGGGTCGGCGACTGCCGAATTCGACGGCCATACCGTCGACCATTACGTCGACGGCGTCCCCTCGAAGAAAAAGGAGTTCGACGAAGCAGTCAAGAGCGTCTGCGGCGGCGATCTCTTCTGCCTGCTCGCCAATCCGCGCTGCTTCAACGAAACGTTGCACTGGCGGAAAAGACGCGATCTTCTTTTGTCGGTTTGCGGCGACATTTCCGACGCCGATGTAGTCGAGTCCGACGACCGACTCGCCGCTCTTCCGGAAATTATAGGCAAGCGCAGTCCAGAGGACCACCGAAAGATCGTCAAGGCCGGACTCGCGGAAATCGACCGGGAATTGGCGAAGATCCCGGTCCGGATCGACGAGGCGCTGAAGTCCGTCGCCGAAACCGATTCCGAGGAAGCCGTTAAATCGGCCTTGGAAACCGCCCGGGCGGACAGGGCGAAAAAGGCCGAGGAGCTTTTCCTGGTAGAATCCGGCGGCGAGGCGGCGGCCGTCAGGAAGGCGCTGGCCGAGATCGGTGCGAAGGTCGCCGAAAGGGAAAACGCGATTTACCAGGCCGGGAAGATCGCGGTTCGGGCCGGAGACACGAGACGGCGAAAGCTGAGAGACGCCTTCGACAAGGCCGAGGACGAGATGCATTCCCGCGACCGGACAATCAAGCGCTTGATCGACGACATCAAGCTCGCCAGGACCGACTTGCCGAAGCTCGAAAGGAAAACGAACGCCTTGCGGGCAGACTGGCAAAAGGTCAACGGCAGGTCCATGCCTGAATTCAAGATCGAAACCGAGTGCCCGACGTGCGGGCAACGGCTCCCGGAAGAAAAAGCAGAAGCCGCCCGAAAGGCTTTCGTCGAGAAGTTCAACGCGGAAAAGGCCAAGGACCTCGCGGCGATTTCCGCCGAGGGAAAAGAGGTCAAGAGACTCCGCGAAAAGGTCAAGGGCGGTATGGACAAGATGGAGGAGCGGATCGCGGCCCTGGAGTTCGAAAAGCTGTCCGCCGCCGAGTCCCTCGCCCGGGCGAAAAAAGATCTCGAAGAGATCGATTCGAAACGGACCGAAGAAGCGGAGCGACCGGAGGATCCGGAACTCGAAAAACTCGGGGAAGAAAGTCGAGCCTTGGCCGAAAAGCTCGACGTCCTGAAGGAAGGAGCGAAGGGAGACGCCGGCAGGATTCGCGGCGAAATCGCGGAAATCGACGCAGAGACGGAGAAGCTCCGGAGCGAACTTCTAAAGATCGAGACCAACAAGAAGATCGCGGAGAGGATCGAAGCCCTAAAAAACGAAGAGCGCATTCTCGCGGCCGACTACGAAAAGCGCGAAGGCGAACTCTACCTGATGGATCGATTCGTCCGGACGAAGGTCCGGATGCTCGAGGAGAAAATCGACTCGAAATTCCAACTGGTCCGATTCAGGTTGTTCAAGGAGCAAATCAACGGGAGTCTCGAGGAGTGCTGCGAGGCGACCTGCAACGGAGTTCCCTACGCCAGCATGAACAACGGCGCCCGGATCAACGTCGGCCTGGACGTTTGCAACACTCTTTCGAAGCACTATGGGATTGCTGTGCCCATTTTCGTGGACAACGCGGAGTCCGTATCCCGGCTGATCGACACCGAGGGCCAGCAAATCAGGCTGGTTGTAAGCCCCGAACACAAATCTTTGACTGTAGGAGCGGACGCTCCGTTCGACGAAGAGGCCGACCCCTTGGCCGAAGCTTGGAGGGACCCGGAGGTCGCCGATCATGTCGAGGCAGGGAAGCCTCCGTTCTGATGGAGTTTTTTTCCCATGCGTCAGGTTCTTCCGGAAACCTGTACGAAGTACGAAACGATTCCGGCCGTCTCCTTCTCGAGGCCGGAATACCAATCAAAAAGATCAAGCAAGCCTTGAACTTCCGACTCTCGGAGGTCGAGGCCTGCCTCGTTTCCCACTCCCACGGCGACCACGCCAGCACCGCGAAAGACGTCGCGGCGGCCGGCATCGACACCTACATGACGGCCGAAACCGCCAAGGCGATCAAACTTGCCGGCCACAGGCTCAAAATCGTCGAGCCCCTAAAGCAATTCCGGGTCGGAACCTGGACGATCCTCCCGTTTCCAGCCCCGCACGACTGCCCGGGCTCCGTCGGGTTCCTGATCGACGACGGCCGGGACAAACTCCTCTTCGCGATAGACACGTACGATGTCCGGTACAGGTTCGACGATCTTACCCATATCGCCGTCGAATGCAACTATTCCATGGAAACCATGGCCCCGGACATCGACACGACGAGAAAAAAGCGGCTGCTCAAGAGCCACTTCAGCCTGGCGAACGTCATAAAGCTCCTGCGGGCGACCGATCTGTCGAAAGTCCGCGAAATCCACCTCCTCCACTTGAGCCGGGAAAACTCGGACCCGGAGTATTTCAAAAACGAAGTCGAAAAAGCCACAGGAAAACCAGTGTACTGCGCGAAAAGCCGAATATAAAATTGTACCAAGAGGAAGAACTCGAGCCAACCAAATGACGGCGAGGGTGGCCGAAAATAAAACCGGCTCATCGCCGATTTGCGGGAAAAGGCGCGTCGAAGGCAACCAGACCATCCTGGTCTGGATTGCCTTGGCTTCCAAGCGGCGGCATATTCTCGATACGAGACCGGAGCTGGAAGCTCTGGTTGCCTTTGCCGCCCCCCACGAATCCGCGATGAACCCATAAAACCAAGCCCCCAAAAGCTTGCATAGCGAACGGTACGGAGTCGTCATTCGCCTTGAAACGTCATAAATCGTAAGTCACTTTCAAATAATCCTGCATGGGAATGGGCGTTTTTTTCGCGAATTTCCAATAATCGATGTCCGCAGTCCGGTACTCTTCCAGCAATTCTTTCAAAGTTTCGTAAAAAAGGGCATCTTGGTCCGAATTCAAGACCGCATGATCCAGAAAATACTTTCCGATGCCCAGAGCCTCGTCGAAACGACCGTGTTCCTTCTCTCCGCTGAAGATCAGATAGAACGGAAAAAAACGTTCCTTCCTTTCGTTGTCGAAGCGTCGAACGAGAAAGGCCAGCCTTTTTCGAAATTTGCGGCGGCACTTATTTTCGTCTTTTTTCGGCATAGTCTTCCAAAAATATTTTCCAGTTCGTTTCATATGCGCGCTCGTCGCCAATCCAGTATTGCGTGGCTTCATAATACAACGATTCGAGCTTCTCCATTTCGATTAGAGACATCAAATCGGAACTCGCGATATCCTTCATATCCTTGGCAAAGCCTCTGTCAATTTTCGATATAGCCAAATCGTAAGGATTGAGCGTCAGAATCCGGATTTTCCCTTTTCGTTCGAAAAGCTCCAGCCTTTCCATGTAGTCGGGGTGCAAGTTCAGCAAAGTCTCGGAAACGATATGAAACCCCATACGGCTCAGCAACTGCCCCAACCCTCCGAACAGGCGTCGGTTGGCCGAGAGCGGCTCGAGTATGTCGATATCCGACGTCGCCCTTTTCAAATTGAACTTGAGTATGAGCGAAGCGGCCCCCACAAGGATGATATAGACATCCTGATCTATCCCTTTTCGGTCGAACTCGTCGGAAAGCTCGTCCAAGGCGTTTCGGACTTCATTATGGTTGAATGCAAGCATATCTTCACGACTCGGTTGAAAATGGATTTACCTTCAAAGCGAATATGAAACACAATAGAATAGGTATGCGTTTTTTGCAATTGCAAAGAAAAACAGATGCATTAGAATTGGTTCGGACTTTAGAAACTTACTTCGAACCAACAGGTAGCAAGATGAGAAAAAAGAAACAAAACGATCGTCCGAAATGCGGCTTGTGCGGAAAAACAACGAAATTGACAAAGACGGAATGTTGCGACCAGTGGATTTGCGACGACGAAGATCAATACGTGCTTTTTTCCTATGCCCGGAGCAGTTGCCACAGGAATCACAGCCGTTTCACATTGTGCGGCTATCACTATGCGGAAGATCATCCGGGAGACTGGCAAACTTGTCCTATATGCAGAGAGTCTTTCGAAACGGAAATATATGTCTATTACGGCACGAACGAGTATAACTTCGCCAAGTTGGAGAATCCTCCGGATTACGAGCCAACCAAATGCTCGAAATGTGGCGCAACCATAAAATTGGGGGAAGGCGGATATTCGGTGCAAGCTGAAAAGTATATCTGTCTTGATTGCACGGGCTCTTTGCTGCGATAGCCTCGATTCGAAGTCATCATTATTGGACTTTTATCTCTCCTGGTCGCAGTATTTGCCGTCAGACATGGCTGCGAAAATGAAAGGCCCCCTTTTGCAGCCGTTTCAAAAACAATCTCGATACGCGGAAATATTTTTAGGATTGTTCGAGACAAGATTGCTCGTCGATCCGGCATATATCGATCGAATCAGACGGCATTATTTCTTATTCAAAGCGTATTTGGGCGGCAAGGCAATAAAAACACTGTGCAAGGAGTATGACAAATATGGGCCTTGTCCTTGCGGAAGCGGGAAAAAACTAAAGTTTTGTTGTTCGCCTTGAGATCCGCGGTTCCGGAAAAAGATACTTGATTCGATTTCAACAGAAGCTATTGAGGCATTGACGGTCTCCGCCAAAGTCATTCTTTTTTCCCCTAAAAAACTCTCTTTTCCTGTTCCCGACTTCCGGCGGAGGCGCGCCGCGGGCGAGAATGGGCCCAGGATAGCTCGTCGGAGCCCGCGGCGCGCCTCCGCCGAAG
>CAZNTU010000219.1:0-9508 GCA_964575975.1 uncultured Desulfobacteraceae bacterium
AATGGCGAAATACATCGGCGCTTTGGACTTGGGGACGACGAGCAACCGGTTCATCGTTTTCGACCGCGACGGTCAAATCGCGGGAATCGACCAGATGGAGCACCGGCAGATTTTTCCCCGTCCCGGTTGGGTGGAGCACGACCCGATGGAGATTTGGAAGAACACCCAGGCGGTAATCAAGGGGGCCATGGGGAAGACGGGGATTCGGGGTTCGGAGCTTGCGGCGGTTGGCATTACGAACCAGCGCGAAACTGCGGTCGTGTGGAACCGGAAGACGGGCGAGCCCTTGTGCAACGCCATCGTTTGGCAATGCACGCGCTCCGACGAAATTTGCCGTCGGCTCTCCGACGAGTACGGCCAGGACGGATTCAGGGAAAAGACCGGGCTTCCGGTGGCGACCTACTTTTCCGGCCCGAAGATTCGCTGGATTCTGGAAAACGTTTCCGGAGCGGCGGCTGCGGCGGAGGCGGGCACGGCGGTTTTCGGCACCGTCGAAACTTGGATCGTCTGGTGGCTGACCGGCGGACCCGACGGCGGCGCGCACGTCACCGACGTCACCAACGCCAGCCGCACCCTCATGATGAACTTGAACACCCTCCAATGGGACGACGAAATTCTTGGTATTTTGAAAATCCCGAAACGGATTCTCCCGAGGATCGTCCCGTCCATAGACCCGGACACGTGGGGGCACACGGTCAAGGAGGGCCCGTTCAGGGCCACCGTTCCGGTCTGCGGAGCCCTGGGGGACCAGCAGGCCGCCCTGGTCGGGCAAACGTGCTTCGAGGTCGGGGAGGCCAAGAATACTTACGGGACAGGCTGTTTTCTCCTTTTGAACACGGGGACGGAACCGATGGCCTCCAAGCAGGGATTGCTGACCACGGTGGGATACAAGGTCGGCGGTGAAAAGCCCGTGTACTGCCTGGAGGGCGCAGTCGCGGTGACCGGCGCGCTGGTCCAATGGACGAGGGACAACCTGGGGCTGATCAAGACCGCGCCGGAAATCGAGGACTTGGCCAAAACAGTGGAGGACAACGGCGGCGCGTACATCGTTCCGGCCTTTTCGGGCCTTTTCGCCCCGTACTGGCGCTCGGACGCCCGGGGAGTGATCGCGGGATTGACCCGGTTCGTGAACAAGGGGCATCTGGCCCGCGCCGTGCTGGAGGCCACCGCCTACCAGACCGCGGACATCGTCGAGGCCATGAACCGGGATTCGGGCGTGGCGCTTTCGAAGCTGAAGGTCGATGGCGGCATGGTGGGGAACGATCTTTTGATGCAATTCCAGGCGGATATTCTGAACGTGCCTGTCATAAGGCCCAAAGTGACGGAAACCACGGCCCTGGGCGCCGCCTACGCGGCGGGACTGGCCGTCGGGTTCTGGTCCGGGTTCGAGGAACTGAAGAAGAATTGGGCGGTCGATCGGGTGTGGGAACCGGAAATGGAGGCGGAGGTTCGGGAACAAAGGCGTCGGTTCTGGGGGAAGGCCGTGAGACGCACATTCGATTGGACGGGAAAGGAATAAAGAGAGGGGGCAAGCAACGCCACACGCCGCGCCGCCGTGGAAGGCGGCGCTACCGGCATTGAAAGCGCGATCCCTCGGAGGTAACCAGACCATTCTGGTCTGGCGTGCCGGAATTCAAGACGGCGTTCGATACGTGCGACCTCGGACCAGAGCTGGAAGCTCTGGTTACCTTCCAAGCCTTCGAAGCCTTCGAAGGCTTTCGGAATTTTTTTAGATTAAAAAAACCTCTATTTTGCAGCCATGCAAAGTATAATTCGGGTCGAGCCCAAGGTTTTGAAACGCTTGCTAAAGCCGGGCCGCCGCGCTTTTCGAGCTTTTGACTCGACATCGCCGCAACCCGGCGACCGCAGCATTCATATCGGCGGCGCGATAGTCACCAACACCCTCATGTCGCTTCCGGCCCTGATTCCATGCGGCTCGGCGATATCGGAAATCAGGACGTCTCCCGTTTCCGCGGGGATTTCGGCGCCGTCCTTTCCCAGGAACGATCCGGAACCCTCCAGCACCGCGATGCTCAGCTGCCCCTCGATGTCGTGGGAATGGACGGGCAATTCCTGGCCCGCCTTGAGGTTGAAGTTGATCACCTTGAAATACGGCGAATCGTGGACAAGGAGTTTCTTCAGTCCCTTGTCGCTGAATTGGTTTTCCTTGAATACCTCGATTTTCTTCAACATTGGCCTCTCCTTTCCTGTCTTTTGGAAGATAGTCGATATCGACGAAAGATTTTCGTTCGTCGACGCGTTGCAGCTTGGACCAATGTAACGACTTCGCGACGGGATTTCATTGACTTGGGTCAAACGACGCGAAAAAAAATCGCGATTTAACGCGGAAAGTCGAGCAGTTCCATGAGAGCTTTCCTGTCGATTTTTCCGGAGGCGGACACCGACAGTTTGTCGACGACCTTTACAATTCTCGGCACGGCATACGATTCCATCGATCCGCGCAGGGTGGCTTTTACATGTTCCGCCGTCGTCGTGCCTTGCACGACCGCGCAGATTTCGCTTTCCCTCCCTCGCGAGCACGGTCTCGAAAAGACGGCGGCGTCGGTCACGCCATCTATCCTTCCGATCTTGTTTCGGATTTCCTCGAGATCGACCCGTTTTCCGGCGACCTTCACGACCCCGTCGATGCGGCCGACCAAAGAGAATGTAGCGTCGTCGATCTTTTCGACCCGGTCCCCGGTCCGGTAATAGCCTTCTCCGTCCCTTTCGATTTCGGGCGATATGAACGGGGAGCGGACCAGGAGGCGTTCTTCGCGAACTTTCCAATCCACGGGTTCGAAGGCGGTCAGGTGTCTTTCCCCCCTGGCCCGGCATCTCGACGCCACCCCGCCGGTTTCGGTGGAACCGTAGATTTCCACGAGTTCCACCCCGGTTTTCGCGTGGAAGGCGTCGCCGTCGGCCTCCTCGAGCTTTCCGGCCGACGAAGTCGCCAGTCTGAGGGCGCCGCGAGGAATTTCCCCGTCCCGCAGTATCCTGTAGTGCATGGGAACGCCCGCGAAAACGGTGGGGCGGTCGTTCTTCAGGCTGTTTCTGATTTCCTCGGGAAAGGCGCACATTTCAGGAAGCACCCCCGCCGACGAAACGAAGGGGGCCAGGACCGAAAACAGAAAACCGTAGATATGGTAGGGCGGGGCCGCCGAAAGTATCCGGTCCTCCTCCGACAACCCGAATTTTTCGGACAGGTGGAACGCCTCCATGAAAACGTTGTTCGGGGTTTTCGAGAAAATCTTGGGCTTGCCCGTGGAGCCTCCGGTGAAGAATTTCAAAAACGGCGCGTCCAAGTCCTTTACTGTCTCCGAAGGACGAATCGGCCCGCTTGTCGGGGACGGGACGACGATTTCGACGTCGGCCGGCGCGATATCTGGATTGTCGGTGGCGACCGCGTCGAAACCGATGCTCTCTCGAATTTCCCGGATTGCCCGGCCGGAGAGGGCGTATGGGAAAATCAAGGCGAATTCCGACGTCAAGGCCGCCAGGACGGCGGCCGCGATTATCGCCTTGTCTTCGGAGAAGACCAGTACGCTCTTCTTTCCGGAGGAAAAGGCCGAGCATATGTCCGCGGCCATTGCGCGGACATCTCCGAAGGTGCGTTCGCCGATCGTGAAATAGCGGTCTGGACGGGCCGGGTCCGTGACGATTCTTCCAAGTTTTTCCCTTGTCATGGACAGATTTTCCGGTTCGTTTTTTTAGTTCGCATTCGTCGTGCTTTCGGGTTCGGGTTCGAAACTGCGCTTGGCCGCGAGGAACGCGGGCAGGTGCCTCAGAAAGTAGGCTATGCTTCCCCGGTGCTCCCACAGCCGTTTCGCGAATTTCCTGCGCCATTCCGGCGACGAGTAGAATCGTTTGACATGCCGGTTGTACAACTGGTCGAGCGTCTCTTTGGAGTCGATTCCCCTTGGCGTGAAAACGAAATTCAGGCAGTTCATCTTGCGCCAGTCGTCGTCCAGGGTTCCTTGCTCGCGGATCGTTTTCCAGACGGGAGCGCCGGGAAACGGGGTGAACTTGGACATGTTCATGTCGTCCAGGCCCAGGGACATCACGAAATCGCTCGTTTTTGCGGCGGATTCGACGGTCTCCCCCGGAAGCCCCATCATAAAGAGCCCCTTGGCCCGCAACCCCGCCGCTTGAATTCGGTCGACCGTTTTTCGGACCTCTTCCAGGTAAACGCCGGGCTTGTGGATTTCCAAAAGCGCGGGGTCCCCCGATTCGATCCCCACGGAGACCATGAGGGCGCCGGCTTTTTTCAGCGACGACAGCAGGTCTTCGTCGGCGTGCCCCACGCGGACGGCGCAATTGAATTGCATTCCCAGAGGCTTGGCGATCAGCGAGCGGCAAAGTTCGTCGATCCGCTTGCGGTCGGCCGTGAAAAGATCGTCGTAGATGTTGACGTGCCGCACGCCGAAACGTTTCCGGAGGTATTTCATGTGTTCGTAGACGTATTCCGCGCTATTGTACCGATAGCCTCTCTTGAACACGGACCGGTCGCAATAGGAACACTGGTAGGGGCATCCCCTGCTGGTGACCATGGTGGCGCCGGGGGAGTGAACATAGCTGAACAGCGGGAGATTGTATCCTTTCGGAAAGCCTACTAGCTTTTCGTAGGCGGGAAACGGGAGGTCGTCCAGGTTCGGAATGTGGCGCCGGGGCGAGTTGACGACGGCTTTTTCCCCGTCGCGCCAGATCAACCCGTCGATCTTCTCCGGGGGCGCCCCCGAGGCAAGTTCCGCCAAAGTCGCCTCCCCCTCGCCCATGCACAGGAAATCGACCGATTCGAAATGTTCCAGGAGCGGGCCGCCGACGGCCGAAACATGCACGCCGCCGAAAACCGCGACTATCTTTCCGTTTCGGTCCTTTATACGTCTCGCCAGATCGTGGCCGTCTATAAAACCCGAGGTGGTCGCCGAGAATCCCACCAGGTCGGGTTTGTAGCCTATGATTCTATCGACGTGGATGTCGTTGGACACGGGCGCTTTCGGACCTAGGCAGTCGTGCAGGAAAACCTCGTGTCCTTCCCTTTCCAGGTAGGCGGCGATGGAGAGAAGTCCCAGCGGAGCCATTCGGTTTGCGATGGCGGCGATGTCTTTTTTGCCGGGAATCCAGTTCGACCCCGTCGGATGTACCAGAACGATGCGCATTGGCTTTGCCGCAAAATTTGTCGATTTTCGAAAAAAAGCGGTTTTCTCCACGTTTGCAAAGAACGCGAAGATAGACTATCGACGCGTATTTATCAACCCCTAAATTCGCGAACGCGGCATTCGTTGACGAACCAAAAGCCTGCGCCTATATTAAAAACCTTTGAATTGAGCATCGAACGGAGCTTTGCGAATGATAAAGAAAAAAATATACGGACAAACATTGAAGGAACAGCTGAAAGCGGCGGCGAAAGATCGTCTTTTAGGCTTTATTTTGGCGGGCGGGGCGTTTCGGGGGGCGATTCTTCACGCCACCAGAATGGTCAACGAGATGCGATCCAATCACGGATTGGGAATCTTGGAAACGCTGGCGCTCGGACATGCCTATATCGCGGCGGGCTTGATGTCCGTCAATTTGAAGGGAAACGACAGACTGTCGTTTCAGATCGACTGCACCGGTCCGATAAAAGGACTGGTCGCGGAAACCAACGCGTTCGGAGAAGTCAGGGGATACCTGAAAAACGTCCCGATTCCAATTGACAAGCCCCTGGAAAGCTTCAACCTGTCGCCTTTCTTCGGGGCGGGATTGCTGAAGGTCACGAAATATCTGGAGGATGCCAAGCAGCCCTTCACAGGTACGGTTAATCTGCAATACGGAAGTCTCGCCAAGGACCTCGCCTTTTATTTCGCGACCTCCGAGCAGGTTCCGACGGCTTTCAACCTTTCCGTTCAGTTCGACTCGAACGGCGAGGCGATCGGAGCGGGAGGATTGTTTCTTCAGGTCATGCCCGGCGCCGACCCGGACGTCGTCGCCCAAATCGAGGAACTTGTCTCGCGGATTCCGTCCATGGGGCGAAAATTCGCGGAAAACGCCGATCCCTTGGCTCTCCTGGAAGACTCCTTTGGAATATACGGGCTGAAAACCCTCGACGAGGGAAGGGTGGAATTTTTATGCCACTGCAACGCCGGGAAGGTCAAAAACCTGCTTTTCATGCTGCCCGTGGACGATCTCAGGGACATTAAAGACAACGGACCTTTTCCCGTGGAACTGACATGCAGCTACTGCAATACCGTGTATCGCTTTTCCCAAGCCGATATCGACCGGATTTACGGCGCAAGGTATCCGAACAATTGAATCTATGGACGGGCGTATACGAAAATCATTGGTATTTGACGAACCCAAGGAAAAGCCGTCGCGCAATTCGGCCGCCAGTTGCCATGTTTTACGGTTCGTCGTTCCTTACCAGGAAACAATAAACCGGTATTCCTTGTCGAATATCAATGCGACTTCGTCGGGGGGGAACCTTTCCGTCTTGTCGTCGATTTTCCCGTTGTCGTCCAAGTCCACGTAAATGCCGTCGTTAGTAAAGTCGGCGTCGTTGTTTCTTCCGTCGGCAATCCACGCCATAAGCCTGCGTCCTTCGATATCGACGAAGCCCTGCAATTGGGTCCGGCTGTAATGGCCCACATGGCTTCTTTCCCACAGGGATTCGTTGGTGAAAAACCACATGAGAAAATCTCCCGCGTAACGGGACTGCGGCATCATCCTTTGCATCGGAATGGATATCATGGTCGCGAATATGCCAGTCCCTTGATTGACCAGAGGCGGTCCGTCGTCGGAGAGGTCTCCGTTTTGGTTGAAATCGAAATACAAGACGGGATTCGGCCCCCTAATCAAGTCGAACGCGAAACAGTACCGGTTGTTTTCGGAAGTCCCCAGGTTCAGGCATCCGTATCTGCGCCCGACGCCCTGGTAATCCGGTTCCCTGACGATATCCTCGGGCTTTTCGCCACTCACGGGCGTCGCTTCGTTCCACGAAGCAGGCATCATCATGTCCACGGGCTTGAATTTATTCTCCCTGATCGATACCCGTATCGGAACGGCTCGCTTCAAAGCTTCGCGATGATAGGTTCGTCCGTATGCGGGCATGGAGTCTTCGACGTTTTTCACGGCGTCTTTTCGAACCGCCTCGTTCGGGGAGCTGGCATTGAACGGAGGTTTTCGCGATGAGATCGCCGGCTCGGTTTGCTCCTTGCCCGTGACATGGTCCTGTTTCCCGCCCCATAGAAATCCCAGGACGGTAACGATCAAAGCCGCCGCGAAAACGAACAAAAGGGCGGCCAGCCTTTTGCCGAAGGGCTTTCCGGTTTCTTGTCTTCGATATTCGGACCGAACCGACGAAATGGTTTGTTCGATCTGTTCGGGAGACAAGTCCGTGTTTTGCCGGAGAATTTCGGATATGGCCTGGTCGTTGGCCGCTCGAAATCCGGCAAGGCGCGAGGTTTCTTCTTCCATGAACGCTCGCCGGAAAATTTCCTCTCTGATTCGATGCTCCCTGTCTTTGCTTTCCGCTGATTCAGTCATTTGACTCTGACTCCGTATGTTTCGCCATCCATGAACGTTGGCAGGTCTGTCCACCGCAAGCAGGATAGGGTCGATTTTAAAGCTTTCGAGCCGAAAGAGTCAAGCGCCCCGGAATTCCCGGCAATTGAAAAAAATATAATAACACTTTACAATGAGACAGTTCGATGTCATTATATGTCCATGGAAAAACGGGACGGGAAATATTCGATAGGGGAATTGGCCGCATTGACGGGGGTCACGCGAAGGACCATCCGCTTCTATGTCCAAAAGGGGCTGTTGCAGACGCCTTTGGGGCTCGGGAGAGGCCGGCACTACACGGACGAGCATTTGGAAAGGATTTTGAAAATCCGGGATTTGCAAAGGGACGGAGTCCGCCTGGACCGGATGCGACAGGCGGTGAAGGGTGCGGCCGCCGCGCCTCTTGAGGATGTGGAGAGGCGGCTTGTCACGAGGGTACGGATAGCCGACGGGGTTTGGCTCGAGTTTTCCGAGGGGGAAAACGTGCCTCCGACGGGGAAACTGATGAAACTGGTCGAAAATTGTCGAAAAATCCTGGCGATTCCCGGTACGGAAGAATGACGGGGATGGCGAGGAGAAAAAGGAGGGGAATGCAATGAATCAAGCTGCAGGGGCCATGTACACGATCGAAGGGGAGCGGATTGCGTTGCGGGGCGTCGATATCCGCGTGGTAGTTCGGGACGCCGCGTCGAAAGCGACAGTTGTTCAACGGTACGAAAACACGGAAAAAGATCCGGTGGAGGCGGTCTACAGTTTTCCTCTGGAGGAGTCGAGCGCGGTGTGCGGATTCGAGGTGGAAATTGGCGGTCGGACAATAGTCGGGCGGGTGGAGGAAAAGGAGGCCGCGTTCGAGGCGTACGACCAGGCCATGTCGGAGGGGCACGGCGCATTTCTTCTGGACCGGGACCGTCCGAACATTTTTACTGCCTCCGTGGGCAACTTGGCTCCCGGCCAAAAGGCCAGGGTGAAAATCGAATACGCGGCGGAGCTGGATCAGTCGGGAAGCGAGTTGCGGCTGATGATTCCGACCACCATTTCTCCTCGGTACGTTCCCTCGGACATGGAGGCTTCCGCCGACCCGTCGGAACTGGACCGTATCTCGCCGCCCGTCGTTGTCGGCGAAACGCCCTACGGTTTGACGTTGCGCGTGGATATCGAGACCTCCGGAAAAATCAAGAGCGTGAAGTCGCCGTCGCACCCTATAGCGGTGGAGCTGAAGGATAAGGGGGCGTCGGTGGAGTTGGCTTGCGAGAAAACCAGTTTGGACCAGGATTTCGTTCTGACCGTCGAGATGGCCGAACCACATGTTCCCGTCGTGTGTCTGGCGAAAGACGGGCCGGATCGAACGGTCGGCATGATCGCTTTCTTTCCCGACTTTTCGGAACCGGAAGCGGGTCCGCAGGAGATCGTGTTCGTCTTGGACTGCTCCGGCTCCATGTACGGGGAGAGCATCGGACAGGCCAAGTCCGCGTTGCTTCTTTGCCTTCGTTCTCTGGAGGCCGGGGACCGGTTCAACATAGTCCTTTTCGGAAGCACGTTCACGACGCTGTTTGCCGAATCCGCCGAGTACGGCCAGAAAAACCTGGAGGTCGCCACGGAATGGATCGGCAAAATAGACGCGGATTTAGGAGGGACGGAAATACTGGCGCCTTTGAAATCCGTTCTTTCGGCCAAGGGCGAAATTCCTCGGAGCATACTTCTTTTGACGGACGGCGAGGTGGGAAACGAGAAGGAGGTCATCGAGATGGCGGCCCGGCGCCACGTCGATACGCGGATTTTCACTTTCGGGATCGGACGCGGGGCCAGCGAACACTTGGTGCGGGGGCTGGCCCGGGCCGGCGGCGGGGCCGCGGAATTCATATTTCCGGGGGAACGAATCCAGTCGAAGGTATTGAAGCAGCTTTCCCGTCTGAGGACGCCTTGCTACAAGGAGATATCCGTTGACTGGGGAGGCTTGAGACCGGACGTTGTG
>CAZNTU010000220.1:0-2582 GCA_964575975.1 uncultured Desulfobacteraceae bacterium
TGATTTCCGCAGGCGAGGATCCTCTTTACGTTGCCAGGCGAATGGTGCGATTCGCCTCCGAGGACGTGGGCAACGCCGACCCGCACGCCTTGACCGTGGCGGTAAACGCCAGGGAGTCCTATCGCTTCCTGGGATCTCCGGAGGGCGACCTGGCCCTGGCCCAGGCGGCCGCGTATCTGGCGACCGCCCCCAAAAGCAACAGCGTCTACGTCGCCTATAAACTGGCGGTGGAGACTGCAAAGAAGGAGGGTGCCCTGCCGGTGCCCATGCATATTAGAAACGCCCCCACTCGCCTCATGAAGGACATGGGATACGGCACGGGCTATCAATACGCCCACGACTTTCGCGACGGATTCGCGGTCCAGGAACACCTTCCGGACAAGCTCGCCGGCACCGTGTTCTACAACCCGACCGAGAGAGGCTACGAGAAAACCATCAAGCAACGCCTCGACAGATGGCGCGAATTGAAAAACAAGAGGTGTAAAACGGAGACGTAAAATTGCGGCTGTTGGATTGTCCATCGAAATTGAAGCTCCATATCGCAAAGTCTCTCGAAAGGGGCAACCGCCGGACAAGCTTCGTCGAAAAACCCGGCGGGGAAAGAGCGTCCTCGGCGACTTCGTCGGTATTGTTCCTCCTGGGGAACTATTCCATGAACGGGCACGGTCCGGAGCCGTCCATCCTGCTGAACAAACGCTCCTGCAAGGTGGCCCAGCCGGGGGACTTGTGTTTTCCGGGAGGTGGGATCGCGCCGAAAATAGATCCGTACTTGTCGAAAATCATGTCGTTTCCGGGAATGCCGCTTTCGAGATGGCGATATTGGCGTCGGTGGCGGACCGAAAGGCCTGTCGAAGCCAAGTGGATTTCGCTCATGATGGCCACCTGCCTGAGGGAAAGTTTCGAGGAAATGCGATTGAATCCGTTGGGGCTGAAATTTCTGGGGCCCCTGCCCTCGCGCCGTCTGCGCATGTTCCGAAAGGAGATTTACCCCATGGTGGCCTGGGGGGGCCGCCAAAGGAAGTTCTACCCGAACTGGGAGGTGGACAAGGTTGTCACGATTCCGTTTCGTTCGCTCTTGAATCCGGAGAAATACGCCCGTTTCCGGATTTCCTTTCCGCCGGGGATCGGGGGCGGAATCGAAGGGAGCGTCGAGGAGTTCCCCTGTTTCATCCATGAAAGCGGCTGCGACAAGGAAATTCTCTGGGGCGTCACGTTTCGAATAGTCGCCGACTTATTGGAGCTGGTGTTCGATTTCGCGCCCCCGGCGGTCGAGACGCTTCCGGTCGTGCCCGGCATTCTGCAAGACGGCTACATGGGAGGCGGCCATTGCCGATAGCCGATCATCCCTTGCACCTGTAAGGGCAGAAATGATGGAAACAGAAGCCCTCCGGATCGCCGTACGGTTTTCCGGTGGCTTCGAGGCACGACGCGACCATGAGCTTGGACTCGTTCTCGTAGTCCGGCTCCTTTTCCTCCCGCTTTTTGCAGTCCATGCAAACGGGTTTGTGGGATAGGATCGAAAGAATCCGCTGGTCTTTCGGGCCAAACCGTCTTTTGCATCCGAAGCATTCGCTCGCGCACTCGAGTTCCTTTTTCCATTCGTCCTCCATATTTTCGATATTCTCCATGTCGAACTCCTCTCTTCTTTCGTTTCGCCGGCTTTGTTCGCCTTCGCCTGCACATTTCAAAGTTAACAGCGAGGATGACTCTGTCAAACCAAACCGAAGCGGAGCTTTCGATAGATTTGGAAAGATTTGTCATATGAGGATGACTATGGTATTAAGTTGCGATCGGAGGCGTTGGAAGCCATCAGGGAAGAATACAACCGATGGAGATACGGTGCTGAACAGGGATTTCAAAGAGTTTATAGAATTATTGAACAAAAATAATGCCCCTCACCACCCCACCGGCACCCTCACCATGTTCCCCGCCTTGTTTTTATAAAGAAGATACTTGTTCTTTTTGCCGAACAAAAATAACTGGCGGGTCAACTCCACATCCTTGGCGCAGTACTCCACGATCTCCTTCACCCGCCCCTCCTTCCACCATTGCAGAGCCAAGAGCCCGTTGGCGCTTTTCGCGGCGCCCAAAGTGACGGTCGCGAGGCCGTCCAGGGAGAGCCGATAATTGAGCCGGTTGTAGACTTCCTCCAGAATATCCAAAGTTTTCAGCTGCAAGAAATCGAAGTCCGAATATCCTTTCAGCACGAAATAGTCGAAGCGCTTGATGTTGAAACCCACGATCAACGGAAGCGATTTCATGTGCTCGATCAGCTTGTCCACGCCGTCCTCCAGATATTCGAAGCACCGATCCTCCTTGGAATCGTAGAGCACGGCGCAGCTGATTCCCATCTTGTCGGCGTTGTTCCACCCGCCGACTTCCTCGGCCGAGCGTTGCGTCTCCAGGTCGAACACGCCGTAATGGACGCCTTCGGGGGCGATCTCCTCGACTGGCTCGGCGACGGTATCGGTTTCTTTCCTTTCCTCCCCGACCTCGATACTTGGGACCTCCATCTGCTCCTCCTTTTCCGGGTTGACGATTCTATCCAGAACGAACACGGCCGCTTCCTTGTCTATGGGACG
>CAZNTU010000220.1:2682-9436 GCA_964575975.1 uncultured Desulfobacteraceae bacterium
AGCGGGAAGATACCGATGGCGGCGTGCTCGATAGCGTGAATCCCGCCCATGAAATGAAGTTTTTCCGATTCGGCCAGCTTTTGGACCGCAGGCGGGATTTTCAGCCATATGCCTTCCGTTTCGAACGTCATGGGCGGAAGATCCAGATCGATGACGTTCAGCCTTCGATTGCCGTGGGTGGTCCATTTTTCGTACCCTGTGACCTTTTCCGTGACTTTGAGTCTCCCGAAGGAGACCGTCGAGCCGAGCACCCGCTTTTCCTCGTGTATTTCCAGTATCTCGGTTTCCTTGTTTCCCCTGGCCCGCGTGTAATAGTTGACGTTGGCCCTTGCCACTTTCACGGTTTTCGTCGCAATGTCGAGATTCTGCACGAGGAAGGTTTCGCCCTGATGCAGGTAGACCGCGCCGGGATGGGTCTCCTTGAACGCGCGGAACGCGCCGATTTCGCCCTTGTTCTTGCCGGACCGGGCGGAAACGATGGTATAGCTTTCCCCGGCCCCCCTTAAATCCACGTTTCTCTGCGGCATTCTTTCCCGGGAAAAGAGCAGTTCCCCGTCGTGGCTCCTGACCAAGTCCCCTTTTCGCTCCAATTCCGACAGGATTTTTTGAACGGCCTTGTCCGACACGTACTTTTCCCCTGCGGTCAATGCAAGTTCGGCGGCGGCGCAAACCAGTTGTTTTTTCAAAATGTCCGGATTGCCGGGATTCACCACGGCGGCTTCGGGTTCGCGCTGGAAGAAATCCTCCGGGTTTCGCATGAAATATTGGTCGAGGGCGTCCTCCCCCGCGATCATCACTACGGCGGCGTCCTGCCCGGAACGTCCGACTCTTCCGCCCCGCTGCCAAGTCGCCACGACCGAACCGGGATACCCCACCAGGAGACACAGGTCCAGGTCGCCTATGTCGATGCCCAGTTCCAGGGCGCTGGTGGAAATGACCGCCAAAAGATCCCCCGAGGCGAGGCGTGCCTCGATTTCCCTTCTTTCCTCGGGCAACAGCCCGGCCCTGTACGCCTTGATGCGGTCCGCGTATTTGCCGGAACGACTCCCGGCCCAAAGCGCGATCAGTTCGGTCATTTTCCGCGACTGCGTGTATACGATGCTTCTCAGTCCCCGGTGCATGGCCGCCTTCAAAAGCAGGATCGCCATGGTGGAGGAGCTTTCGTAGGGGTTTATAAATATCACGTGCCGTTTCCCCCGGGGGGCGCCGCTTTCGGTCACGGTATGGAAGTCGAGGCCTGTGAGGCTTGCGGCCAACTGCGCCGGGTTGGACACGGTGGCGGAACTAAGGATGAAAACCGGTTCCGCCCCGTAGGATTCGCAGACCCGCAAAAGCCTTCTGAAAACCTGGGACATGTGGGACCCCATGACCCCCCGGTAGGTATGCACTTCGTCCACGACCACGTATTTCAGCTTGGAAAGAAAATCGGCCCACCCCTGGTGGTACGGAAGAAAGGACAGATGAAGCATCTCGGGGTTGGTCATCAGCACGTTGGGGGGAGCGCTCCTGATCTTCTTCCTCTCGTACTGAGCGGTGTCTCCGTCGTATATGACGGCGGAGGGGGCCGCTTTGGAACAGGACGAGGCCATCTGCTGGAAGGCTCTAAGCTGGTCCTGCGCCAAGGACTTCAACGGAAACAGGTACAATGCTCGGGCCTGCGGGTCGGCCAGGACGCTTTCGATCGTCGGAAGATTGTAGATCAGGGATTTTCCGCTCGCGGTCGGGGTGGCGACAACGACGTTTTCGCCGTCTCTTACCAGGTCCAGCGCGTCGGCCTGGTGCTTGTACAAGCTTCCGATGCCGGCCTGTTCCAGAATACGTTCGATGCCCTTCGGCCAAGGCTTTCGAGGACTCGAAAACAAAGCGCTCTTCCGGGACAAAACCTTTCGATGCGCCACTTGGCCTCCCATCCTTGGAGACGCGACCAGGGAGCTGACATATTCGTTGACGTCCGATCTCAATGCCGTTGCCTGTAAAAACAAAGGGTTGATGGAAAATTAAACCGAAAATTATTGTGCATACTCGATTTTTTGCCCTATAATACACGACTGAAGTGTCTTTTCAAGAACAAGTCGCGTTTGTCGCGTTGGAGCAGGAACGGAAATCGGCCGAGTCGCGAAGCACAACCGATTAAGAAACCCATGGTCGAAGGTTCGCAACATGTTTCATCTGTTTTATTTTTAAAAGCAACTGCAAATAGACGAAAACATATCGTAAACCCGGAAAAAGGCGGCACAAAAAAATTCGCGGTTTTCCACAATGCTATACAAGAGTCAACCCTTTTAACCTAAACGGAGGTGTTTGTATGCAGGACAAATTCGAGCTGGTCAAATGCTATCTCCAAGAGATGAACGCGGTCGTCGTCAACGAGGACGCGGAGGAGGAACTGGTGGTAATCGACGACGAGGAGAACGGAATCAAGAATCTCGTGATCGATTGCGAGGCCCCCATTCTTGTGCTGGAGCAAGCAATCATGAACGTGCCCGAAAATCCGCGGGATCTTTTCAAGCGACTTTTGCAAATGAACCGCGAAATGGTACACGGGGCGTTTGTTCTCGACGACGAAGCCAAGATGATCATATTCCGAGACACGCTCCAATTGGAGAACCTGGACCGCAACGAACTGGAAGGTTCGATACACGCTCTGAGCCTTGCCCTTTCGGAATACGGCTCCGAACTTCTGACTTTCAGCCATTGATCGCGTCGAAAAACGAGGTTTGACACGCGGGAGTTACATTCACAGACAAACTTGCCTCAAGGAGGATGACAGCATGTCTATATTCAACAGACTTTTCAAGATCGGCCAGTCTCAAGCCCACGCGGTCGTGGACAAGTTCGAGGATCCCATCAAAATGACCGAACAGGGGATCCGCGATTTGAAACAGGATCTTCAAGGCGCGATGACCAGCCTCGCCGAAGTGAAGGGTATAGCAATCCGCACCAGAAAGGAAGCGGACAACAAGAAAAAACTGGCGGCGGACTACGAGAGGAAAGCCATGCTATTGCTTCAGAAAATGCAAAAGGGGGAAATCGATCCCGTGGACGCCGAGCGTCTGGCCACGGAGGCTTTGAACAAGAAGGAGCAGACTGCCGGCGAGGCCGCGCGCCTGGCCCAGGAGGCGCAGCGCCACGAGCAAATGTCGTCGCAGCTTCAAACCAACGTGAACAAGATCAAGTCCTCCATCACCACATACGAAAACGACTTGATCACCTTGAGAGCCAGGGCCAAGACCGCCCAGTCCACCAAGAAAATCAACCAGCAGCTTTCCAAGATCGATTCGTCGGGAACGATAGCCATGCTGGAGAAAATGAAGGCCAAGGTGGAGGAGGACGAGTCTCTGGCCATCGCCTATGGAGAAATGGCCAACGTGGACCGCAACGTGGACGACGAAATCGACAACCTGCTGGCCGGATCGCAAACCACGGCGTCTTCCGACAAGCTCCTGGAGCTGAAAAAGAAAATGGGAATCGAATAAATCGCGCAAAACAAGGCGCAAGCGATCAAAGGACTTGCTCCCGCGTTCGGCGCGGGAGCTTGTTTTTCGCGGAGGGTTCGTTTCTTGCGCCCGCTCGAGCCATGTCGTATCATTCAATTTCGCCGTTCGCAACAAAACACGAAAAAACCCGATTAACCACGGAGACGGAATCATGGGCTGGAAGGATTTTTTCAAAAAGGGAGACGACGACAAATCGGAAGAAACGTTCAAGGAACTCGATCTGAAAGATTTGGAACCCGGCTGCTACGTCGATTACGATTTGAAAACCTGGCAGGTAAAGGCCTACAACAAATACGACTGGGGCGCAGGCGACATATCCCACGAATGGCAGCTTGCCACCTCGGACGAGACCATATTCCTGGAAAGAGAGATCGACGACGAGGAGGCGTGGTGCATCAGCCGCAAAATAGGGTTCGGGAGCCTCGGCGCCAAGGTGAAAAACCACATCCTGCAGCACGAGGACCCTCCCGACGAAATAACATATAAAGGTGTCGCATATTACCTCGAAGAAATGGGAGGGGGAAAGTTTCTCAAGGACGGAAAAGGACCTGGGAAACACCTGTTGAAGTGGGACTACGAGGACGATTCCGGAAAAAAACACCTCTCCATCGAACAATGGGGAGAGGAAGATTTCGAGGCTTCCGCGGGAGAGCCCGTGGAAGAGTACCAATTCACCAACATACTGCCCGGGGAACGAAAAGAGTGAAACATATGATTCCCCGCTCGGCACTTCCTGTCTGCTTCTTCATCGTCGTCCTTTCGGCGTTCGCGTCCGCCGAGGATATCCTGAAAATCGGAAACTTCTCCGAAACCTCCCCTGGAATTACAATCCCGGAAAACTGGGAACCCATGAAATTCAAGAACATCGAACGACATACCCGATACGAAGTCGTTCGCGAGGACGGACGGACAGTGGTCAAGGCCGTCAGCGAGAATTCGGCCTCGGGGCTAGTCCGCAAAACGAAAATCGATCCGGGCGCATACCCGTGGATCGAATGGAGTTGGAAAGTCGCGAACATCTACGAAAAGGGCGACGCCACCAAAAAGGAGGGCGACGACTATCCCGCCAGAATCTACATCACCTTCGAATACGCCGCCGACAAGCTGGGCTTCTTCCAGAGCGCGAAATACAAGGCCGCCAAATTGATTTACGGCGAATACCCTCCCCATGCGGCCATCAACTACATATGGGCGAACAAGCTTCCGAAGGGCGAGTTCGTCCCCAATCCGTACACGGATCGGGTAATGATGATCTCCGTGGAATCCGGCGGGGAGCATGCCAATGTCTGGCGGACGGAAAAAAGGAATATTCTCGAGGACTACAGGAAAGCGTTCGGGGAAAATCCCCCTCCTATTTCCGGCGTGGCGATCATGACCGACTCGGACAATACGGGGGAATCGGCGACGGCCTTTTACGGGGATATTGCAATGACAAGCGTTCCGGGACCTTGATCCATGAAGAATCGTAAAACAATCCCATACGGCATATCCAGCTATAAAACGATCAGGAAGGAAGATTGCTACTATGTGGATAAGACTCCGTACATACCGCAAATAGAGGAGGCGGGCCGTTTCCTTTTCCTCATCCGGCCGAGGCGGTTCGGAAAATCCTCTTTTCTGACCGTGCTTGAAAGCTATTACGACATCGCCAGAAAAAAAGAATTCGATTTTTTCTTCGAAGGAACTTGCATCGGGAAAAATCCGACGCCGGAGAGAAATTCGTATTTGATGCTCGATTTCAACTTTTCGCGAGTCAGTCCGGATCCGGGCGAAGTCGAAAAATCCTTCGACGGCCACGCGAGAAACCGATTTTTCTTTTTCGGGGAAAAGTACAGAGGATTGTTGGACGATACTTACTTCAAGATGATGGAAAGCCATGAAGGGGCGCACCAGAAACTCGAGTTTCTCCTCGACTACGTCGGTTCCAAAGGCCATCGGGTTTATGTATTGATCGACGAATACGACAATTTCACGAACACCGTTCTATCGGCGGCCGGTTCCGAAAAATATCTTGAACTGACGCACGGCTCGGGTTTTCTCCGCTTTTTTTTCAACGTGTTGAAAAGCGCCGGGGATATGGTGGATTCTGGTCTGGGCCGCATGTTCGTCACAGGGGTTTCGCCGGTGACGATGGACGACGTCACCAGCGGGTTCAACATCGGGCGCAATATCAGCATTCTTTCCGAGTTCAACGAACTTCTGGGATTCACCGGTAAAGACGTCGAGGTCATGCTGGACCATTACGGCATATCCGCTTCGAATTCGGAAAGGGTTCTGCGCCTATTGCGCGAATGGTACGACGGCTACCGCTTTTCGGAAAACGGACGAACCGACTTGTACAATACCGATATGGTATTGTATTTCATGATCCATTTTCTGAAGACCGGCAAGCCCCCCGACAACCTGATCGACCAGAACGTAAGAATCGATTACGGCAAACTTCGTCACCTGATGGTTTTAAATAAATGCCTCAACGGCAACTTCGACTACCTGTCGGAAATCGTCGGGAACGAAAGCACCCGTCCGGCAAAAATCGCCGAGAGTTTTCCCGTGGAACGTTTGACCAAGCCCTCCAATTTCATATCCCTGCTCTTTTATTTCGGTCTTTTGAGCTATTCGGCGTCCGGTCTGCTTCATATCCCCAATCGAACCGTCAAAAAGCTCATGTACGAATACATGCGGGAAGGCTTCGAAGACACGAACATCTTCAAGCTCGATTTTTGGCGATTTGGCAAACTGGTCCGAGACATGGCGTACAAAGGCGAATGGGAACCGGTATTTGCGTTCCTTGGCTCGGAGATCGAAAAACAAACGTCGATACGTGATTATTTGAATGGGGAAAAAGCGATCCAGGCGTTTCTTCTCGCCTATTTGAATATTACGGACTATTACGTTACGAGATCCGAGGAAGAAATGGGAAAGGGGTTTGCGGATTTGTTCCTGGAACCCTTCTCCGTCAAGTATCCCGATATTGAAAACGTTTGGCTGATCGAACTGAAATACCTGTCGAGGACCGGTTTTACAGAGGAAAAAACGAACGCGCTGCTTTCCGACGCCAAAACGCAACTGAAAAGATACGCATCGGACAGTCGAATCTCCGGAAAAACAGGATGCGGCTCTTTAAAATGCCTCGCCCTAGTCTTTTCCGGCTGGGAACTCAAAGCGGCCGAGACGATTTCCGTGTAGACGGCGAAAAAAACCATTCTGGTTATAACGGATTAGGGGGATGCATCGAGAGAACGCTGCAGGGGGTTTGT
>CAZNTU010000221.1:0-5101 GCA_964575975.1 uncultured Desulfobacteraceae bacterium
TTGATCGCGTTTGCTTCCGGTTCGCTTCCTGGTTTGATCAAAATTTTCATGTTTTCACCGTATGCATTCCAAAAAAATGATCGTAATCATAAGTTTCGCGCAAAGGCGGGCATTTCCGGAACGTGTTTTCCAAAAAGATAATATTCCAGCATCCCCCTGTCAGCATCGACAACAATCGATTCGGCGGTCGCGCGCCGAAGCCTTTCCTCCTGAACGGACGGGACATGTCCGCGAATTCGCGAAATCGTCTTCACAAAAAAAAATTCATTTGCTATAAAGCCATGTTTCGGGACGCTGTCGAATTGCAGCGATAGAAAAACCGACGGTTTCCCGACGAATTAATGGATCAAGGAAACAGGGGATTGCTTTGAACCCCTCATTTTGCGGGAAGCTCGATGGAAAAAGAAACGATCGAGGCCATAGACAAGACTTTTCGGGAAATCAAACTGAAAAGGCTGCGAACGAGCCTGGCCAGGCGCCAATTGGAATTGAAAGGCGATAGAAGGGATAGAAATCGAAGGCGATTCAAGACGATGATTCCTCTTCTGATGGCGCTTGCGATGGCGATTTTTTTCGCGGGAAAAGCGATGCGAAGCCACGAGCTTGTATCGGAAAGCATTTCAAACAAAGCGCAAACCGACCGAAACGAATACGCGTTTCCGATTGTTCGAACGGAACCAAGTGGAACTTTCGCGGAAACCGGAAAACCGGTCGGAGATTTACCCGATGCCCCCCCTGCGGATTCAGCAAATGCAAAGATACCGCCTTTTGAATCCGAAGCGGAAAACAAGGGGGTTCCTTTGGAAATGGAAGGGACTGCGAACTTCGAAGTTTCTGGAGAGGTCTCTTCGATAAATCCGACGTCGACGCCCGCGTCCCCCGTCGAGGATCTTTCCGGAGAGATTTCGGAATCGGCCGAGGACGGCTTTATGGAGTCGCAGGAACCGGAATCGGCCGAACCGGCGCCGTCCCTGCCGTCCTGCGACATCTCGCCTCCGCCTTACGGCACTAGGATAGCCCGGATTTTGGTCTGCTCTGGAGTCGAAGACCGAAAATGCGTTGTCCCGCTGTCCCGGTTCGCATTGGAGGAAAGTCAGAATCCGCACTTGTTGATGGAAGTCTATTCCGACTCCGTTCCCTACGTTCTCAAGCATGTCTATTATCACGAAGGTCGCAAGTACATCGAAATCCCTCTCGAGATCGAGCATCGCCGCATGAGGACTTGGAGTCGCATTGCTCTGCTGAATCGCGGACAGATTGGTTCATGGACCGTCGAAATCGAGGCCGGGGACGGAACCGTGCTGGGACGCGCCGAATTCCAAGTCCTCGCCGAATAATTCGAACATATTACGCCGACCGGCTTATTTTTTACATTTGATTTCCCGGATAACGGCAGTTGGCCATCCTCAAGTTAAAAATGTAAACTTCAATTCGCCTTTTGGCACATGCAAGGATTATTTTTGACTATATCCCAAAAAATGGGGTTTTATTTTTTCACCGATTCCAATGACTTTTCCCGACGCGTCCAACGCCTTGACGGTTAGTGCAAAATCCGGCGACAATCCCCAACCCAACGGACATGGGCCTCTATAGGTGCCGTTTACCGATCCCTCGGCAATGTAATTTTTGCCTTCAAATTCCACGGTTCCACCGCCATGGTCGTAGTTGTTGGAGATATCGAAAAGGGTAACCAAAAACGATTCGGTACCCTCGGGCACTCCCTCGACTCTTATTTCCGGGGACTTGCTGTCATAACATTCGTGTTCCTCGGGCCAGGTGAAATCCACCTCCATTTTCGGTAAGGACGGATCGACCTTTTCTTTTTTGCATCCGAAAAAGAGCGTCCCCAAACAAAACACGAATAATAGCAATAATGGTTTTCTCATTTTCCCTCTCCGCTTAATGGTAAATTTTTTCTGACTTCAGGCTTCTTTTTGCCAATTTTTCGTGTAAACAGTTTTTCATCCTTTGTACATCGCCCTGGTACCAGCCCTCCATATAATCACGGGCGGTTTTCTTTATGGCGGCGATCTCGTCGGGATTTCCCGCATGAACCGCCGGCGCCCATATCGACAGCAAAAGCATGGAAGAGACACGTCGTTTTATCATTTTCTTACCTGTGATTGTTCAGCCAATGTAACAAGGGCATTTTTACGTCCTCCAGGGATAATTTGCCCATCATAATGTCCAAATGGCCGTAGGTATCCAAATAATTTATGGTTGTATCCGGATTAATGGTTCTGTTTGGAAGGTTCGTATCGAGACAATCTCCGTTGGGGCAAAACAGACCGGATAGGAAAGCGATGGTCGGAAGGTCCACCGGGTTGTCGTCGTAGTCGAAATAGGGCACATCGTCGTGAGCATCGAGCTGCCACCATTCAAAATCCTGGACAATGGGCCAGTACCGGGTGAACTCCGCCAACCCGGCAATCAGGATATTCTTGTCGATCATGCCGTTGTAATAATTAGTCAAGACGCCGTCACCCCAAATGTAGTAGGCGTCATCGGCCACAAAATCGGAGATGGTATTGAACGACGGAGGCAGCGCGTCTCCGGCATTTACTGTCGCGTGGGGAACCACCGAGGCGAGTTGCCATCCGGCATAATTTTCCCAGGTCGCCTCTCCAAGCAGCGGATAATATCCCGGCGGGGGGCACAAGACACTGTCGCACGTATCGGAAACCGGCAGCCAGCCCTGCTGGAAAAGATCGATAAGATAGGCGTAAGTACTTTCATTCACCGCTTCGCCCGCATTGGGCGGGTATTTCTTTACGGGTCCATCCAGCGCGACGATTCCCTTCAAATCGTTCTGATATTTGGATGCGTAAATAAACGAAAGCAGCACGCCGCGGCTAAAACCTCCCAAGAATATTTTCCGGGTATGCGAAACCCGCTTGATCTGATCGACACAAGCCTTGACATCCTCTCGATACATTCCGAAAGTCCATGTGGAGGTAACGGCAAGGTCAATGCCCGATTCCTGCAGTTGTTCGTACCGCATGTTGGGAATAAAGGCGTTCCTGAAGGAAACCGTGTAGACATCGTATCCATTGCGCGCCAAAAAGATGTAGAGGTTCGCATCCTCGCGATCCACTCGGGACCATCCCCCGGCATCGAAGGTTCCCGGCAGCAGAAAAATCACTTTATTTTTGGAAATGGGCTTTCTCGGCGCCGGCTTGTTGCTCGCCAGGCGGTAAAGCCGAATCCGGTCCCAGGCGCCGAACGGGGAACGTTCCAGCTCCCACGAGGTGTGGATCAGGTCCGTGGCGTTTTCCAGCGTCCCAATCGCGGTCAATTGCCAATCGGTCTCGCCGCCACCGCCCGGCGGGTTGGTTCGCGCGCGAGCGCTTTTTATTGTCGCCCCCTCGCCCTTTATTTTATCCAATTGAACGGGGGACTTGAAGAAATAGGGCGCCGATTGAACCTTGGCGGCCGAAAGAAGAAACATGGCAAAAATCCCGAATATCGACAATACGATTTGAATCGAGCGAAGGGTATTGATCATTTTTTTTTCTCCTTATAGTTATGGTTTCAGCGACGCGGCGGGAAACGAATCTTTCATATGGAAAGATCGATTTGTTGCCGCGTCCTCTCCTATTGTCCCGTAATGGGTTATATTATTACGCCGACCGGCTTGTTTTTTACATTTGATCTCCCGGATGACGGCAGTTGGCCATCCTCAGGTTTAAAGCGTAAACTTCAAGTTGGTCGGAGTAATAATTCACATTCCGTCTTCACTTCGCATCCTATTTGAAACAATCGTAAGAAATACTGCGGTACCGCGCCCGATTTTCGTACCATTGCCTGTTGTTTTTCGGAGGCGCGGTTAGATCGGTTTCGTTTTTCTTTGCCAGGCTGATAGCATCGGCGGGGCATGTGGAAGTACAAAGGCCGCACCCGATACATTTTTGCCGGTTGACAAAATATCCTTCCGACCCCTTTTCCACGGCCTTGACCTGGCAGCGCTCCTCGAGGCATGTGCCGCATTCGATGCATTTTCGCTTGTCAATAACGGCGAAATTGTGAGAGTTGACGGCATCCCTGATTTTTGACTGATTGATAGCGCGCAGCATGGCACAACAACACCCGCAGCAATTGCAGATAAAGTGCTGCCCGTCTCTAACATTGTAGGTCAAATGAACCAGTGCGGCTTTTTCGGCCTTGTCGAGAATATGGAAGGCCTCCGACCTGGAAATGCGGGTTCCTGGGGGAAAATAAAAAATATCCTTCTCAAGGGCGATGGACAGACATGTAGACAAGGGTTTGGTGCAGCCCTGGCCTATCATTCGCCGGGATTTTCTGCAGATGCACTCGTGTACGCCGAACGACACTCCGCGATTTATAATTTCACTTACCATTTCATAGGGCAGTGCGCGGTGTTCCAGCGGCAAGGCCTTCTGGATCGGCACCACCTGCATAAGCTGCGGTTTGTCCCGATATACCCGCTCGCTGTAGGCGGGACCGTAACGCTCGCTGAGCTTGACAAACTCGGCATCCATTCGATCGATTTGGAACTCGTAAATCCCAAGGGCATAGGGGACTATACTGAATCTTTTTACTCCGTCGCTGTCCCGGCAATGAACCTGGCCCTTGGACCACATCTCCGAAAGGTTTTTTTCGACCCGCTCGGGGGATCTGCCGGTCCGGCGGGCGATCTGAACCGCAGTTTCAGGAGTCAATCGAAGATCGCAAAAAAGTTCGGCCTCATGGGGTTCGAATATTTTTTTCAAAATTTTGATCTCGACTCCGCTTTTTGTCGGGGGAAACCCATGAGGCAGTCTATCGAGAGTTTTTGCCAGTTTCTGATAGCAGAATTCATCCATGTCTTGCTCCGCAGGCGAACCGGAAAAAGGTCGCCGAAAAATCGATCAAAATTGAATAATGCCGGTTTGATGCAGCAGGCCGAGCAAATCGGCAAGCTCCCACCGTTCGATAATTTAGCGAAGTAGTTCGCGAGCCTTCTACCCCAAAAACCGCTTGGACGGCGATATTGCATCGAAATTTTCTCCCAGATGCCCATCCCAGATACCCATCTTTTCATCCTTGTTTTTTTGTCGATTTTTCGAACCCCGTTTCCTGGGGTGGTGAAAATCTATCGGAA
>CAZNTU010000221.1:5201-9372 GCA_964575975.1 uncultured Desulfobacteraceae bacterium
TTTTTTTGTCGATTTTTCGAACCCCGTTTCCTGGGGTGGTGAAAATCTATCGGAAAAGGTATTACAGTTTCAATCCTATCTCGGACGCCAATTTTTCGAGCAGTCCCTCCGGGGGATTGAAAGCCAGGTCTTGCAAGGCTTTTTCTCTAGTCATCTCGCCGGCCCGGATCAGCGTGGAATATTCCTCGTCGTATACGCTATATCCCATTTTCTTCCGGTCGCAGTGGACATTGAGCCAAATCATCTCGCAATTCGTCGTTCTTTCGGGATACGTTGTTTTAATCGGTTTCCAGGAAAACCTGTCGATGCAAATCTTTTTCAGGGAATCCTTGTCCGTCTTGTAAAATTGAAACTGAAAAAAAGGAACGATTAGAATTTTCCCCTCGGGAATTGTCTCCAAATCGTTTTCCGATTCGAGTATCTTCTGACGACTAAGCCACTTTTGCCTGTCCATGAATTCCTTGAAAAACGAACCGTCCTTTACAATCACATTGAAAAATTCCTCGAATCGGCTTATTTGAACATCCTTTCCCTTCAGCAGGGAGGCCTGCCCCTTGGAGTAGCCGTTCACGATAACGGGAATTTCATGGCGACAAGCAGTTTCAATGGCTTCCAAATACAAGAGATTCCCGCATACATAGCAGGCGCTCAGCCCCTCGATGTTCGAGGCGTTGACATATTTCCACAGCTTGAGATAAAAGTCGTTGTTGTGCTTTTTGATTATGAGATCCGTGTTCAAGGAGGAACACAATCTTTCGACGTTTTCGGTGGCGATCGAATCCTCGAACCCATGGTCGAAATGAAAACCCAGTGCTTTCAGACCCATCTTTTCAACGATATTTATCAACGCCACGCTGCTGTCCACACCCCCGCTGAGAGGCACCAGAATATCGTACCCGTTGCCTTTCCCGAGGGTTGCATGAAGTTTTTCCTTCAGCTTCTCCTCCGACTCGAAGATCCTGTATTCCGGCTCCTTTTCCTTGGCATTATTACAAAACCCGCAGACCCCGTTTTCGTCGAATGAGATTTCCGGGTAGGTTTCAGGCAATATGCAACGGACGCATCTTTTCATTCAAGTTCCCTCCCTTCGTTTTTCGTCTGGGCGATATGTTTGGAATTTACGGATTTCGTGGCACCGGAGGGGGAGGTTGAAAAATCGCGGGAAAGTATTTTTTCGGTTTCCTCCTCCATGTTTCGAATCAGGTTCGAGACGGTTTCGGGATTGTAAATTTTATCGCTGAAGCTGAATCGGGCGAAAATACAATCAGACTTCAATCCGGCCTCGATCGTCAACAGATACTCCATCTTGTTTTCCGGACCCGACGACATGCCCTCGATGGCATCGGATTCGAACAGGGTCGCCTTTTTGTCCATACGGTCCACGGCACCGACATAATTGAAGCAGACTTGCGAATTCGGGAAATCTCGAATGGCCGGTTCCTTCCTGATATATTTCAAAACGCCATGGTTGAACCCTCGATGGGGAACCTTTTCCAAAACATCCCGGACGTATCGAATTGTCTCGACAGTATTTCCGGTTAAGCGGCCCAACTGGAACAGGACCGGAAACACCTTGGTAAACCATCCGATCGTACGGGTAGCGTCCACCCGGGAAACAACCTCCTCCCGGCCGTGGCCTTCCATGTCGATTAAAATGTTCTCGGGACCCATCCAGTTCCGCAAGGAACCCAGTATCAACGAAAGCAATAGTTCCTGTATTTCACAGCGCATTTCCCGGCAGGAATTTTTCAATAGTTTTTTCGATTTGTTTTCATCCAAAAAGAAAAATTTCGCTTTACGGTACTTCTCCAGGTTCAAACTCGTGTCCTGAAAATCGACAGGCAACGTTTTCGCGCCCTTTCTTTCATCCGCCACCCAATACCCGATTTCGTCCTCGAAGGTATTTTCCCTTGCGTATTCGTTAATCCTTATGGACCACTCGCGGAATGTACTCGTCCGGGGAGGCAAGATAATCGTTCGGTTTTCCATCAATTGATTGCAAGCGATTTCGAAATCCTCCATCATGATCCGGCACGAAACCAGGTCCGTGATCAAATGGTGAAGAGATATCGCCACCCGGCATTTTCGGTCGGACAACCGAAACAAAAGAGCCGCGAACAACGGCGGCTTTTCCAAGCATAGACCGGTTTGGAACCTGTTCAAGTGCTTCGCGTATTGATTTTCCGCATCCTCCCGGCCGAAATCGGACAGATCGATAAAATGAGCCTTCGGTTCCTCCATATTGTCCGCTATCACCTGTCGCCATTGCCCGTCGGTTTTGGTTATCGAAATTTTCAGGGCATCGTGATGTTTTACGATCGCCTTCCAGGCCTTTTGAAACAGATCGAAGTCGAGGTCCTTTTCTGTTTCCATGAAAAAGTATTGGTTGAAATGGGAGGGATCGGACAGGTTGGTATCCATGAATCTCAGTTGAATCGGTGTCAATGGGAATCCGCCGGATTTGTCGTTTTCGACGCTTTTCGATTCCCCCGTGTCATTCCCCGAGCCTGTCTTTCGATTCAGTTCGTGGATAGTCGGGTTTTCCATGATATCCCTTACCTTGAGTTTCATTCCGGCCTGAGTAGCCAAATAGGCGATTTGGATACCGTAGAGCGAGTTTCCTCCGATTTCGAACAAATTATCGTGGATACCGATATTTTCCTCGTTTACCTGAAGGACCTCCGCCCAAATTCGTCTAAGCTTTTTTTCGTTTTCGGTCTGCGGAGCCGCGAAACTTCTTTTTCCTTCCGCTGTTTCATCACCTGCGGGCAAGTTGTTTCGATCGATTTTTCCACTGCTCGTCAACGGAAATTTATCCAATCTCGTAAAAACCGAGGGGATCATATAAAAGGGAAGTTTTTCCGACAGCGCTTTTTTCATATCGCGAACATCGACTTGTTCACTTGCCGTGTAATACGCGTACAGTTTCGGCACATCGTTTCGATCCTTTCGGCATGCGACAACCGCGTCCTCGACCTTGTCGATTTGGCAGATGCATTCCTCCACCTCCTCGCATTCGATCCGGTACCCCAATATCTTTACCTGGTTGTCGATGCGCTCCCGAAACTCGATGTTTCCATCCGGCAACCACCGGCAAAGGTCCCCGGTACGATACAAAACCTTTTCGGGATCGAACGGGCTTTTAACAAAAGCTTTTCGGGTAAGCTTCTCGTTGTTGATATAGCCTTGCCCCACACTGGAGCCTCCGATAAACAGCTCCCCGTATACTCCGATCGGAACGGGCCGCATGGAGGGGTCCAGGACGTACACGCTCAGGTTCGCGAGTGGTTTTCCGATTGGCAGCAATGCCGTTTTCGAATCGGCATGCTCCGGCACGGAATAAGAGGTGGCATCCACGCAACATTCCGTCGGGCCGTATACATTTATTACCTCCATCGTGCCGGTTTTATTTTTGGCGTATAGTTTTTCGGCCAGGGTTCTGGGAAATGCCTCGCCTCCGATCAGGAACTTTTCCACCGGAAGTTCGAGATTTTCGGCGTTTCCGTTCAGGAGGACTTTCAAAAACGAGGGTGTTCCATCGGAAATGCGGATATCGAACCGTTTATAAAAATCTATTGCCTTGTCCGGGTCCTGTTTGATCTCGTCCGGCATGATATACAGCGTGTGCCCTGAAAACAGGGCCGGCATGTACTGCTGAACCGACGCGTCGAATGTGAACGAGGCTACCAGCGCGACATTTCGAGGACCCTGCATATTTCCGTGGCAGACCTTCCAAAGTCCGTTAAAAAGATTGATCACGTTGCGATGGGAGATCATAACCCCCTTGGGCTTGCCCGTGGAGCCCGAAGTGTACAGGATGTAAGCGGAATCCCCGGGACCGGTTCCGGCCGGTACCGGGAATTCGTCGACCTCGGTGGAACCGGAGCTGTCTCCGAAGAACTCGTCGAAATAAAGGATTTTCAGGTTCGAATCGGATAATGCCGAAGCTCCTTCCGAATCGGTTACGAGCACAGCCGCCTTCGATTCCTCGATCGCGTGCCGCAGCCGCTGCGGGGGATATTCCGGACCGGGATCGAGCGGCATGTAGGCCCCGCCCGCCTTTAACACGGCTAAAATCGACACGATCATTTTCGTGCCACGGTCAAGCCGGATAGCTACCGGCTGATTTCGAACGACACCCAACTGGATCAACCGGCGCGCCATCCGGTTT
>CAZNTU010000222.1:0-6556 GCA_964575975.1 uncultured Desulfobacteraceae bacterium
GGCCGTTTCCCTGTTTTTGGACCGCATTCTCGATGCGACATGGAAATCGCCGAAATCGCCATTGGCGATTTCTTTCAATCGATTCTCGATTCTTTCCAGGTCCGATTCGTCGATCTTGCCCTTATCGTCGATCGAAAAGCCGTCGAGCCGCTTCAAATCGGCGACTAGCACGGTTTCCGAACTCCCGCCGTCGTCGACCACGGAAAACGCGTAGCCCGCCAAAGGCCCGCCCAGCTTGTCCGGGGGAAGTTCGACCCGCGCGATGCATTCGGGAAGCGGGAAACCGGCCATGTGCTTCAGCAGCGCGTCGAACGCCGGATCGCCGCAGGAGGCGAAGCGCGGTCGCGAATCGTCGTTCGGCAGGCCCCGTTCAAAAGTCTCCCGGGAAGCGGTCAGGGGAGTCTTGTCCGGGATGCCGGGTATGTTGTTCATAATCATGGTTTCCAGGGATTCGTCAGGCAGGACCAGGCATCCTTTCGACTTCAAGTACTCGGACTCGAAAAGGACCGAACGGATGAGCGCTAAAATCCTGTCGTGCCTTTGCTCGATCCGGTCGATTCGCCCGATCCTCTGCTCGAAAAACCGGTGCTTGACGTCCTCCCTGTCGGTGCTTTTCAGCTTCCAGGTCCCGACCTCCACGAACCGGCACTCCTTTCCGGAATAGGTTCCCGCGAGGATTCTCGGATCGGCGTTCTTCAATCTTCGCACGATGTCCAACAGGGTGTCGTAAAAGAGGGTGAATATCACGGTCTGTTTGTACCTGCCCGCGGCGCCGATTCTCCGGTCCCTTTCCAAAACCTCCAGGAGTTTTTTCATTTTCGACGACTGCCCCGCCAAGTCGGAGAGCCTTTCCAATATGTCCTCGAGGCTTCGCCTTTCCCATTCCAGATCGGCCGCTTCCCTGTTTTTCGACAACACCGGAACGATGTCCCGGTCGTCCTCGCTCTCCTCGGCCAAGTCTTCCAGCTCCATCGGCGAGGACACCTCCGGTTCGGGGGCCTGCGACGCCAAGGTCTGGACCACCCGTTCAAGCCTTCTTGCAAGCGTCTCCCTTATGGCGTAAAGGCTGGAGGAGAACCGCAGCCGCAGGAACATCAGGTAGAATCCGACCATGGAGTTCGCCTTTTCCCCGCTTCCGGCGATTTGATTCGCGAGGCCTTTGCAGTATTCCTCCAGCTTCTCGTACACCTCTTTTTCCAGCTTGTTGAACTGCACTTTGGGAAGGGGCAGAATCTCGCGGTCGCAAGGTACAACGCGTTCGTCTTCGGCTTCAGCGTTTCTTCCACGAGCCGAAACAAGTTGTTGAACCTGGGTTCCGCGCGCAATCCGTGAGTCGGGTTGGATCGTCTGGCGTAGTGGGCTTCGTCCAGCAGGGCCAGGTCGAACGGCGCGGGCCGCTCCAGCACCGCCTTGTGTTCTTTTCGAACCAGAAGCCCCGTGGACACGATATTCAAGTCCGGCTCGAAAAGGTCGTCGTTCTTCGTGCTCGCCTCCTCCGGGAGCAGGAAATCGTGGCCGGGGCGGGAGTCGCCCCTCGACCTTGCGAACGGAAGGAAAAACTTGAAGGCCAGTTCCCTCTGCCATTGGGTAGTCAGGCTTGCGGGCTCGGCGATCAGAACGCGTCGGGCGAGCCCCGAAAGATAGAGCGAGCGAATGGCGAGACCCGCCTCGATGGTCTTTCCCAGGCCGACTTCGTCGCACAACAGGTAGCTGTAGGGCCAGCTCTCGATCAGCCTCCGGGCCACGACTTCCTGATGGGGCCAGGGAGAGACGGGCGCGGTCGCCATTCCCACGTACTTTCCGCCGGGAAGCAACGGGCCGTCCTTGATCAGCGCGAACTTCAGCAGCTCCAGGGCGGACGGGGCGTCTTCTCCGTGTCGGGGGACGACGACGGAGCCGCCGATTTCCGTCAAGTCCGTTTTCGACTCCGCGATTTGGATCAGCTTCTCCCGGACCGCCTCGGGAAGGGTCAGCACCCGGAAATGGGGATTTTCGTTTTTCCAAAGCCGTTCGAAATCGGCGACGCCCCGCTCCACTCTCTTTTTGTTTTCCGGGTTCGCCCATTCGCAATGGACGTCGATGTTTTCGGCCTTCGCCACCAGCGAGCTTCGGGATTCGTTCAACGAGCCGCTCGCGTGGATGCGGTTTCCGTGCGCGTCCGCGAAGATCGCCCATTTCATGTGGACGTAGCCGTCCTCGACGAAACGAGCAGGCACGGGCTTGCCCGTTTTTCCGTGGATGCGAAACCCCACGCGGATTTCGAGAATTTCGCGGGAGACCATCCTGGCGAGCAAATGGACGCCGTTTCGCACGTCTTCCGGTCAGGAACCGTAGTCTTCCAGCCGCTCTTTCAGCATTCGCCCGAGGGGTTCCGGGGATTCCCCCTTGTGGCAGGCTTCGAGGACGGTTTTCACGTCGACGGGGTCGAGGTCCGCTCCGACGATGAAGCGCGCCTTTCCGCTTTTGGCGACGAAGGCGGAAAAGCCTTGGGAGGCGATCGCCAGGGACGAGGAGCGAAAATAGCCCGCCACCCAGTCGTAGCGGAATGAATATCGTTCATCATATCGCCTGTCGCTATCTCATCCTTTAAAATTTCGATTTTAATTGTAAAACCTCCCGGCTCTTGAAATTCAAACCAACACGTCGACAAGGGATGTTGAATGTGACAGTTAGATATTCCCCGCCATGCCGGCATGAAAAGTATCGAAAGCTTGATATTTTAACTGCATGGAATGGGGTTCCTGCGTTTGTTGGCCGACTGAAACCGAACTAAACATACATTGTCCGATTAGCCTCCTAATGCCAGGACTGGCAAAATTTCGAGACCTGTGCAATCGAGCCAGCAGTTTCGGCATACGCTTAACCAAATTACGCTGGTTCAACAGCAAGCAACTTGAATCATTGCCGGATTGAAACTTGATATTGTGTTGATTTTTTTTGGGGAATACGTATATATGCTACAGTTTATCGGTCGTTAATACGGTAAGGTCCTCGTATCGATTTGGATCAAGCATTCTCTTTCAATAACTTTCGCATGACGCCAATTGTTGAATTCGGAGATCATTAATGAACAAAAATAAAGTTCAAAACAGTTATTTCAACAGACCAGAAGTCCATGGTGTTAAACTGAAAGCCTTGCTAAGAAGCGAAAAACTTCCTGCCGCTGATAAACCAATGGTTAAAACCGCCTTAGAAAAATACGACGCATGGATAAATGAAATGAACTCGTTTCAAAGCGAAGGAGACGGCCTTTTGCAAGATCTGGTTCGCTCTGTAAACCAATATAAATTTTTTATTGAATACGATCTTATTTATTGTAGCAAAGAAGACTTTTTATACAGATCCAAGGGGCAGACTAAACTTGACAACACGATTCTTGAAGAGTTTCTCCCGTGGTTGATAGACAGGAGATTAGTGCCGGGCATAAAAAATATTCCAAGCGCTACTGGAGGGCCGCAAAAATCATTTTCGGGATTGTCGTTCGGGCCTTTCAGCATACCATTAGCTGACGGCGGCATGAATTTCAAGGAAAAGGATCAAGACTTCACAATTGGCAGAAAGATTTTTTTAAAGGCAAGCCCAAATGAAACATTCGAAGGAAATGACATAATAAGCAAAGCCATAAATGTGGCATATTTTGTGGCGGAATTAAAGACCAACTTGGATAAAACTATGTTTCAAGAAGCAGCCGCGACATCTCACGAACTAAAAACGAATGTCACAGGCTCAACTTATCTATTATTATGCGAATGGCTCGACATGCCGCCGATAGATACCAGACAAACCGACATAGACGAAGCAATCATTTTAAGAAAGGCCAAGCGATTACCGTCCAATCAAAGAAGCTCGTTTGCAACGAGTAAAGGCAGGAAGAAAAACAGAGATTCGTTTAAAATTTTTTTGGAAAAGAATCCATTAAGTATAGACTCGTTTAGAAGGCTAATTGAACATTTAAAGCATACCTTTCCGGAAAATCTTAAACCCGATGAAGCAACTGTTCTTCAAAGAGGTTATTTTTAAATGTCCTATAAGAACGAATATACCTTTATTGAACTTTTTGCCGGGGCTGGGGGGTTCTCGGTTGGATTGGAAATGGCCGGATTCAGGAGAATTGCCGCCGTAGAAATAGACAGATGGGCATGTGAAACATTACGAGCAAACAGCAAAACAGGTTTAATAATCGAAAAAGATATATGCCAAATATCCAATTCCGAGATAAAAACGCTTGAAATTCCCGACGTAATTGTCGGAGGTCCTCCTTGCCAAGGTTTTTCGGTCGCGGGTCCTTCACAATATGGGGTTGAAGATCCGAGAAACAATTTGTTCCTTCAATTCCTTCGATTTGTAGATCTGTTGCGCCCTATAATATGTGTAATCGAGAATGTTCCAAACATTTACACTAAAAATCTAAAAGGCGGCATTACTGCAGCTTGTATTATAAAAGATTTATTCGGCGAACTTGGTTACAATACAATCAACCACACTTTTAACGCCGCCGATTACGGGGTACCCCAATCGCGTAAACGCGCGTTTATCGTAGCCATGTTGAACGGCGGTTCGTTCAATGCTCCGACAAAAATTTGCAAAGAAGCTTGTAACCAGTTGCAGCTATTTGACGTAACGAGGCCTTATCTGACAGCTTGGGAAGCTTTGTCGGACCTTCCAGCAATCCATAGTTCCGAAGGCGAAGACGGTCTTGTGCCGTACGACAAACCTCCGGCAAATTCCTACCAAGAATTGATGCGAAAAGGCTCCGAGGGCGTCTATAATCATATTGCTATGCGGCACACTGAAAGGCTCGTCGAACGATTTAAGTCGATACCTGTCGGAAAGTCGCTAAAAGATGTATCGCTCGAGCATGGCCAAAAACAGAAATTTACAGGTAAAATTTCTAAAAAACCATATAAAAGCAACAATCAAAGACTTGATCCGGATCAAGTTTGCCTTGCGATACCCGCATCTTTTCAGAGCAACTTCGTACATCCGTATCTTCACAGAAACTTGACCGCCAGAGAAGCCGCGAGACTTATGTCTTTCCCGGACAATTATGTTTTTAAGGGAAAACGTACAACTATGAGTTGGGAGCCCTATCTTTCGCAGTACAATCAAATAGGAAACGCAGTTTGCCCGTTGCTCGCCAAGGCGGTTGGGGAATCTATTGCCCAGGCGCTTGATAACTATTCATTTGCATCGAAAAGAAAAAGAAATAAAATTTCCGAAAAATTAAAAACCTGGCTATATAAAACCGCACCCAAGAAATTTTCGTCAAAACATCTATTTATCGACAAGGATCCTTTGTTAAAGAATGAATTAAGTTTTTTGGGAGCGATATTGTTGAAAAATTTAGGTCTAAGCTTCAACGATGATCTGGTATTTTATAAGAATTTGCAAATTCCTTTTTATTATTTCCCCCTTGCATTGATAATTTCAACCAATCCTGAATGTAAAATCTGTGACAAACATTCGCCACCTTATGCAAACCACAATGGATTTATGCCTTTTTTAATAAGTAAAGATGAATTTGAAAGCCTCTCTATAAAACAAAAAGACAATGGCTTAGATTATCATTTACGATATTTTGATCGCCGCCCATACCAATGCGCGCATTATGTTGGTGAAATCTTGGAAAAAGCCGGGTTTGCAAAACTTTTAAACGATAAAAATCCACGAACTGGAAGATTTGTTAGAGGTATGGTCGTAGAAAAATTGCCTAATAATATTGAACGCCTTCGAGAAAAATTCAACGATGGAGAATAGTTTATATTCATCATTCTTTATGTTGTTTAGTGCAATGCAAAGCGTTAATGGGAGTTTTTTTCATACCATGTTTTTTAGGGTGGATAAAGTCGATTTCTTCCCTGTATTCCTCCAGCCGGGACTTGCTAGCGTCTTTCGGTCTGTCCGACTTGATGCTTTGCGCCTTACTTGCCTTGAGTGCTTCCTTTGTGCGTTCGCTATCTGGCGAAGCTGTCCCGGATGGATTCCAAGGTCGGCGTTTCATCGTTCCGGAAAAAATAGGAGACCAACCCGAGGAGCATCTCCTTTTTCAGTGCCGCTTCCGCCGGGATGATTTCCCCGTTGATCGTCGGCTCGAGGCTGGCGAAATACTTGCCGTTCTCGAACTTCAGGTACAGGGCCGAGTCGGCTATTTTCTCGAGAGCTTTCGCGACCTGCGGAGGGGTCATGCCCGGCGCGGAAACGGAAAACAGCACGTCCGGCTCCGCGATTCCGAACAGGTTGGATTTGACCCCCTCGGAACGCCCCACCAGGCTGTGGAGAAAAACCGCGCGCCAGGTGTACTCGTACAACGGGTAGCCTTCGGGATGGGGATTTTCCCGGTCCGCGAGCTGCGCCCGGCTGAGACCCGTTCCGACCGCCCCGGAATCCGGCCCGCCCACGTCCGCGTTCAACACCGCCAAAAGATCGCCCCCCTCTGTACGGTTGATGATTTCTGAGGTGCCCCCCATTGTCAAGACAAAATTTGGACAAGTTTAGGTGGATCCTCATCCTTAATTCTTAGATTGCGCCACCTCCTTTTTTTAACGCGGCCACGGTC
>CAZNTU010000222.1:6656-9241 GCA_964575975.1 uncultured Desulfobacteraceae bacterium
GGTCCTGGGTGGTCGCGAAAGTTACAAAATTGTCTCCCCGCTGTAGATCTCTTTGGGAACCTTGCAAGCCAGAGACTGGTGAATTCTCTCCCTGTTGTAGAACCCAAAGTACTTCTCGATGCAATGAATTGCTTCTACTACACAACCGTAGTCTTTCATATATACTTCTTCGTATTCCAGGCTCCTCCAAAGCCTCTCTACGAAGATGTTGTCGAACGCCCGACCTTTCCCGTCCATGCTTATCCTCACGCTATTTGCTTCCAAAATCCCCGTAAAGTTTTTGATAGTAAACTGCGACCCCTGGTCGGTGTTGAAAATTTCGGGTTTGCTCTTTTCCAACGCCTTTTCCAAAGCGACCGCGCAGAAATCGCTTTCCAGGGACGTCGATATTTCGTGGCTTAAAACGTACCGGCTGTACCAGTCCATCACGACCACCAGGTACACGAATCCGGTTCTCATTCTGACATACGTTATGTCGCTCGCCCAGACCTGATCCGGTCGATCCACTTTCAGACCGCCGAGCAGGTACGGGTATTTTTTATGTTCCTTGTCGGCCAGGCTCCATCCGGGCTTTTGATAGACCGCCTCGATACCCATTTTTCCCATCAACCGCCTTACTCGCTTCACGTTGACGTCGTGGCCCCGCCGCTTGAGCCACGCCGTCAGCCGCCGGCTGCCGTAAAAAGGGTGCAAGGTGTACTCTTCGTCTATAAGACGCATTATTTGATGGTTATAGGCACTCTCCCCTTTGGGTTCGTAATAATATCCGGATCTCGAAATGCCGAGAAGTTCGCATTGACGCCCAATCCCTATTTCCGGATTGTCCGGCTCTATTAACCTCCTTTTCTCGATGTTAAAAATGTTCAGACTTTTTTTTAGCCAGTCCAGTTCCACCTGCAGCTGCCCGATCTTTCGGTACAGCTCGGACTGCAGTTCCTCGTCCTCTTTTTGTTTTTTGTTTTTGCCGTTCGCGAAGATCTCGGGTATGCCCTCCTTCAGTTTTTTCTTCCATTGTGATATCTGGTTCGCGTGGACACCGTATTCGCCCGTTAGCTGCGCCATCGTCTTGGCCTGCTTCAAGGCCTCCAGGGCGACCTTGCCCTTGAAGGCCGCACTATGTCTCCGCCGGACACCGCTCATATTTTCGGAACTCCTTTCGGTTCACTTTTTAACAAATTTTCCACCATAACACAGTGTCCAAATTTTGGGGAGCATCATAGTCGCGGCCTTTTCGTTCAGAAACCGCACGAATTCGGGATGGAAGGGATAGTTGGCCTCCAACTCCCTTTTGAACGCGTCCCGGCTGGCGGCGTCGGGAAGAATGGACGCGCTCGACCTGTACATGTCCATGTAGGCGTCGATCGCGATCACGGCGGATTCCAGGTCTATTTTCTCCAAAAGGCGCTTGGAAAGCACGCGGGTCATTTCGTTGGCGTGGACCGGAAGCGCGGCTGTGGCGTCGCGGGCGGCCACGCTCTTGATCTCCCTTTCCGCGTCCTGGGCCATCACCATCGCCGTGTCCTCGTCGATCTCCTGTCCCTTCACCTCGGAAAGCAGTGTCGCCAGGAGCTTGGTCTGACGGGCGAACGCGTCGCTTCGACCGGCCAGGGTCAAGACCACGGCAATCCCGGAATTGTCCCTGGCGTAGCCGTGAAGGCGCATGAGAAAAGCCGCGAGCATTTCCCCCCCGTCGGACCGGGCGGCCTGGAACCGCGCCGCGTACTAGGCAAGCTCGTCCAGCATGATCAGCACCTTTCGCCCGCCCAGAACCGTTTCGAAATAGTCCTCCCCCGGCGCCGCGAACGACGCCGCGACCGTCTCCACCTTTTTATACAGCTCTTCCCCCCCGACCTGAAACGCGATCTCCCCCCAAAGGGTGTACGGAACCAGCTTCGCCCCCACCGTCCGATGCACGGGAATCCTGTCCCCGGCGACCCCAACGACCCGGACCTCGCCCGGCGCCGGCAAAATATCCGCCGGCACGATATCGGAGACGCCGCCCGCAATGGATTTTCCTCTGAAAGCCAAATGAGCCAGCGCGATTAGCGTATGGGTTTCCCTCCGCCGAAAGCGGTCTCGAGCCGCCGTATGGACTGGACCCCGTTGTCCCCCGACAGCCGCTTCATAACCGTCAGGACCACGTCCTTCAACCCCTGCGTGGGATAGGTGGCCTCCCCGAAAAAAACTTCGGCGTCCGTGTAAACGGACTGGGAGCCGCCGGTTTTTCCACGGTAAAAATCCATAACCTGGCTTAAGCTAGCCGTGAACACTTCGGGGTTAAAAGAGCCTTGGAGCAGATCGGTTCTTGGTTGGCAGGTCTCGCAGATAAATTTCATCGAATTTTCTCCTTGCGCAGTGCGAAAAGCACGATAGGTTCAAAGTCCTTTTTCCAAACGCCTCTGAACTGTTCAAGGAGGAGACGGATCGAATTTCGACTTCCAAAAATTTTCCATATCACTTTCGTGTTCGAAACGATAGGTAAAAAAACTATCGCTTGAACCAAGATGGAGGCGCCACGAAAATCGGTCCGCGAGGATGCACGCTTATATGGGCCGTATTGCGTTTCATCCAGTCTTCGAAATCCT
>CAZNTU010000223.1:0-9207 GCA_964575975.1 uncultured Desulfobacteraceae bacterium
ATATCTAAAATCGGCGTCGAATTTTGTCAACGGCAATAAGATCGTCTTTCGGAGCAATCCTCATCCCTCGAACTTTCCTTCCTTTTTTTCCATCTGTTTATTTGTTTTTGCCGAATAAGCGTAGCGAATCCCCGGTCGCTCGCATCCCGGATCCGGCGAAAACGATCATGGAATCGTTTCCGTCTCCCACTGCGCGATGTTTCGCGTTTCGGCGTCGAAATTCACGCCGACCAGAACGATTTTTTTCCCGCTGTCCAAGTGGGGTTCGGCGTATCCCTTCTCCCGGATTTGGGCGATGGCCTCCGACGCTTTGCGGCCGCATTTGAATTCCAGAAGGTATATCTTGTCGGGGAATTCCACGAGCATGTCGAGGCGTCCTCGGCTGTTCATGACTTCGTTGCGGACTCGGGCGCAGGACGCCGAGACCATCAGGTAGAAAACGGTGTGGAAGTAGGCTTCGTCCCGCTTGCTTTCCAGCGAATGGGGAATTGTCGCGAAGATGGCGGAGGCGGTTTCGAAAAAGGAGCGCAAATCCTCCTTTTCCAGATATCCCCGAAGGTTTCGGAACCGGGAGCCTTCGCCTCCTTGCCCTTCCGGTACGTATGAAAACAGAAGAAACTCCAGAAAGGCGCTTTTCACTTCCCGATTGGGATACCCCAGCTTGTACAGCTCTCCCCGGACGTCTTTGATCGTCAAATATCCGGTCTGGAAAAGGAGCGCCTCGGGCTTGAGGTTTTCCAGGTCCCACGCGCTGAAAAGGCTCTTGGAGACCTCCATGCCGTCGATTCTTGCCAGATCGTATTCTCTCTCCCTTAGAAGCTTCGCGAGAAAGGTCGGCGTGCCGGTCTCGAACCAGTAGGGCTCGAAAGCCATGTACTTCAGGGATTTCAAAAGGGAATAGGGATTGTAGACCTTATGTTCGGATTCGGAGAAGCGGTATCCATCGTATTCTTCGGCCAGCCTCGATACCAGCCGCTCTCGGGTCAGGTTTCGGGCCTTGGCGAACCTTTCCAGATGCGCGTCGAAATACATTTCCAGCTCTTCCTCCGTGATTCCCGGCAATCCTGCGTACCAGTCGTTCATGGTGATGTCGTCGAGGTTGTTGAGTTCGGAAAAGATGGAAACCCGGCTGAACTTTGAAACTCCGGTGAACAAGACGAAGCGCAGCGCCGGGGCCGTTTCCGCCCCTTTGACGACGCCCCAGAAGTTTTTCAGAACGTCCCGGTTTTCCTCCGCGGTTTTCAAGGCGCTTTTTCCCTTGCCTATGTGATCGATGATCGGCTTGTCGTATTCGTCCACCAGAAGAACCACGGGTTCTCCCGCCTGATTTCGAAGCGAGAGAATCAATTCCTTGAACTTTTCCTTGATCAGGCGGCTTTTCAGCTCGATTCCCCAAGCCTCCGCTATATTTCGCACGCGCTCTTCCAAACCCGTCCGGAGGTTCTCGGGCGAATCGTGGCTGATCTCGTTGAAATCCAAGACCGCGACCGGATGCTTTTTCCACTCGAAATCGGAACGCCGGCTTATCCACAATCCATCGAACAGTTCCCTTTTCCCCTCGAACAGGCATTTCAAGGTGGAAATCAGCAGAGACTTGCCGAACCTTCTCGGGCGGGCAAGGAAATAGAACATGCCCTCCTCGATCAGCCTATGAACGATTTCGGTCTTGTCCGCGTAAAGAAAATCGTTCTCCCGGATCGTCTCGAACGACTGAATGCCGAGCGGCAGTTTTTTCGGCTTTTCCATGGCGATCATCCTGTTTTTTGTCCTTCGTTGTTTTTTTCCTGTCGGACATTGCGGTCGTGGCCAAAATCCTTTCTTCGGCAGGTCGCCCTCCCAAGACGACTGGCTCCCGGAATTTTCAACGACGCCCTTGCTACGATTGTATGTCAAAATCCATCGCGGGTGTCAATGTCGTCGGCCGAGAGAATCCCCTTTCGACGGCATTCGGGCGTTTACGCCTTAATTATTTTCGCTTGCAGATATTGCCGCGAAGAGCCTGGCGGGAATTCCCCGCGCGGAGCGTGGAAATCCAAAAAAAATTGCAATTTTCGGTTGACAATGACGAAACAATATTGTAACAATTCCACACTATTATTCAAGCCAGCACAATGGCGTGCTGACAAAATCGCTCAGGACAACGACGTCTTTTTCCTTGATTGGAAAAAGACGTTTTTTTTTGCGTTTTAGTAGAACTAAAAAACCGGCGGCAATTTAATTGGCGTTCGATCTTCCTCCCCTCTCGGCTGGAAACCAATTTTCCGTCGGCGCATGAATTCAGCGGCGTATTGATTCAATGGCAGTCCCGGAGAGTCGAGGGCGTCATTTCCTTCGCAAAGGAAAGAGACGTTTTCTTGTGGAGGTTTGCGCTTTACCCCCGGTGTTTTCGGCAAAACAGCCGGAAAGCCTGAAAGGGCAAACACGCGGGCCTGTTCGGGGCGAGTTCGAAAACAATCTACGGTATGATCGTTTCAAGTGTAATAAAAATGGACGAAAAAAAAGTTAAGCCTAAGATTACCCTGTTTCATTGCATCAACACCATTGCCGACGGCGCTTCGCTGATCAAGGCGAATTCGGACGTCGCGGAGCTTTCCACCGTGAAGCTCGCCTGTTCGAGCATGGTCAAGGACGTGTTTCTTCTGCGGGCGTTCGAGGCCGGGGCCGATTCGGTTGTCGTGCTGGTGTGCGGCGAGGACGCCTGCCGGTATACGGAGGGAAGCATTCGGGCCCGAAAACGCGTGGACTACGTGAAAGGATTGCTGGATGAAATCGGAATGGACAGTCGTCGATTGTCCTTGTTCAACGTCTCCCGCAACGACGAATCCGTCGCGGCGAAAATCGTCGGGGAAACCGTATCCGAGCTTGCGGCTTTAGATAATTAAAAACGGAGTAAAATCATGATCGTCGGACATCAAAAACCCATCGAGGAAATAAAGAAATTGGTCGCGCCCTACGACAAGTTGTTGATTCTGGGCTGCGGCACTTGCGTGAAGACCTGTTTCGCAGGCGGCGAGGACGAAGTGGCTGTGTTGGCGTCCCTTCTGAGAATTGCGTTCAAGAAAGAGGGAAAAAAGATCGAAATCGAGGAATGCACGGTCGAGCGCCAGTGCGAAGACGGGTTCATCAAGGACGCGGCGCCCGCCGTCGGAAGGAACGCGGGAGTATTGTCCCTGGCCTGCGGCGCCGGAGTGCAGGCCATCGCTCGTCGTTTTTCAAAGACGCCCGTGCTGCCCGGAGTGAACACCACCTTCATCGGCGTGCTGGAAAAGCAGGGCGTCTTCACCGAGGAGTGCCTGGGATGCGGCGACTGCAAGTTGGGCGTATTCGGCGGCATCTGTCCGGTGACCCGATGCTCCAAGAAGATATTGAACGGACCCTGCGGAGGATCGAAGAACGGCAAGTGCGAAGTCAACCCGGACATCGAATGCGCCTGGCAGAACATCATCGACCGCCTCGCGCGCCTGGGCCAGCTCGACAACCTGAGGACATACGTTCCCCCGAAGAACTGGTGTACCAGCCATGCCGGCGGACCTAGAAAACTGGTAAGAGAGGATCACAGAATATGAGCGGCAACACAACCGGCAAACTGCGTCAAATACTGTCGAACGGCGGATTCGCCGTCACCTCCGAATGCGGCCCCCCCCGGGGCGCAAACGCCGAGGCGGTCAAGAGAAAGGGCGAACTGCTGAAAGGATGCGTGGACAGCGTGAACGTCACGGACAACCAGACCGCCATCGTGCGCATGTCGAGCATCGCGGCGTGTACGCATCTTTTGGGCATGGGCCTGGACCCGGTCATGCAGATGGTTACTCGCGACCGCAACCGCATCGCCTTGCAGTCCGACATCATGGGCGCATACTCATTGGGCATCAGGAACATTCTTTGCCTCTCCGGAGACCACCAGTCTTTCGGAAGCCAGCCCGACGCTCTCAACGTGTTCGACATCGACTCCATGAACCTGATCCGGACGGTGAAAAACATGCGCGACACGGGCAAGGACATGAGCGGGTTCGATCTGGACGTGGCCCCGGACATGTTCGTCGGCGCCGCGGCCAACCCCTTCGCCGACCCGTTCGACTACCGCGTGATTCGCCTTGCGAAAAAGATCGACGCGGGGGCCGACTTCATCCAGACACAGTGCATCTATAACATGGAGCGTTTCAAGGAGTGGATGAAACAGGCGCGCGAAGAGGGCCTGACCGAAAAGACCTGTATCCTGGGGGGCGTGACGCCTTTGAAATCCGCCGGAATGGCTCGCTACATGGCCACGAAGGTGGCCGGCATGGACGTGCCCGAAAAGGTAATCAAGCGCATGGAAGGCGTCGGCAAGGACAAGGCGGCCGCCGAAGGGATCAAAATCTGCGTCGAGACCATCCAGGAGTTGAAGGAATTGGAGGGCGTTCGCGGGGTCCATATCATGGCCATCGAGTGGGAGCAAAAGGTCGCCGGGATCGTCGAGGCCGCGGGGCTTTCGCCCCGTCCGTAAGAAAAGCGTTCCGGAAATCGCCCTTGGCTTCGTCTATGGGCGGGTTTTCCCGTTTTTGGAGGAATCAATGCCAAAGAAGTATCATATCGCTCTGAAAGCAGAGCCTCCCCGGTCGTATCCCGTCGGCAAATACGCCACTATCGAGTTTCGGGAAGACTGCGCCGGCTCCTGCAGGGAGTGCGTCAAGAAAAAGTGCGTCTATGGAATTTTCAAGGACAACTACAAGCACATGAGTTCCATGGACGAGCCCGTATATCTGTACGAATGCCACAGTTGCTTCCGATGCGTGCAGGAATGCACCAAGGCCATTTTCTCTCGGGTGATCAACCCCGAATACCGAACCCTGGGGGACCATTTCTGGCGGGCGGACATCATCCATCGCCAATGGTACCAAGCCCACACGGGAAAGGTGCCGGTGTCCGGCGCCGGGTATCGCGGACCGTTCGCGGCCGAGGGTTTCGACTCCATGTGGACGGACATGTCCGAGATCGTCCGCCCCACCCGGGACGGCATTCACGGGCGCGAGTACATCAACACCTGCATCGAGCTGTCCCGCCGGGTATCGCCGCTGGCGTTCAACCCGGACGCGACCCTGGCGTCGGAAGTTCCCGAAATTCTGGAAATCCCGATTCCCTTGCTCATGGAAAAACCGGCCGACCTGGCCGGGACCAAGAGCATGCTGAACGCCATGGTCAAAGCGGCCAAGGCCCTGCATACCATGATGCTCGTCGATCCGGACGACTACGCCGACGACCTTGCGGAATACGCGGAATATTTGATTCCCCGAATTTCCATGGAGTCTTTGGATCGATGCCGCTCGATCATCGAAAACAGCCGCGCCGTGGAGATCGCCTACGAGGACGGAGTCGAAAATTGCTTCGACAAGCTGAGACGCATGAAACCCGGCTTGGCGATTCTTGTTGGCGCTCCGTTGGACGACAAGGCCAAGGACCGGGCCGAGCTTTTGACCCGTGCTGGCGTGGACACGGTCCATTTCTACGGAAGCTACGACGGCAAGGAAGCGGGCGTGGAAAATCCCCGCTACCTCAAGGACGCCATCCGGACCATCCACTTGAACCTGGTGGATAAATCTCTGCGCCAGCGGGTCAACCTGATCTTTTCCGGCGGCATCGCCATGGCCGAACATATGGCCAAGGCAATCATTTGCGGCGCGGACGGAATCGGGGTGGACTACGTTCTGCACCTGGCCCTGGAATGCAGGCTTTGCATGCGCTGCCGCGACGGACTGGCTTGTCCCGTCAACCTGGACAAGGACGTCGACGAGAAATGGGCGAACCAGCGCATGGTCAATCTGATTGGCGCCTGGCACAGCCAGCTGCTGGAGGTCATGGGCGCCATGGGCATCCGGGAGGCTAGGCGGCTGCGCGGCGAGGTAGGCCGCTCCATGTGGTTCGAAGATCTGGAAAGAGACAGCTTCGGCCCCATATTCGGCGAACGAAAAGTTATAGGCTTGGGGTAATCATGAGCAACGTAATAAATTTGAAGAAAAAATCCCTGCCGACCGTTAAAGAGGCGAAATCTCGGTTTCGCAACACCATCGGCAAATTCACCATAAAAAGAAGCTTGCAAAAGTGCGTCTCCTGCGGACTGTGCGCCGAGCTTTGTCCCCAGGGCGTCCATCCCCGGTACGAAAACTACAGCCAGCCCATGAAGCCCCTGGACCACAAGTGCATCGGTTTCAAGTGCAAGGAAAACGACTACTACTGCATCGACCGCTGCCCGCAACAGGCGTTGACCCTGAAGGCCAACCCCTTGCTGGAAACCCTCGGAGACTACCGCTGGACCGCGGAAATGCTTCTGGGGCACTGGGAAATGGCCGAGACGGGGGAACTGCCCGAGGTGGACGTGGAGTACTCCCTAGGATACTCCGGGGGCGGGTTCGACAAGATCCGCTTCAAACACCCGGACCCTGTCGATTATTTGGATGTGCCCGACGAAGAGATGGACATGGGGATCGACCTCAACAAGCGAGGCGACGGACGCCCCGAAAGACGCCTGGGGCTTCCCATCTACAGCGGAGGCATGTCCTACGGCTCCACCGCGCTGAACGTGCTGGTGGGAAGAGCCCGCGCGGCGAGCAAGCTGAACACCCTCACATGCACCGGCGAGGGCGGCTACCCCGACGCGTTCCTGCCCTACAAGAACTTCGTCATCACCCAGGTGGCCACGGGCCTGTTCGGTGTGCGGGAGGAAACCATCAAGCACGCCCCCATGGTGGAGTTCAAATACGCCCAGGGCGCGAAGCCGGGCCTCGGGGGCCATTTGCTGGGAGATAAAGTGACCCCCGCCGTCGCCGCCATGCGCGAAACCGTCGTGGGCAACGCCCTGTTCTCCCCGTTCCCGTTCCACAGCGTCTATTCCGTGGAGGACCATAAGAAGCACATCGACTGGATCAAGGAGATCAATCCCAGGACTCTGATTTCCGTGAAGGTCTCCACGCCCACGGACGTGGACATGGTGGCCGTTGGAAGCTATTTCGCCGGCGCCCACGTGGTCCATATCGACGGAAGCTACGGCGGCACGGGCGCCGCCCCCGACATCGCCAAGAAAAACATCGCCATGCCCATCGAGTACGCCATTCCCAAGGTGCATCGGTTCCTGGTGAACGAGGGCGTCCGCGACGAAATCTGCCTGATCGCGAGCGGAGGCGTCAGAAACGCCATGGACGTGGCCAAGGCCATCGCGCTGGGCGCGGACGGCTGCGTGATCGGAACGGCGGACTTGGTGGCCGTGGAGTGCGTGCGTTGCGGCAACTGCGAAAGCGGAAGAGGGTGCGCCCGCGGAATCGCCACAACGGACTCCGAACTGGGCGAGATGATCTCCGAGGAGTACACCGAGCAGCGGCTGGTCAATCAATACACGGCCTGGCGCAAACAATGGTGCGAACTGCTCCGGACGCTGGGGATGAAAAGCATCGGCGAACTCAGGGGCCGCTCCGACCTTCTGGTCCATCTCGACTACCTGGAGGAAAAGGAGCGAACGGAGTACCAGCCCGCGCCCCGGCAGCGCTTGTACATATAACGCCGATTTCGACATCTCGTTTCCACGTTTTACGTGGGAACGCATGCCGGGACGCTTCGCGTCCGCGTCCCGCGCCAAATATCGATAAAAATTCAGCAAGCAGAGGTTTGAAATGCAAAAGGCGCATCAAACGATCGTAAACAACATCATAGCGTCCCGAGGCAAACTGCCCCGCAACGCGACGCGGCAAAGCAAGCCCGCCGAGGAAGGCGGTTGCGGCGTCACCGGATTCATTTCCTCGATTCTGGTTCCCGGACGGCATATCCACGAACCGTCGGTGCAAATGCACAACCGCGGAAACGGAAAAGGCGGCGGCATCGCGGCGGTCGGCCTGAGCGCCGATGATTTGGGCGTCTCCCAGGAAGTCCTGGACACCCACTACCTGCTCCAGGTGGCCCTGCTGGACCCGTCCGTGCGCGAGGCGGTGGAAGCCGAATTCGTCGCCCCCTTCCTGGACGTTCGCAAGTCCGAAAGGATTCCCACGGTTGACGACTACCGCGAGGTGGAGGGCCTGGAGGTCCGCCCCCCGGACGTGTGGAGATATTTCGTCCGGGTCAAGGAGGAGGCTCTCGAAGCGTTTGCCGAGGAAAACGGTCTGAAGGACATGGACCCGGCGAAACTCGAGGACGAGTTCATCTACCAGAACTCCTTCAAGCTCAACCAGAAGTACTACGCCTCTCTGGGCGAGCAGAAGGCCTTCGTCCTGTCCCACGGCAAGAACCTGATGATTCTGAAGATCGTGGGATACGCCGAGAAGGTCGTCGAATACTACAAGCTGGACGACTTCCGGGCGCACGGATGGATCGCCCACCAGCGCTATCCCACCAAGGGACGCGTATGGCACCCGGGCGGCGCGCACCCGTTCATCGGCCTCAACGAAGCCCTGGTACACAACGGCGACTTCGCCAACTATCACGCCGTGTGCGAATTTTTGAAACAGCACAATATCTTCCCCCAGTTTCTGACCGACACCGAGGTCTCCGTGCTCATGCTCGATCTGATGAACCGGACCTTCGATTATCCCATGGAATACATCGTCGAGGCCTTGGCGCCCACGTCGGAGTACGACTTCGACATGCTTCCCCCGGAAAAGCAGAAGATTTACAGGTACATCCAGTCCGGCCACATCTCCGGTTCGCCCGACGGCCCGTGGTTCTTCATCATCGCCAGAAACGATCCGTACAACAATTTCCTACAGCTTTTGGGAATCACCGACACGGCCATGCTGCGCCCCCAGGTGTTCGCCCTCCACGACGGAGAGGTCCAGATCGGACTGATCTGTTCGGAAAAGCAGGCCATCGACGCCACGTTGCAAAGCCTTGCGGCCGAAGACTCCCGCATCTGCCCCGTGGCCGACAAGTATTGGAACGCCCGCGGCGGAAGCGCCTCCGACGGCGGCACCTTCGTCTTCACGATCAAGGATTCGGGAAAGGGCGACGGCTCCAAGGAACTGGTCTGCACCAACAAGTTCGGCGAAAGGGTGGAAGTCTCCAGGGACAAAAAGCACGACCCTAAGCCCTTGGAAGTCGGCGACGGCCTACTGAATTCCGCGCTTGCCAAGGCCTTCGCCGACGGAATGGCCGCGAAGGATAAGGATTCGGCTCGATTCGTCCGCCGCCTGACGGGCGCCATGGCCGGGACGGACTACGGGCAGATCAAACTCCTCTGCGCCAAGTTCG
>CAZNTU010000224.1:0-9184 GCA_964575975.1 uncultured Desulfobacteraceae bacterium
AGGGGGGTGTCGATGCGCCATGTTCGATCCATTGTTCACCGGAAACAACACCCCCTAGCCCCCCTCAAGGGGGGAATTGCGACCCGACCGCACAAGGTCGAAATATTTCAATTGGTTGCGGCTTATGTTTACGATGTCAAGTTAGATACAAGGCGATAGGCTTTAGATTTTTAGCTTAAACTTATTACCTGACGAATATCGAATGACAAATATCGAATATCGAACAACCAATCAACCAATAACCAATCAACCAATAACCAATCAACCAATAACCAATCAACCAATAACCAATAACGAATAACCACCAGGGAACAAAACATGAAAAACATCTTGGTCACGGGAGGATGCGGTTTCATCGGGTCGAATTTCATACGGTATCTCCTGTCCTCGCCCGATTTCGAAGACGGCATGCGGATTGTAAATGTGGACAAGCTCACCTATGCGGGATGCCGGGAAAGCGTGGATGGTTTGGAAAAGTTCGGGGGCGGCCGGTACGAATTCGTCCAGGCGGACATTTGCGACGGTTCCGAAATGGAACGGATTTTCGACCTTTACGAAATCGACACGGTCTGCCATTTCGCGGCCGAGTCCCACGTGGATCGTTCCATCGTCGAGCCCGACGCGTTCGTCCGTACCAACATCCTCGGTACGTTTACGCTCCTGGAGGCGTTTAGAAAGAGAAAGGACCGGATGGTCCTGTTCCATCACGTGAGCACTGACGAGGTATTCGGCTCGCTTGGCAGATTCGGCCATTTCACGGAAAAGACGCCGTACGCCCCCAACAGCCCCTACTCCGCCTCGAAAGCGTCCTCGGACCACTTGGTGAGGGCTTTCTTCCACACCTATTCCATCCCGACCACCCTTTCCAACTGCTCCAACAACTATGGTCCGTACCAATACCCGGAAAAATTGATTCCTCTGATCGTTCTGAACGCCTGGGAGGGAAAGAAGCTTCCCGTCTACGGCAAAGGTTTGAACGTCAGGGACTGGCTCTACGTCGAGGACCACTGCCGCGGGATATGGCAAATCATGAAGAACGGAAGGCGAGGGGAAACCTACAACATCGGCGGGGATTGCGAAAGGCGCAATATCGACGTGGTAAGGAAAATCTGCGCTATTTTGGACGGCATGGAACCGTTGCCGAACGGAATGTCCAGGGAGGAACTGATCGAGTTCGTGGACGACAAAAAGCTTCGGCCCGGCCACGACTACCGTTACGCCATCGATTTTTCCAAAATCCAGGTGGAACTCGGGTGGTCCCCGGAAGAGAGCTTCGAGACGGGGCTCGAAAAAACGGTAAGGTGGTATTTGGAAAATCCGGGATGGGTGGGGATGGTGCGGAAAAAGTGCCACGAGTGGATCTGTCGGCACTATGGGTGAAAAGAGGAGAAATGAAGAGAGGCAAGGATTACATCGTATTTGCGCTGGACGTGTCCACGGTGGCGGAGGCGAAGGATTTCTCGCGGATGCTGGCGGGACGGGTCGCCATGTTCAAGATCGGACTGGAGCTGTTTATAAAGGCCGGTCCCGAAATCGTGAAAACCGTGAAGGATCTTTCCGGAGCGGGCGTTTTTCTGGACTTGAAGCTTCACGACATTCCCGCCACGGTGGCGAGGGCCATGAAGGTTGCGGCGGGCTTGGGAGTCGATCTGGCCACGGTCCATTGCGGGGAATCAGAAAGAATGCTCGAAGCCGCCGTCGAAGCGAGCGAGGGCAGGGTGGGGGTCCTGGGCGTGACGGTCTTGACCAGCGTGTCAACGAAGGATATCGCGGCCGCCGGGTTCAAGGACGAATATTCGTCGAATTTGAACGGACTCGTCGTAAAAAGGGCCGCCATGGCGAAACGGGCCGGATGCGCCGGCGTGGTCTGCTCCGGACTGGAAGCCAAGGAAATGAAAAACCGGTTCGGCAGTGATTTCCTGGCGGTCACGCCCGGAATACGACCCGCATGGGAGTTGTCCTCGGCGGACGACCAGCGCCGAGTGGCCACCCCGGCATCCGCCGCGAGGGATGGCGCCGATTTTTTGGTGATCGGAAGACCTATCCGCGACGCGGCGAACCCTGCCGAGGCGGCAACGAAAATAGCGGAAGAAATCGAAAAACGGTGACAAAAAAACATAAAGCACAATTTTCGCAATATGATTGATCGACGGCAATACAAAATCGGATGGCTCATTGACGGTTCGGGAGGCCCCGCGACGAAAAACGTTTTAATCGAAGTCCGAAACGGCCTAATAGAGACCGTAGTCGAACACCCGGAAAAGCCTGATCTTGTCGGCGAACGGGAACGGAAGAACAACCGTCGCGAAGCGGAAACGGTCGATCTGTCCGAATACACGGTCATGCCCGCCCTCATGGATTGCCACGTCCATCTTTTCATGTCCGGGACCTCCGACATGGAGATCAGGCGTCGGCAGCTGGAAGCGGAGTACGAGGAAATCGAACCGGTGATTTCCGGGCATGTCGAGGATCACCTGGCAAGCGGCGTCGCGGCCGTTCGCGACGGCGCGGATCGGTTGGGCCACGCCATGCGCTACAGGGATTCGAATCCGAACATGCGAAACACTCCGCTTCGGATCAAAGTCGCCGGCAGGGCTTGGAACCGCCCCGACCGGTACGGAAAGCTCATCGGTCGCTCCCCGGAGAAGGGGCGGACCCTTGCCGAGGCCATCGGGAACGACTTGAAAAATCTTTCCCCGCGAAGACCCGACCACGTGAAAATCGTCAATTCGGGAATCAACAGCCTCAAGCATTTCGGCAAACAAACCCCGCCCCAGTTCGATTTGCGTGAGATGAAGGAAGCGGTGGAGGTCTCCGGCGCGAACGGCCTTCCCGTGATGGTCCACGCGAACGGGGTGGAACCGGCGAAAATCGCGGTGGAAGCAGGCTGCCGGTCCATAGAGCACGGCTTTTTCCTAGGCGGGGACAATTTGAAGCGCATGGCGGATCGGGAGACATTTTGGGTTCCCACGGCATGCACCATGAAGGGCTACGCGGAAACTTTGGACCCGGAAAGCCCCGAAGCCGCAGCCGCCTTGAAATACTTGGAACACCAAGTGGAACAGATGGCGATGGGAAGGGAACTGGGCGTGACCATGGCGGTCGGAACCGACGCCGGAAGCATGGGCGTGCATCACGGAAAAGCGGTATTGGAGGAACTGATGCTTTTCGTCCGGGCCGGGTTCGGTTTGGAAGAGGCGATATCCTGCGCGACCGCGAAAGCCGCCCTCCTCATGGCCATCGAAACCCTTGGAGAACTCCGCTCCGGAAAGGAAGCCGCGTTCATCGCCGTAAAGGGCCGTCCCGAAAACCTCCTGGCGAATCTCCGGAATTCGATGGCGGACATCCCGCAGAAGCCCTTGGATTCCCGTTTTCGCGGGAATGGCGATAAAAACTTGATTATCGGGTTTTGACGTTCACGGCCGGTCGATTCTATTCCGCATAAAAGGCGTCGAATTGTTCGATGTCGGTCATTCCAGATATCCCTTTGCTCTGGAGATTTCCGGATTTGGAAACAAACCCATGCCTGTTTTCAAGTTGCCGAAACCGAATTTGCGGTAAAAACCTTGTTTCCCCGGCGCAACGAATATCAGAACGGGAGCGCTTTTCGGCAATTTCTCCAAAAGCGCTTCCAAAATCGATTTGCCGACTCCTTGATTCTGGAATTCGGGCAATACGACTACATCGTAAATGGCCGATTGGTATTGACCGTCTGAAATAGCGCGTCCAAAGCCGATGATTTTCCGCTCGGCATATGCGGAACAGACCGTGTGGCTGTTTTCTGCCGCAACCTTCAATTTTTCGGGTTCGCGGGCGCCGAGGGGCGCAAGTCGGAATATTTCGCACAATGCCACCCAATCAATGCCTTCGGTTCCGTATTTGATGGATATGTTCATCATACTTTCTTCCTGCGTCGAACTACGACCAGGCGAGCGGACGGCCTTGCGGAGCGGCAGCGGAGCATGTCCCGGTCCGACTCGACCGAGGGGTTGGCGGCCAGCGGCTGTTTTTCAAGCACCCTAAAGCGTCCTTGCCGATTTCGGTACGGCTTTTTGGTTATTTTGCCTGCGCAGAAGAAAAATTTATTTTGGCTCATGTTATGTTTCAGGGTCTTATTTGACAAGCAACTCAATCAGTGAATGAAGCGGCGCTTTTCCTCTTTTCCCGACATTGTGGACGAACCCGAAAAAGCCAAGGTAGAAAGGAAGCTTTTCCCGCGAAATCCCCCGATGCGGGCGCAACCAGCCTCCCGGCAGCGACCGGAAGCCTTCCGTCGCGTTCGCGCGGACTTCGCGGAAGCCGTCCCCGTCGTCGTCTCTGGCGCGCCCGCCGTCCCCGTGGTTCACGCTTTCGTGCCCGCAGCCCCGTTCGTCCAGCCGGTCGTATATGCCGTCCTCGTCGGTGCAGATCGGAGTCCCCGGCGCTGCGGCGGCTTTCGTCAAAGGCTCGGGTCGCCTGCCGGTCGTTGTCGAGCATCCGAATCGCCGCGTCTCCGCCGCGCCGGATCGTTCCGAGGACGGGAGGCTTCTCTTTTTCGAGCGTGCCGCGGCCCCGCGCCCCTGGCGATCTGCTCGCTGGAAAGGTTCAATCCCATGAAAGAAAGGCACGGTATCCAGACTTTGAAGGGTTGATGGCGGCTCGCAAAAACAGTGCCTGTCAGGTCGTCGAACCTTTTCCCGCAGTCCTTGCACTCGTAGCGCCGCCTCGCGGGCTCCTTGTCGTCGCAGCCTCTCTTGATCGCACGCCTGGAATCGCAAAACGGACGCTGCCTGCCTTCGGGCCGGCGCAATTCGCGCACCGTGTCGTAACATTGAGCATCGTCAATCAAGCCTTTTATGTTTACCCGCACTAGTCGGGCTCCTTTAAGGGCGTTGCTAAACCAAGGTTTCCATTAACATACTACGACCCTGAAACCAAACATGAGCCTACTTCAGATTTTTTCATTTTTTCCTATGGGGGAGGTGAATCGTTACCGACTACCGCCCTGGCCGCGCCGGCGAAAAGAGCGCACCCGAGCAACCCGTCGCGGCATCGGAAAAAATAGCGCATGCGGCAGCCGAAAGGCTTGCAGGCCCCCAAATAGTGGTAGCGCGACATGCAATCCTCGAACAGCGACCTCGCCTTCCCGCCCTCCGCCGCCTCCACCTCGATTTCCCCCAGGTCCTTCAATCGACCCTCGATCCGGCCCCGGCAAAGCTCCTCGACGCCGGAGTCGGGCCTGGAAACGGCCTCCCTCGCGCTTGCGATCTTCCGCTTTTCGGGCAGCGACAGCAATCCGGCGGATTCCAGTTTCACGAGAAGGGCCAGGCACGCGTCTCTTTTGCTCCGGCCCGAGGCCGTGCGCCATTCCAGGTGCTCCCCGATCGTTTCGGCCAGCTCGGTCAGGCTCAGTTTCGGAAAAAGGCCGACCGTTTCCCTGATTCGTTCGATATCCGCAGCCGAAATCCGTCGTCCGCAATGTATCAGTCCGTTCTTTTCAATACGTTTCATAACGCGCCGTCTCCCTTTTCGAATTCGCGACACAAAAGTGGTTCGACGCTAACGTATCAAATTTTGAAATCCGCGTCTATGTTTTTTTGCGACGAATTTTTCGGCGCGCGCTCCGAGTCGCGCCGTCCGAGGCGTTCTGTGTGATATGCGTCAGAGCTGATTGCCGTTGCTTTTTCGTGCGAATTCAGGCTAGATGTCCATAATAGGAAAAAACTCTGGCGAATCATTCGAGCCGCGCCAACGGGTAAGGCGAAGCTCGAAATGGAACAAACTTTCCATGGTTTGCATCAGGAAAGGCAAAACGCATGCAACAGAAAATGTTCGAGGAAAAAACAAAAAAGACCGTGTATTTGATAGACGGAAGCAGCTATATTTATAGAGCGTTCCACGCCATCCGAGGCCTTTCCAACTCCAAAGGCCTGCCAACCAACGCCGTGTTCGGCTTCACCCGCATGTTGCTTAAACTCGTGAAGGAACGGTCCCCGGAATACATCGCGATGCTCTTCGACGCCAAAGGTCCCACTTTCCGGCACGAACTCTACGAGGAATACAAGGCCAACCGCCCCCTCATGCCCGACGACCTTGCAGTGCAGATTCCCTTTATCAAGGAGGTGACCGAGGGGTTGAACCTTCCCATGCTCGAGTTGCCCGGCTACGAGGCCGACGACCTCATCGGCACTCTGGCCGCCCGCGCCGAACAAGAAGGCTTTTCGGTTGTCATGGTCACCGGCGACAAGGATTTTTTGCAGCTCGTCACCGAAAAAACAATCATTTACGATCCCATGAAGGACAAGACCGTCACTGCGGATATCGTCAGGCAAACCCAAGGTGTCGAACCCGAACAGATGATCGACGTGATGGGTCTTTCCGGCGATACGTCCGACAATGTCCCCGGCGTCCCCGGAATCGGCCCCAAGACGGCCATATCCCTGATCAAAACCCACGGAAGTCTGGATGCCCTCTACGAACAGGTGGACAAGATCGCGCAGAGGAAACAAAAGGAAAACCTGGTCAAGTTCAAGGACCAAGCGTACCTGAGCCGCAAGCTGGTCAAAATAGACAGCAACGCCCCGATAGAATTCGATTTTGAAAAACTCAAACCCGGAAAGCCCGACAACAACAGGCTTGCCAAATTGTTCAAGGAGCTGGAGTTTCGCCAATTGCAACAGGAATTTCCCATGGAGACAGACCTTGGCCAAAAGAACTACGTTTGCGTCACCGACATGGGATCATTGGAAAGGCTGGTTTCTCTGCTGGAAAAAGCTGGCCGGTTCGCCGTGGACACGGAAACCACTTCCCAGAATCCCGTGAAGGCCGAACTGGTTGGGCTTTCGTTTTCCGTTCGAAAGAACGAGGCTTTTTACATCCCCTGCGGCCACACAGGTCCGGACGCCTCCCGCCAGCTCGACCGCGACATCGTGGTCGGACGCCTGAAACCTATTCTGGAAAATCCCCATATTAAAAAGGTAGGGCAGAACATCAAGTACGACTGGATCGTGCTGGACCGCTGCGGGATCGACCTGCAAGGGGTCTCCTTCGACACCATGGTGGCCTCCTACCTGATTAACCCGTCGAAGCGAGCGCACAACCTGGATCAAATCGCTCTCGACTTTTTGGATCACAAGACCATCACGTACGAGGATGTTGTCGGAAAGGGGAAGAAGGCCGCCGGGTTCGAGTGCGTATCGTTGGACAAAGCCGCGCCGTATGCTTGCGAGGATGCCGATGTTACCCTGATGGCTGCGGACGTGCTCGCGCCGATGCTCGAGGAGATCGGCGTGGTCGAGCTGTTCGAAAAGGTGGAACTGCCGCTTGTTCCGGTCCTGACGAGAATGGAGAAGCGCGGCGTCCGGGTCGATCTGGATCGTCTTCGCATTCTTTCCAAGGACTTCGAATCCAAACTTCTCCAGCTGGAGCGGCAGATCTATGCCTTGGCGGGAGAGGAGTTCAACATCAACTCGAGCCAGCAACTGGGCCAAATACTTTTCGAAAAACTGAAGCTTCCCGTTCAGAAGAAAACAAAAAAGAAGACCGCCTATTCCACGGACGTAGACGTACTCACCACGCTGGCCGTGTTGCACGAGCTTCCCGCGCACATTCTAAGGCACCGCACCTTGAGCAAGCTGAAATCCACCTATGCCGACGCACTCCTGTGCCTGGTCGATCCGGAAACCGGGCGGATTCACACCAGCTACAACCAGACTGTCACTGCCACCGGACGCCTCAGCAGCTCCGATCCGAACCTGCAGAACATCCCGATTCGCACCGAGGAGGGACGGCAAATCCGAAGCGCATTCATCCCCAAGGACGGTTGGGCTCTTCTCGCGGCCGACTATTCCCAGATCGAGCTTCGCATCCTCGCCCACTACTCCGAGGACGAAATCCTGATCGATTCTTTTTTGAAAGACGAAGACATCCACGCTCGCACCGCCTCCGAAGTTTTCAACGTGTTTCCCGAAATGATGGATTCGGAGCTGAGGAGGCAGGCCAAGGTCATCAATTTCGGCATTATTTACGGCATGAGCCCGTTCAGGCTTTCCAACGAGCTCGGCATCAGCCAGAAAATGGCCAAGACGTACATCGACAACTACTTCAAGCGCTACCAGGGAGTGAAGAGATTCATCGACCGGACGATCAAAGACGCGAAGCAGACCGGTCGGACCAGCACGCTTCTGGGACGAATACGCCTTCTTCCGGAGCTGAAAAGCTCCAACAAGATCTTGCAGCAGGCGGCGGAAAGGACTGCGGTGAACACCCCGATCCAAGGCACCGCCGCCGACCTGATCAAATTGGCCATGATAAACGCCGACAAGACTTTAAAGGCAAGGAACCTCCGCTCGTCCATGCTCCTTACGGTCCACGACGAACTGGTATTCGAGGTCCCGCCCGAGGAGACAGGGGTGGTTACGGAACTGGTCAAGGATACCATGGAGAACGTCTGGAAACTGAGGGTTCCTTTGAAGGTCAATCTCCGGACGGGAAAGAACTGGGCGGAGGCGCATTGATCTCGAAAGCTATATAATAGTCAATAATCAATGGTTAATGGTTAATCCAATGCTCCCTGAGCGAGACCCTGCAATCCCCCCGAACCCCTCGATCAACCCCAGCAGAATCGCATACCGCGCCCCTTTGCCTACTCCGGTCAGGAAGAAAAACCAGACGAACCGTATCCGCATGATCCCGGCGACGAAAGTCAGGGCGTCCCCGCCCACCGGGAGCCAGGCGAACAGGAGGGACCACGCTCCGAATTTCCGAAACCATTTTTGCGCCCGATGCAGGTTGTCCCGCTTGAACGGAAACCATTTCCGGTCTTCGAAACGCAGCATGTAGCGTCCCAGCACCCAGTTGACCGCAGCGCCCAGCGTGTTTCCGGCCGTGGCCCAGGCCCAGAGGGCCAGCGGATCATAACCTGCGGCGAGCAACCCCGCGAACACGACCTCCGAATAGGCGGGCAAAATCGTGGCCGCAAGGAACGCCGCTGCGAAAAGTCCAAGATAGGAAACCATAGAAATAGCTTTCTCCCGGAAAAAAGGCCGAAATTCCCAAAATAATACTCATGGCTCCTTCCTGTTCAAGTACGAATAATAAAAAACTCGGGAAGGGGAACATGGAAAATGGATTGAAAGCGACGTTTCCCGATTGGAAACGGTTCACCGCGAAAAGACGGCTCTTTCGAACGCGATGGGGGAACTGG
>CAZNTU010000225.1:0-9131 GCA_964575975.1 uncultured Desulfobacteraceae bacterium
CGGGGAGACGGAATACACCGAGTTTCCGGAAGACGTCCACATCGTGGGGATAGCCGCCGATGCCGACATAGTGGCCGACGAACGCATCAGTTTTCCAACGGGCCGCCATGGAGCTTCAGGAGTTGAGCCCCTTGCAGGCGTATTTACATACAAATTATTAGCCTTGACAAGTTTTGGTTTCCATTTTACGGAACATCAGTAAGGGGCTATGCCGAGGCCATCCATTGAAGAGACCCTCGGCCGTCTGCAGAAAATTCTGTCAATTAGATAGGAGAAAACCAGAAAGAATCGTCGAAAAAAAAACACATTCTGTAGATTAACCGCAATCATGCGCGAGGTAAACATGCGCGAGGTAAAAAACTCATGGGGATTCAAGCTGATGGTCTTTATGCGAAGCTTTCAGCCTCCGGCGACGTGGATCGGCTTCGCAGGGAATTTTCGGCGGTGCGCGAAAGCAAACTCCCTATGGATCTTCCAACTCAATCCTTGAATTTACAAATTCTTTACAATTTTCATCCCCTTTCGATATTAATCCTTTACGTAAAGCTCCTATCTTTTCGGCCGACAGAAACGGATGAAACGCGGGGAAATTTCCCCCGACCCGTCAATTTTTGAAAAACGGAGCGAATTCCATGTACGAAAAAGCGGGCGATCTTGATTCGGAGCTGGGCCAGACTCTGGGACTTGGCAAATCTCCGAAGCGCGGAAAATGGCTTAAATACTCGATTCTTTTTGTTGTGGTGGTCGTTGGCGCCGGGGCGGTATGGTTTATGCGCGATGCCGAAAACGGCGGAAGCGGAGTTCGATATACCACGCAAGAGGCGAGGCTGGGGAATCTTACGGTTATTGTTACAGCCTCGGGTTCTCTTCAACCGACAAACCAAGTGGATATCGGGAGCGAGCTTTCGGGAACAGTGAAGTCTGTGGAAGTGGATTACAACGATCAAGTGAAGGCCGGGCAGGTCATGGCGCGTTTGGATACGACGAAGCTGGACGCCCAGGTGCTTCAGTCGAGGGCGGCGCTGGAGTCCGCCCGCGCGAAATCGCTCCAGGTCGATGCCACCATCGAGGAAGCCCGGAGCCAGCTGAAGCGGTTGGAGCAGTTGGGCAAGCTTAGCGGCAGCAAGGCGGTATCGCAGTACGATCTGGACTCCGCCAAGGCCAATTTGGCCAGGGCTCTGGCAGACAAGGCCGCGTCCGATGCCGCGATTAGCCAGGCGAAGGCGGCGCTGGAAGCCAACGAGACGGACGTGTCCAAGGCGGTGATCTATTCTCCTATCGACGGAATCGTGCTGACACGTTCGGTCGAGCCGGGCCAGACGGTGGCGGCCTCTTTCCAGGCCCCGGTTTTGTTCACGATCGCGGAGGATTTGAGGGAGATGGAACTGCACGTGGACGTGGACGAGGCCGACGTAGGCAAAGTCAAGGAAGGGCAAGGCGGCACGTTTTTCGTGGACGCGTATCCCGAGCGGACTTTCCCTGCCCGTATTACGCAGGTGCGCTACGGTCCTAAAACCGTCGATGGCGTTGTCACTTACGAGACGGTGCTAAACGCGGACAATTCCGATTTGTCTCTCCGGCCCGGCATGACGGCGACTGCGGATATCGTGGTGGAGGAGATCGAGAACGCCGTTTTGATCCCCAACGCCGCTTTGCGTTTCGCACCGCCGTCCACGGAAAAGTCGAAGCGGTCCGCCGGGGGCGGTGTCTTGGGAAGAATTTTTTTCCGTCCGCCCGCCGGGCCCGAAAAGGAACGCAGGGAAAATAGCGGCGACAAAATGAAACAACGGGTCTGGACGTTGAAGACCGGCCAACTTGTCGCCGTTCCCGTGGTAGTCGGAATGAGCGACGGTTCCTTTACTCAGGCGATGGAGGGCGTCGAGCCGGGTGTGTCGTTGGTGGTGGATTCTGTGGAGGGTAAAAAATGAAAGAGGTCTCCCGGCAATCCGGAAAGAGCCATAGTCTGATCGAGCTTCGAGGAGTGGCCAAGGTTTACGGCAAGGGTTCGGCCTCCATGCATGCGCTTCGAGGCGTGGATCTGCGCGTCGAAAAGGGAGAGTTCGTGGCGGTCATGGGACCCAGCGGGTCCGGGAAATCCACCTGCATGAATATCCTGGGATGCCTGGATACGCCGACGGATGGCAAGTTCCTGTTCGAGGGGGTGGACGTGGGCCAGCTCTCCGGAAACCAGAGGGCGCTCTTAAGAAGACACTATCTCGGCTTTGTGTTCCAAGGGTTCAATTTGCTGAAGCGAACGTCCGCTCTGGAAAACGTGGAACTCCCCCTGATCTACCGGGGAGCGCCCCTGTCCGACCGAAGACGGCGCGCGGCTAAGGCTCTGGAGGCCGTGGGTTTGAAAGGATGGGAGTCCCACACGCCGGGGGAATTGTCCGGCGGGCAGCAGCAAAGAGTCGCCATCGCACGGGCCATCGTGTCGGAACCTAAGGTACTTTTCGCCGACGAGCCCACCGGAAATCTCGATTCGGCCAGAAGCAAGGAAATCATGGAACTCCTGTCCGATTTCAACCGGACGCGCGGCCTTACTGTCGTCATGGTGACCCACGAATCCGACATGGCGGAATACGCTTCGCGGAAGATCCATTTCCTGGACGGCTTGATCGTCAACGGAGACAAAAGGGGAGACAACGGCTGATGTTTTTGGAAACCGTTCTTTTAGCGCAGCGGGAGATTCGGAGAAACGTGCTTCGTTCTTCGCTGACAATTTTGGGGATCGTGATCGGGGTGGCCGCCGTAATTACCATGGTGACGTTGGGCGGGGGAGTGACGGCGCAGGTGACCTCGGATATTTCCAAGCTGGGAAGCAACCTGCTCGTGGTCCGGCCGGGACAGGGGTTCAGAGGCCCCGGGGGGGCGCGGACATCGTCCCCCGACTTCAAAATGGAGGACGCCCGAGCGATCGTGACGGAAATCCCGGGCGTGGAGGGCGCGGCGCCAAGTTCTTCCAGCCCGACCCAGAGCATCTACGGAAATCTGAACTGGTCCACCACGGTCACAGGGAGCGACAACGAATACTTGAAGGTGCGCGATTGGAAACTGGTGTCCGGAAGGTCCTTCGCTCCGTCGGAGGCCTCCGCGGGCAAAGCGGTCTGCATTTTGGGCGGAACCGTCAAAAAGGAGCTTTTCGGCGCGCAGGACCCTGTAGGGGCCTCCATCAGGTTGAAGAAGCTGTCGTGCCAAGTGATTGGCGTGCTGGAATCCAAGGGGCAATCCGGGTTCGGCTCGGACCAGGACGACTTCGTCCTGATTCCCATACGGACCTTCATGAGGCGAATCGCGGGAAACACGGACGTATCGAGTATTTACGTGTCCGCCCGCGACGGCTACTCCACGGAAAAGGTCCAGAAGGATATCGAGAACCTGATGCGCGAGCGGCGCAAGATAGCGGCGGGCAAGGACGACAATTTCAACGTGCGGGACATGAAGGAGATTCTGAGCACGCTCACCGGCACTACCAGGGTACTCACGTCCCTGCTTGGCGCGGTTGCCGCAGTCAGCCTGTTGGTTGGAGGCATCGGAATCATGAATATCATGCTGGTATCGGTAACCGAGAGGACGCGCGAAATCGGAATCCGTCTGGCCATCGGAGCGCTGGCCAGGGAGGTGCTCATGCAGTTTCTGGTGGAGGCCATCGTGCTGTCGTGCTTCGGGGGCGTGATCGGCATAGGTTTGGGCCTTGCCGCCGCCGCTCTGGCCGCGTCGGCCCTGAACGTGCCTTTTGTTTTCAATCTTGGAATCGTCGTGGTCGCCTTTCTCTTCTCCGGGGCCGTCGGAGTGATTTTCGGGTATTTTCCAGCGAGAAAAGCCGCCGGGCTGGACCCGATCGAAGCCCTCAGGCACGAGTAGCGGAGGCTTTTTGCATAAAATGGAATTCGAATGGACAATTTGTGCAACTTAGGGCAGGGGACCTATCCCAGGATTTGCGATTACGGAATACCGTCCGAGGATTGTCGGTTCTGGAAACGAGCACCATTGTCCATCGTTCGCCCGTCTGGCACGCCAACGTTTTCGAGCTACCGCACGAAAAACATGCTCAGGTCGGGCCAATAAGTTATGATCAAAACCGCCGACAGCAAAACGATCATGAAAGGAATCGTTGAACGGTAAAGCTCGGCGACGGGTTTTTCGAAGCGGTAGGACGCGATGAACAGGTTCATGCCGACCGGCGGAGTGAAATAGCCGATCTGCATGTTCGCCAGAAAGACGATTCCCAAATGCACCGGGTGTATTCCGTAGCTTTCCGCCGCCGGAAGAATCAACGGCACCATGATCACGATGGCCGAGAAGATGTCGAGGATGGCCCCCAGCAGAAGGAGCAGGATGTTCAAAAGAACGAGAAAGGCGATCTTATCGGTAACGCGAGCCTGAATCGCCTCGAAGAGTTTCATGGGGATTTCGGCGTCCACGATGTAATTCGTGGATGCCAAGGAAACGCCCAGAATTAGAAGAATGCCCCCCACCATGACCATGGAGTCGCGCATGATCTCGGGAAGACGCTTGATCGGGATTTCCCGGTAAATCAAGACTTCGACCGCGAGCACGTACAGGGCGGTTACGGCGGCAGCCTCGGAAATTGCGAACCAACCGCCGTACACTCCTCCCAGGACGAAGAATGGGAGAGGCAACTCCCAGAGGGATTCTCTGACGGCCGCGAGCATTTCCTTCGGGTTTATGGCGGTTTTCCTCATCGGCATGTGGCGATTGGTCCAGAGGCTCCAGGCGGACAACATGAGAATCATCAGCAATCCCGGCAGGATTCCGGCCAAAAACAACTTCTCTATGGAAACGCTTTCGTCCGAGGTCGTCTGCTGGGCGACAATCCCGTAAAGGATCAATGGGAGCGACGGAGGGAAAAGCAGTCCGAGGCTTCCCGACGTGGTCACCAGGCCCATGCTGAAATTTTCCCGGTAGCCGTCTTGCAGCAGGGCGGGCAGCAGCAAGGCTCCCAGGGCGACGATGGTTACCCCGGAGGCCCCGGTGAAGGCCGTGAACAGGGCGCACGACACGAACGACAAAATCGCGAGGCCGCCGGGCATCCACCCCAGAAACGCGCGGGAAAGCCGCACCAGTCGGGCCGACGTGCCGCTTTCTCCCAAAAGGCAGCCCGCGAACGTGAAAAGCGGCAGGGCCGGCAACACCGAAGAATCCGAAATCCGGTAGATTTCGATGGCGACGACGGACAAATCGATCCCCTGGCTGTAAAAGCCGATCATGGCGACGGCCAGAATCACGGAGAAAAGGGGCGCGCCTAGAAACGTCAAAAAGGTCAATGCCAGGAAAATCGATATGATCGTCATGGAAGTTTTTTAACGACCCCCAGTATGTCCGACACGGCTCTCGCGAAATACCGGACGGAAATGACGAAAAAGGAGAAGGGGATAATCGCCTCGCAAATCCAGACGGGGACTTCCGCGAAAGCGACGAGGCCGTCCGCGTATTCGTAATATACGAATTTCGCGCCGAACCATACGACAAAGGCGCATACGACGGCCGTGAAAAGGTCTGTGGCCGCGTTGGCCGCGAGGCTCCATCGCGAACTCAGACGTTTGGAGATCAGATCGATCTTGATATGGTCTCCCTTGGCGCTTGCTGCCATGGCGCCGAAAAGACCGACCCAGAGAACGAGAATGCGCACCAGTATGTCGCCCCAAGGAAGACCGGCGTCGTAGACGTTTCTGGAAAATATTTGCGCGGCGGCCAGGAGGATCATGAACAGCAGCAGTGCTGAAAGCATGACGTCCTCCACGCCGCGCAAAAAATCCTGGATTTTTTTCCAGCCGCCGGGCGACGGCGAAGTATTACTGGTCCGACGGGGCATTTTGCGACCGGAAGTCGGAGAGATTTTTCTTCATGGTTTCGTACAAATCCCGCGAAAGGCGTCCTTTTTCGATCAAGGCGGCCGGGACTCCCTCGACGCTCGTTTTCCAGTTATCCACCGTCTTCGCCGAAGGTTTGACGAATTCGACCCCTTGGTTCCCCAGCGCTTTCACGGCCTCTATATTGTCCTTTCTATTGATGCGGTCGAGTTTTTTGAACGTATCGGCCATTGTCTCCCGCATTATCGCCTGGTCCTCGGGGGAAAGCCTGTCGAAAGCTTTCTTTTCGAGGACCAAGGTCGCGTAGACGTATAACAGGGGAACTTCCATCAAGTAATTTACCTGGGTGTGCCATTGAAGGGCGATGGCCCCGATGGGGGAGGTCCCGATGGTATCCACGAGACCGGTTTGCAGGCCCGTCCGGACCTCTCCGATTGACAGGGGGATGGGAGAAACTTCGAAAGCCTTTACGGCCTCCAGCGAAATTTCGTCGTTGTCGGGGACCCAGACTTTCAGGCCGGACAGATCGGAAACGCTTTGAACCGGCGTCTTGGACATTAAATACACGAAACCGCCTTCCGCCAAACCGAAACCCACGAACCCGCTTTTTTCCAGCCCTTCCATCAATTTCGAATCCATGCGTTCCCTGACGTAATCGACTTCCTCCAGAGAGTCGAATGTAAACGGAAGCGCGTAAAGCGTGAGATCCGGATAGACGCCGGAAAGGCTTCCGGCCACCACGGCCCCCCCGTGAAGCTGTCCCGCCCGGATTTTCCTCAGTACGGCCTGGTCGGTCCCCATGACTCCGCCCGGGTAGAATTTGAAACGAACCCTTCTGTCGGTTTTGACCTCGACAAGGTCGGCCCCCTGGCTCATGATTTTCATCCATGCCGAGCCTTCGGGAGAGATGGTGCCGATTTTGAAGACAATGGCGTGGGCTTGCGGATTCGCAAGAGGAAAAAGGATGATCGCGAGAAACAAGACGAAAAGTTTGAATGCATGTGATCCCATTGATGCTTCCTTTTGTTCGTAAAGAGTATGAAACATTGCAACTCGATTTGCTTGCCGGCCCTGCGATCGACTATGCCGAAACGGATTCAGAAATAGTCGTCCGATGTTTGCAGCAGCAGTCGAGCCTTTTCGCGGGCGATGGTATTCGCCAGCGTATAGCCCTCGGCTTCGGGGTCCCCGTCCAATATCTCTTGGAGAAGCCTGTCGTGCAATGGCCTGTCGAAAACCAGGCGCGCGTATTTTTGCGCGTACAGATATTTGGCGTAAAGATTCCTGCCCTCCGACAACTTTATGGCCTTTTCGAAATATTCTCGCCCTTCCTCGCTTTTTCCTCCCAAGGCGGGAGGAAGCAAGGTCGCCATCACGCCAAGATAGAGGTACGGTTCGCCTTTTTTGAATTCCGGAGCAAGCGCGGTCGTTCTGCGCATGATGGCTTCCACTTTTGCCAGTTCCGCGACCGCGTTCCAGTCCTCTTGGCGCGCCTGAATCCAACCCGCCCATACGCTTCCAAGGGTAAACAGCGCGTCGAGATCGGCCGTTTCCGCATCGAGAAGAATTTTTTCGAATTCTTCGAATTTTTTCGCGCGCAAATCGCAAAGCTTCCGATTTTCGAGGCAGGCGGACGAAAAAGCCAGTCGGAGGGCCTTTTCCGTGAGCTTTTTGGACCTTTCGGATTCTTCGACGAACATTTCGGCGTACGCGGCGTTCAACTTAGCCGCCGACCTGGCCATGGCAAAGTCCTTCGGATTTCTCCCGACGAAGGCGTCCATCATCAGAAGGTAGGCTGGCGCGCCATCCTCGACTACCGCGATGTCGGAGTTGTTTTCGAACGCGCGGGAAAGATCGTCGGCGAATCGGCTCGCGCTCGACGAAAAAGCCGCCGAACACCCGTTAAAACAAAGAGCCGCCGACGACAACAGGACGAGGACCTGAAAGATCGGGAGCTTTTTCGCTTTTCTTTTCGTGCTCGGTATCGCCGTCAACGGAATCCTCCTCCCTTAACAGACTCGCAATAGCGCCAGCTGCGGTCTGCGCGGCAAATGCTTAATCGAACCCGCCGGTGTGATAAACTTCGATGAAATTCTCTCCCCTGCTTTCGATCCGGAAAGGGACCGCCTTGGAGGTTGGAAGCTCCCTTCGAATCCAGCGTTCGAGCCTTTCGAGAGTGCCGCTGTAAACCAGGTCGTAGCATATGCAGGATCGCGAAGATCCGCAGTTTTGTTGCGCACGACGCAGTTCCTCGACTCCTGGAGCAGCGTCCAAAACCGGATAAATCCTTTGGACGTACACCTCCGGGAAATCGTAGAAACAGGCGCCCGTATATTCGGACATCGGTTGTTCCGGCGGGTACTCCGGAGGCAGAGGGGGCAGCGGCCGCGTTGGCGTCGTGGCGCATCCGGAGAACAAGACCGCTATCGTCAATAACAGCAAAATCCCGAAATTCGTCGGGCGCGACATTCGGGCGGCATGGTCAGGGTTTTCGCATTTTAGAATTGGTTTTTTCATGGTCGTTTCAACCTCCTTGGGATACTTTGGATAATTTGGGATAATTGGGATGATCGGTTGCGAATCTTAGGCGTCCCGCTTCCATTGGGAGGGGGATGGGCTATTCGAAACCTCTGAACAGCTCCGCGTCGTAGACGAAAGGTTCTCCCGTTGCATATTCGTCGATGGCGAATTCGTCCTCCATTTCCGCGTAGCCTTTCTTTTTCAAAACCAACTTATGTGGTCCTGGGTCTATAATGCCTTCGAACGGAGTAATTCCCATCAATTTGCCGTCGATGTAGATGTCGGCTCCCTTGGGATGGGATGTGATTCGGACCGCGCCCGACTGCAAAAGCTCGCCGACGGACGGTTTTTTCCCCGATTCCTGCGTGTCTTTGTTCGAATCGATCTCTTCTTGCTTGGAAGCGTCTCTTTCCGTCGCCTTCGATTCCGCCGTTTCCGGCATCTCTTGCGTTCCGGATTCGTCCTCGGATTCGTCGGGGCCTCGAGTCGTCGTTTCCGGTTTGGCCGGTTCGTCTTCGGTCTCGTTCTCCGCTTCGGTTCCGTCTTCGGACCCGGTTGCGGATGTCGGAGTTTCGGCCTTCGACTCGTTCGTTGCGGAATCGGAGGCGGCGACCTCATGAGTCGAAGCGGACGAATTGTCGTCAATCTTGGATGCGGCCGTTTCGTCTTTGTCGGCTTCGGTTTTCGCGACCGGGGAAACATCCGGCTTCTTGTCGGACCAGAACCAAACGCCGGCTCCGGCCGCGCCCGCCAAAAGAAGGATTGCAAGGGCCAACG
>CAZNTU010000226.1:0-9105 GCA_964575975.1 uncultured Desulfobacteraceae bacterium
GGTCCTTCAGAGTGTCGATTTTAGCGGCTCCAACCGTTTATTGTGATCATACGGTTCGCCGTTTTTCATCGGGTCTGCGACGTAACAAAACCGAGAGGAATTTTCAACGCCAAAAACTCGACATTTTCATCACCCCAGGTTGTTCCTATGAATTAAGTCAGATCTTCAGCTACTTGCAATAAGCGTAGATTTTTGTTTTCAGCCTTTCCGAAAGGTATTGGCTGGCCGACCCCAGTCTTTCCAAGATCGTTCGAGCCTCTTTCCTGTAGCTTTCGATTTTTTGATGGCTCCAATGCCCGGGAGGGGGCTGAAGGTTGGTGATTCTGTCGCACAGCTTGACCATCCAGATCTCCCTCGGGCACATCCTGATCCGGTTAAGACTGTCGTTCATTCGCTCCACCTGGGAGGGCAAATTCTTGTTCTTTGTCAATGCCGAGACGCCATTTGCCGTTTCCGCGCCGAATTCCTTCTCGATATCGCCGTACGTGCGGCCCGTATCCTCGAGGGTATCGTGCAAAAGGGCGGATACGACCAGCAAGTCCGGCTTTTCTATTCCGTTGTCCCAAGCGATCGCCGACATCGCCTCCATCGCGACAAGACCGACGTGGTTTATGTAGGGAATGTCCGTACCGGGGACCAACTGCCCGTTGTGGGCTATAGAGGCGTAATTCCACGCCCTGATATACAAATCTTGGTTCCAAGCGTTCATACCGTACCTTTGCTTCGAGAAGTTTCAATCACTGTTTCTCCGCGATTCTGGACGGAAACTTGAATATTATGGGAAGCGTCAGGAGGGGCAGGAAGGATATGGCTGTCAAGACGGGTTCTATGGAATAGACGTCGGCGAGCTTTCCCACGACCGGCGAGACGGCTCCGCCGAGGCCGTACGCGAATCCCATCATGAGGCTCGCCACCATGGAGCGTCCTTTGGGGGCGATCTTCTGGGCCATGACCACTCCCAAGGGAAGGGAGGCCAGAACCGAAGCCCCGGCAAGCGTCGTCCCGAAATACACCCAGTTTCCCTCCAGCGCGAGGAAAAGCAGCAATATGGGAGTCATGATGGCGTGGGTGAAGATAAACACCGGTTTGAAGCCGACCCGGTCGGATAAAATTCCCGACAGAAGGCCGCTGAACGTGCCCGCGACCGTGAACAGGGAAAAGATCAGACCGGCGGAAACCACCGAAAAGCCTTTCTGGACGTATAGAACGGGAATGAAGGTCATGAAAGACTGGCCCACGGTGGCCCGGAGAAACATGACCGCCCAGATCATGGCGACCATTTTCCAGGCGGGCCCCAGACTTTCCTTGAGCGATCCGAAAAAGCCTAGCTTGCGCAAGCCTTCGCTTTGGGGCGAAGGAACGACCACATAGAACCAGACCGCCATCATGAGCCCGAAGGCCATCGTGAACGGAAGCGCCTCCAGGCCGAAAGCGGCCGCGTACCAAGTCACGAACAGAGGACCCAGCCCGAAGGCAAGCGTCCCGCCGGTGTTGAAGACGGACATGGCGAAACCGGCTTTGGGGCCGGAATACACCGGCACCATTCCGGTTACGGAGGGGTGGAACATGGACGATCCGATCGAGCCCAAGGCGGTTGCGGCCAACAACGTCCAGAATCCGACGCTGATCCCCGAAAGCGGCACGAACACCACCGGAAGCAACAGTCCCGCGAATATGAAGGTTCTGGTCTGGTAGCGGTCTGCGAGAAATCCCACCGACGGTTGCACGATGAATGCCAATAGGCGGTTGACGCCGGCGATAGTTCCCACTTGGGCGAGGCTCAGTCCCAGCCTTTCCACGAACAGAGGAAACAATGGACTGGTGAACGAGCTGTAGAAATCGCCCGTGAAATGCACCAGCGTCAACGCAAAAATGACTTTTGTATTCGCGCTTGCCTGTTTTCGCATCGTCGAATCGGATCGGTAAAAATTCTATTCCGGATTGTGCAAAGGATTATTTGGCGACGGGCCCGAACGACCTTTCATAAAGGCCATAGATAGCCTTCCGGCCGCCGTCGGTAAGATTTCTCGTGCCTGAGCCCACGAAGGTTTTGGATTGGATGATCGGAATTTCGGACACCCATTTGCTGTCCTTCCAGCAGAACCATTCTTCGCGGTCCTGGTCGTAAACGCCGATCGGCCTGTTGAACAACTTGGCAAGCTCCACCGCCCAGCCGGTTCCGCCCTTGACCGTGCCGTCGGGCTGAATCCATCCGACCGCCACCACGTGGTAGCCGTTGTTTACCATGTGGAAAATGGACTGGATGACCCTGCGGATCTTGTCCGCCTTGGAAAATTTCCGTCCCATGCGCGTCGAAACGATCTCCATGCTCACGTTGCCTTTTTCGAGTTCCTCGGGAGTCAGCACCTTTACCCCTCTGGTCCTTTCGATCTCGTGTCCCTCGAAAGCGAAATTCACCTCTCCGATCCCCCACTGTTCCGCAAGCCTGCCGAACTCCGTTTCCGCGCCCCTGTGTCCTCCGGTGTAAACCGTAATTTGCGATAGATCCGTCATTCCGAAATCTCCTTGATTTTTCAAGCCTTCCCGGCGTTGTTTCAAATGTTTGTCTACGATTTTTCGTTCCTGCCCAAAAAAAGCCCGTCTCTCGTCGAAACGGGCGTCGGGAATATAACCCGGATTTTTCGGATTGCAACCGATCGACAAAAAATTACCGCCCTGCATAAAATCCGGGAAAAATGCCGAGGAACGCCAATATCCGAAAAACAGAAAATCGATGGCCGAGACAATCGCATCCCGGTGTTCCCGCAGAGAGAGGACTTTTTCTCCCAGGATACCGACGGGAACGCCAGCCCGATATTTTCGTATCCGCTATTCGGCTTTCTTTTTCGTTCATTGCTACTTTTTATAAATTGCCTGGGCGATTCGCAGGAATTGTCCCCAGAAGAACGGAACGAGGCTCGCCGCGAGAATCAGCAGCCATCCGCCGAAGCCCGGGCGGCGGGTTTCCAACACTCCGGACAGTCCCGGCGCGTATACTGCGGCCGCCAGAAGGCCGATGCAGAGAACGATCGCTCCTGCCATATACTTGTTTTTCGCAATTTCGTTTCGAAAGAGGCTTGTTTCCGGCGAGCGAAGATTGAATACGAACCAGAGCTTGCCGAAAGCAAGGGTCAAAAACGAGACGGTTACCGCCTTGTTTTGCTCGTAACCCAGGACATAGAAGGCGATCATAAGCGAAAAAAGCACGCAAGCGGCAATGAGAACGGCCCATCCGGCAATGCTTTTCCAATGGTCTCGGGTCAAGACGGATTCTTCCCGGGGCCTAGGCTGCCTTTTCATGATGTTCGGCTCTCCCTCGCCCATGGACAGCGCCAGCGCCGGAAACACGTCCGTGACGACGTTCAGGTAGAGAATTTGGAGCGGAAGCAACGGGATCGGAAGCGCGGTAAAGCCGCCCGCAATGGAGGCCACTGCCACCGCGACGATTTCGGCCACGTTGGTGCATAGCATGAACATGACCGATTTTCTGATGTTTCCGAATATAATGCGTCCTTGGCGAACGGCGGCCACGATGGAGGCGAAGGCGTCGTCGCGAAGGACCATGTCGGAAACCTCCCTTGCGGCGTCGGTCCCGCGCTTTCCCATGGCGACTCCGATGTCGGCCTTTTTCAGCGCGGGAGCGTCGTTGACTCCGTCGCCGGTCATGGCCACCGTGAGTCCCTCGGCCTGCATCAGCTTGACCAGGTGAAGCTTCTGTTCCGGGCTTACGCGGGCGAAAATGGAGGTTGCGATGGCGTGCCTTCGCTCCTGCTCGTTCATCTCGTCGGGGTCCTTGAGTTCTCTTCCGTGAATCAGGTTCGGTTCGTCCTTCTCTTCTCCGACGACCCCGGTCTGCTTGCCGATGGCCGCGGCCGTGGCAGGCTGGTCGCCGGTGACCATCACGACCCGGATACCCGCTTCCTGGCACTCTTGAATGGATTGACGAACGTCTTTCCGAGCTGGGTCGAGAAGTCCGTACAATCCCAAAAAACGCAAATTTCGATAGGGCTCTTCTTTCGCGTCCGCGACGATCTTGTCGGCGGCGGCCAAGACTCGCAAGCCTTCTCCCGCGAGGGTTTCGCTGCGTTGTATCCATTTGTCCCGCGTTCGGTCGTCCATGTGGGAGCCGTCGCGGTCTCGGCCCTCTCCCGCGATACGGTCGCACGCTTCGAGCACGCGGCCGGGAGCGCCCTTGACGGCCACCTCGATACCCGTTTCGCTTTTATGGTAGGTGGACATCATCATTTTTTCGGAGTCGAAAGGGTCCTCCCTCTCCTCGGGTTTTTCTTCGAGAAGCTTCCTTCGAGGCATGTCCAAGGCGAATCCCGCGCGCAAAAGGGCCGTTTCCGTAGGATCTCCCTGCTCCTCGTCCGGTATTTTGTCTCCGTCCAAATCTCTGACGGCCGCGTTGTTGCACAAGACGCCCACTTCCACGACGCGCCTGAGCAGAGGATGGTCGGCGCCGCCGCGCTCGCCTTCGACTTTTCCCGAGGATTCGTCGAGAAGGAAATCTCCGTCGGGGGTGGCGACCTTTCGCAAAGTCATGCGGTTTTCCGTCAAGGTGCCGGTCTTGTCGGTGAAAATGACGCGAGTTGCGCCCAAGGTTTCCACTGCCGGCAGTTTTTTGATCAACACGTTGCGGCGAGACATCAGGTACATGCCTCGCGCCAAGGCGATGGTAGCCACGATGGGCAGTCCCTCGGGAATGGCCGCGACGCCCAGAGCGAGGGCGGTCTCGATCATTTTCCGCGTCTCCTGCCCCGCAAGCAGGCCTACGACCGCGATCAATGCCGCGACGCTCAAGGTCAGCCACGCCAGTCGCCGTCCCAGTTGATCCAGACGCTGTTGAAGGGGCGTGCTCTTGGATTCCGCGCTTTCCGCCATTTCCGAAATCCGACCCAGTTCCGTCTCCATGCCCGTGCCGACCACGACTGCCGTGCCGGACCCTTCGGTCGCCGTCGTCCCCTTGTAAATCATCCCGGAACGTTCCGCCAGGGGCGCTTCGGGTTCGACGGCATCCGTGCTTTTGCGAACGGGCACCGACTCGCCCGTGAGCGCGGATTCGTTCACCCGCAGGTTGTTGGCTTCGACGAGCCGGGCGTCGGCCGGGGCGATGTCCCCGCTTTCCAGAATGACAATGTCGCCCGGTACAAGCTGCTCGACCTCGGTTTCCATCTCCTCTTCGTCCCGGCGTACTCGGGCGGACTGGGCCCCCATCGCCTGAAGGGCTTCCATTGAACGAACGGCTTTCCACTCCGTGGCGAAACCGATGGTCGCGTTGACCAGGAGCACTGCGGAAATGGCGATTCCCTCGGGCCAGTGCCGGAAAGCGAAGGCGACCGAACCGGCGGCGACCAGCACGATAATGACCGTGCTCTTGAACTGCTCGAACAGGATCTCCCATGCGCTGCGTGTTTTCGCCTTTCGAAGCCGGTTCTCCCCGTACTTCTCCAAGCGCCGGTTGGCTTCGTCGCTGGAAAGCCCTCGGTCGGGATCCACTTTCAGGTTCTCCAGAATCTCCTCGAACGGCCGACTGTGATACCAACGCTCCGGATTTCGGTCCCCGCCCCCGTCCCGATCTTGGTCTTGCCTTCTTGCATCCATTGCATTTTCCGCGCATAAAAGCATTTGTTGTTTTCTTGGAAAAAACTCGCCTCGCATCGTTCTGAAATATAGAGCGACAGTGGAACGCCTGGTCGCGAAGAGGGGTTCTGCAAAGCGAGAAAGCGGATGACGACAGCTAAGACTCATATCGAAACGGCTAAACGAATTCCATACGGTCGGAACGGTAATCTTTTTCGAATCGGAAGGTAATCGAAAGGTAAAAAGGGCCGGGTTAAATTCAATTCTCGTGAACGGATTCCCGAAAGCCGAATGTCACGCCGGCCAGATCAATTTGTAGACGTAGACGAAAAGAACCGCGCCGGTGAAGGCCACTTTGAGGCAAATAGCGGCCATCGTGCCCAGGAACACGCCCCATCCGGCCCTGAGGGCCTGTTTCAGCGCCACTCCTCCAAGGATTTCTCCGGCGAAGACTCCGACAAAAGCCCCTAAAAAAATTCCCCAAGGCGGAAAGAAGATCAGTCCGGCCAGCATGCCGGCGATAGAGAACAACACTCCGGCTTTCGACGCGCCGTACCTCTTGGCCCCCACCGCCGGAAACACGTTGTCCATCAGGCTGACGACGGCCGTTATCAAGGCAGCGCCTATCAGAAACGCTATGCTGAAAGGCTCCCAGTCTCTGGCGAAAGACAGGATAATCAAAGACGCGAAACTGATTAGAGGTCCCGGTACGACCGGAATCATGGCGCCGACGAATCCGACGATGGCGACGATCAATCCTACAGCGATTAAAAATATGGTCATGCGTTTCTAATTCCTTTTCATAGATCCGTTTTAAATCGTTGCGAGATCCCGAGAAATCTGCACAGGACCTTTCGGGAATAAACCTCGCCGAGATCGTGCCCGGCTCCCTCCACCACAAAAAGTTCGCACTTGGGCACCGATTTCGAAAAAGCCTTGGCGAGATCGGGGGAGCATCCGTTGTCGAGACCGCCCGTATGGATTTCCATCCGGCCCGGGGCCGGAAACTTTCCGGACTCGGCAAGCTCCAAAAGCTTTTTCGCGCGGGGAGGTATCGACCCGTATCGAAAGTTCGAGGTCGATGCGGCCCCCAAAACAGGCGACAGGAGAAGGACTCGACCGTCGAAGCCCGTTTCCGAAATGGCGTGGAGCAGAACGTACGCCCCGTAGGATCTTCCGATCAGACGACCTTTGCCGTCGGGGAACTCTCTTTCCAGATCGCCGCGGACGTATTTCAACTGCTCGCCGAATCTCAATTTGGAGAAAGGGGGAATCAGTTCTCTTCCGCAGACGTCGCGATTGCAATATATAATGGTGCGTCCGATGAAATTGTCGAGTCTTTCCCCTCTTCCGGGAATAAAGTATATTTTTTCCGTATCCATGGCAGCCTTGTCCGTAAAATTCCTTGACATGAAAATCGGCGGAGCTATAATCGCTTTCTTAATCGACTCCGTTTTATTTTAACCGACAATCTATTTACTTGAAAGGAACGAAAATGCCGTTTTACGAATTCGAATGCCCCGAGGGTCACGTGGTCGAAAGACTGGAAAGAATGGACGTGAAAGAGATCGAATGCCCCGAATGCGGAAAAAAAGCCCACAAGATCATTTCCCTTTGCGCCTTTCAACTGAAGGGCGGCGGATGGTACGCCGACGGGTACGCGTCCAAAAAGGCATAAGCGAGCCGTTCGGTTCGAATCGCCGGAGATTTTTCATACCCGATCAAAAATCGACGAGGGAGGAAAAGATGACCGCATCCGAAATCATACAAAGCGAAGAGTTCAAGAAATGCGAGGATTTTCATGGCCACGTCTGTCCGGGACTCGCCATCGGGTTCCAGGCGGCCAAGCTCGCCATGTCTTGGCTCGAGGAAAAGCGTTCCATGGACGAGGAAGTGGTCGCTGTGGTCGAAAACGACGCCTGTTGCGTCGATGCCATCCAGGTGCTGACCGGTTGCACGTTCGGAAAAGGCAACTTCGTGTACAAGGACCACGGCAAAATGGTTTTCACCTTCTTTTCGCGAAGCACGGGCCAGGGAGTCCGGCTGTCCATGATGCCCGGCGCCATGGAGCCGGGAGAAAGACATCGCGAACTCATCGTAAAAATCCGCGAGGAAACCGCGACCCCCGAGGAAAAGGAAGAGTTCGAGCGGCTCCACGAACAACGCACTTTCGAAATCCTGGAAAAATCTCCCGAAAGCATCTTCAAAATCGAAAACACCCGCGTGGATCTTCCCCCCAAGGCCAGGATCGAACCCTCCAAACCCTGCGCGAAATGCGGAGAGCCTGCCATGCCGTCGAAAATGGAGCTGTCCGACGGCGCGTTGATATGCAGGTGTTGCCTGAACGAATAAAGCCGGAATCGCATTCCGCCAAATCTGACTCGACTCGGTTTCAACATCGGCCATTTCGATATTTACAAGTATTGAGTTGCGTTGCAAGCACGGCGCCTCGAAGGTAACCAGACCATCCTGGTCTGGCGTGACGAGATTCGCTAAAAGGTTCAGCCTCTGCGGATTAGGACCAGAGCTGGAAGCTCTGGTTACCTTCGCCCCACCTTTTATAATCAAGCCTATTTTCCTTGAACTTTCACAATTGTTATGCTAATTGGTTCGTTTCGGATTTTTTTGCAATTGAAAATATCCTGTATTTTTAATGCGTCGAATAACGTTTCGTTATGGGAAATATAAACCGTTTACCTTAGGGCATGGTTTCGATCGGCGGTTCGAGCTTTTGGAGCGCGGATGGAAACATGAAACCTCAAACCAACTTTCAAGGAGTGATCATGGGATCTGACATCAACAAGAAGAGCGGGTCGGTTATGGTCGTCGGCGCGGGCATCGCGGGAATGCAGGCGTCGCTTGATCTTGCCGAATCCGGCTACTACGTCTACCTGGTGGAAAAGTCCGCCGCCATCGGCGGAATCATGTCTCAGCTCGACAAGACGTTTCCGACCAACGACTGCGCGATGTGAGTCATCTCGCCCAAACTGGTCGAGGTCGGCCGGCATCTTAACATCGAGTTGTTGACGAACACGGAGCTTCTGGATCTCGAAGGCGAGCCCGGAAGTTTCACGGCGAAAGTCCATCAAAAAGCACGCTTCGTAGACCTTTCGAAATGCACCAGCTGCGGCGAGTGCGCCAAGGTCTGCCCCATCAGCCTTTCCAACGAGTACGACGAAGGCCTGTCCGATCGCAAGGCGATTTTCAAGCAGTATCCCCAGGCGATTCCCGGCGCTTTCGGCATCAGCAAAAGAGGCACCGCCCCCTGCAAGGCCACCTGCCCCGCCCACGTCAGCATCCAAGGGTACATCGCCCTGATCAACGAGGGCAAGTACGACGAAGCCTTGAAGCTCTTCAAGAAGGACCATCCCTTCCCGGGCGTCTGCGGCCGCGTGTGCCATCATCCCTGCGAGGGCGAATGCACGAGAAACGACGTGGACCAGCCTTTGGCGATTAGGGAGCTGCACCGGTTCCTGGCCGACTACGAGAAAGGCCGGGGCGAGTATTACATCCCCGAAGCCA
>CAZNTU010000227.1:0-9089 GCA_964575975.1 uncultured Desulfobacteraceae bacterium
ACTTTCAGCATCTTAGTGTCCATGGAAATTGTGTCGAAATTCATCTTGGCTTTTCTTGCGAATATCAAATCCGAAACATATTCTTCGAAAATGTCCATTTCCAAACTCCTTCTCAATTCGTCATGTGTGATTTTCCACATTGTCATTTGTTTCCTCCCTCCAGGCTCCTTAGCCAAAGAATTTGTTCGCGGGTCGGGACCGGACTTTCGGAGAGTCGTCCCCCCTTGTTTTCCGATTTTGTTGGATATCCGAGCAAATCCGGCGCCAGCCCGATCGGTTTTTTTTCAGGGAAGACAACCGTCGGAGCCGTTGCCGATTCGGACCTTCGGCCTTTTCTTCGGCTTCGAGGGATGGCGGGGGGAGTGGAACCGCCAACGTTTTTGTTTTTTCGAGGGATCACTTTCGTACGTTTTTGTATGTTTGCGTTCACGAGTACGTTCTGACGAAATTTTTACCTCTCCGGACCTTGCCCTTCCCGATGTCAAATGATAGTTTGTTCCTTCGCTCGCGCTCGAAGATTTCGTTGCGAACGAGTTTGGGCGCGCTTTATTTTCAAATTCGAATCCAAAGGAGGCCGAACGGAAAATATAGATGAAACCAATAACCGATCTCACCGACATGCTTGCCGAGGAAGTTTTGGGGGACATGGCCGAAGCTTTTTTCGGAGCCAGGGTTGAAATCGACGAAAAGCTGGAGCTTTTCGAGGAATACAGGAAGGCGCTGGAGGGCAAAGCCAGGATGGTTTCTTCTGCGGCGGGTTTTTTCAACTTCTTGTTGCTCGACAAAAGGGCGGCCGGCGAATTTTTCGCGATGTTGAAAAAGGATCCCGGAGTCCTGACGGGGAAAGAAGGCTTTTCCAAAAGCGACCTTCCGGGAAAAATGCCGACTGCCCTGACCGTCAAGGGGCAATTCGCCAAACTATTCGCTTTCGGGTACGAGGCCCTCCAGAAAAGATGCACGGAATACGTCAGCGGAGAACACTCCGACGGTTTCACCGCAAGCGAGGATGTAAAAGTCCCGGTGAGTTACGAAATGTTGAAGCATATGAGCGAACTGATCAACCGAAAGATAAAAACAGTCAACGAACGCTCCGCCATATGCACGCTTCAGTACACCCGCCAATTCGATCCCGAGAAGATCGAGAAGGAAAAAATCACGGGGGGGGGCTTTTCCGACGCAGGCTGCGACAATCTCGAGAAAAACATGAAGTTCGAGCCTATTAAATTCGACTCCTTCGATATCGAGATATTCCCGGAGCTGCCGCGGCCCGAAGACGTCAAAAACGAGGTCGCCAATTTCGCCAAGGACCTTTTTTCCAGAAAGACCTCGGAGGCCAAAAAGGCGACCGACGAAATCAGATCGATGTATTTGTCGTCGTAGCGGGATTTTTTCAGGCGACGAATTCCACGTCGAGCCGTTCGGTTTTTTCGTCGATTTCGACGAGCGCACCCGAGTTTTTCTTGTAGAAACTGCAATTGACCACGAGGGTTTCGCCGCAAAAGGTCGCGCCGGCCGCTTCGTGGATATGCCCGCAGAGGACGGCGGCCGGTCGGCGCCGGTCGACGACAGCCCTTACAAGGCGGCTTCCGGCATGGACCGCTCCCATGACCTCGTCTCTCGAGCCGTATGGAGGCGGGTGGACCACGAGTATCGTACGAGTATCGACAAGCTTCGACAAACGTTCGCCAAGGCCCCTTTCCCGGAGCCTGACGCGCGTGTGGAAGGGCAGGGGGGCGGCGCCGCTCGCGCCGACGAATTTGACGCCGTCCTTTTCTATCTCGCGAAAATCCAGCGATTGGATTCCATTCTTAAAAAACGCCGCTTCGGACATGAACAGTTCCGCGTTTCCCTTCACGGCAAACGCTTCCACCCCCAGTCCGCCAAGCCTGCTTAAGGCTCGTTCCCTTTCAGGAAAGCCGACGATATCCCCGGGAAACACCAGGAGGTCCGGCTTGACGTCCCTAACCGTCTTCTCCACGATTTCGATCCGGGATTCTTTTCCGTGTATGTCCGACACCGCGTAAATTCTCATTGGCTTTGTCTTTCCTCTCCAGCGGATACTAAGGTTTTAGCATTCGCAAGTTTCCTTTTTCGATAAGCATCTTCGTTTTCAGGAGGCCGAACACGGTCTTGCCGTCGAAGATTTCTCCCTTGTGTATCATTTCAAGGGCGTCCTCGAATGGCGCGACGTGTACCGACAGCAATTCGTCCTGCTCCGGGCGGGCGTCTCCCTTGGAAAGACCGGAGGCCAAATAGACATGGATTCTTTCGTCGGAATATCCCGGCACCGGGACGATTTCCCCTATCTTGCGCATCCGGTCGGCCCGATACCCGGTTTCTTCCTCGAGTTCCCTCCCGGCGCACGTCAAGTGCCCCTCCTCGGAGTCGAGGGTCCCCGCCGGGATTTCCCACATGAAATCCCCCACCGCGTGCCTGTATTGCCGGATCAGCACCACCTCGTTTTTTTCCGTCAACGCCACGATGGCGGCCGCCCCGGGATGTTTCAAAATGTCGATATCGATCCTCGCTCCGTTCGGCAAGGAAATATTTTCCCTGACCAGTTCGAACACGCGACCCTCGTACAGTTTTTCCGAAGAATTGATTATAACCGTCAAAGTTTACATCTCCTTTTCGCTTTGCACTATATATAGTATCCATCGATTGGAGCAACCCTTCAAGTTGGGGTTTCCTCTTTACAACCGCTTGGTTCCTTGATATAAACGACCAAATTGCGCGGGCGCGCGAAAAGCCTGCGGCCCTTTGAATTGCAAGGATACCGACTTGATTGGTTCCGGTCCTCCATTCCGTTGTCGTTTTTAGTGGCGAGTACGCAAATAAACAAGATAAAAATGGACTTTTTTTCGAAATTCGATATTTGTCGGAAAGATCGGATTTTTGTGTATGAGATCAAGGTTCGTATGAATTTGTCCGAAAGTTCTGCCTTTGAAGGAGCGTTTCCCGCATGAAGCTGAAAAAGCTTGAGGTTACGGGATTCAAATCGTTCATGGAAAAAACCCGTATCGAGTTCACCCATGGCATTTCGGCCATTGTGGGGCCGAACGGCTGCGGCAAGAGCAATGTCATAGACGCGATTCGGTGGGCCATGGGGGAACAGAGCGTGAAGCAGCTCCGGGGCAAGTCGATGGAGGACATTATCTTCGCGGGGTCCGACGGCAAGCCTCCGATGAACATGGCGGAGGTGAGTCTGACCTTGTTGAACGACAACGGTTCCGCGCCCGAGGAACTGAGGGATTTCAGCGAGATTCAAGTGACCCGGAGGCTGTTTCGTTCCGGGGAAAGCGCCTATTTTTTGAACAAGCGTCCATGCCGTTTGAAGGACATTCACAACATTTTTCTGGGGAGCGGAATGGGCAGCCGTTCCTACGCGATAATCCAGCAGGGCAACATCGGGGCCATAACGGACGCCAACCCGGAGGAGCGGCGGGTTTTTATCGAGGAGGCCGCCGGGGTTTCCAGGTACAAGGCACGCAAGAAAGAGGCCCTTCAAAAAGTGGACGCCACCAACCAAAACCTTTTTCGTCTAAACGACATCGTTTCCGAAGTCTATCGCCAGATGGGCGGTTTGAACCGCCAGGCGAAAAAGGCGGAGCGCTATCGGCAAATCCAGGAAAAGGTCCAGAAACTGGATGTCCTGGTGAATCTTCGCAAGCACAAGGATTTCACGCGGGAGATCGAGGGGATAGGCGAGTTGTTGAAGTCGTTGAAGGACGCCGATCTGGCGCACGGGACGGAGTTGAGAAAACTGGACGCGGCGGTGGAGGAGATCAAGCTGGAACGCGACAGGCTGGACAACGAAATTTCGCGGCAAAAATCCACGCGTTTCGAGACCCAGAGGCGAATCGACGCCCTCGAAAACGACCTTGCCTATCTTCGAAGGCAAGTGGAGCAGCGGGAAAAGGAAATTGTCGCCCTGCGATCGGCGAGGAGCGAACTGGAATTCAAGAATCGCCAAATTGTCGAGGAGGTCCGGCAGTCGGAAAGCGAAACGGTCGGATTGGGCGAGGAAATCGCGAAAACGAAGGACGAATTGTTTCTGGAACAAAACGATCTTCGCGAGATGAAGGACCAAACGGCGCCTTTGACCGACAGGCTCGAGCAATACAAGAAAGAGTTGATGGAACTGGTCGGACAGGAGGCTCGAATCAATAATATCTGCCAGACGACCGAACGAAACAGGGAAAGCGTCGAGAGGCGGCTCAAGAGAATCGACGAAGAAGCGGCCGAGGCCGAAAAAAAAGTTTCCGGGCTCGTCCTTGCCGAAAGGAAAATCGAGCAGGAGCTTGCCGAACATCGAGAAAGCATGGCCTCTTTGAATTCGAGCATCCGATCCCTCCGGGAGGAATTGGATATCAAGGCGAGGTCGCTGGGGCAGCAGGTCAAGACGGTTCAAAGTCTGGAACTGAACCGGAAGGAAATCCGGTCGAAGTTCCTGGCGTTGAAAAAAATGGACGAAAACTTCGATTGGTACAAGGACGGCGTAAAGGCCGTTTTGAAGGATGCGGCGTCCAGGGGGGGAGGGGAGGAAAGCGGAGTGTTCGGCATTGTCGCCGATATCTTGTCCCCGGAGGCCGGATACGAGACGGCGGTGGAGGCGGTGCTGGGCGAAGGGCTTCAATACGTGGTCGTCAGGGACCAGCAGGTCGGGGAGTCGTCCATCGAGTTTCTGACGGCTCGGAATATCGGTCGTTCGGGATTCGTGCCGTTGTCGGCGCTCAAAATCCGGTGCGCAGAGGGCGGGAAGCCGGATTCGTCCCGCTTGCTTTTAAACCGGGTGACCGTGAAGCAGGGGTGCGAAAAGGCGGCGGAGACTTTGTTGGGCCATGTCGTGGTGGCGTCCGACTTGAGGGAAGCCCTTCGGATATGGAACGACAACGGCGTTGCCCAGACCGTGGTGACCGTAGACGGCCAAGTGATATCCGAGCAAGGCGTGATGGCGGGCGGAAGCAAGGAAAAGCTTTCCGGCATTCTGGAAAAAAAACGCGAAATACATGAACTGGAGGCGCGGCTGGCGCGCAAGGAGGAGGAAGTCGCCTCCGCAAGGGATATCCAGGAGCAGATCGAGGCCGAGGTCAGGGACTTGGAAACAGGTCTGCAACGGCAAATCGAAGAGAAGAACCACACCGGGCAGATGGAAATCGACGCGGAGAAATCCCTGTTCAAGGCGACCGAGGAACTTAAGGGAGCGCGACGCCATTTGGAAATCGTCAGGTTGGAGCAGGACCAGCTCGCGGGCGAGCAGACCGACATGGACGACGAAATGCGAAAATACGAGCGGGAGCGCGCCCGGATCGCGGAGGCCGTAAAAGCCGCCCAGGAAAACGTGGCGCGGACCAGCGTGCAAATCGAAGAGCTGTCTTCCGAGCTGGAGTCCCGAAAGGATAAGGTGGTGGATGTCCAGTTGCGCTTGACCTCGTTGAGTGCGCGGTATGAAAACAACGTGGGCAACCTGAGAAGATTGAAGGAGTTTCTGGCGGACGGAGAGAAACGGTTCGGGCAGACCGGCGAGGATATCGTCGCGAAAACGGAAAAGCAAAAGAAGGACGGCCGGAATATCGAGGAGCGCGAGAGCGCTCTTGTTCTTCTTTACGAAGCGTTCAGGGGAATGGACAAGGAGTTGGAGGACGCCGAATCCGACTGCCAGGCCATCGACGCCCGCTTGAAACAGAACGACCGCGAAAAATCCGAACTCGAGAACAAACGCTCCGAAATACTGGAGAAGATGCGCACGGTGGAGATGCAGTTGTCCCAGCGCCGAATGCAAAAGGACAACCTGGCAAGCAGGCTGGAGGAGAGATACAGCCAGAAATTCTGGCAGTTGGAGGCCAAGTACGGGCAGATGCTGGAGGACGCCGAGATCGGCATCGAGGAAATGGAAGGCGCGTTGCAGAGAAACCGGGAACGTCTCGGAAAGCTTGGCGACGTTAACATGGGCGCCATCAAGGAATACGAGAATCTGAAAAAGCGCTACGACTTTCTGATCGAGCAGAGAGACGATTTGCAAAGCGCGATCCAGGATTTGCACAAGGTGATCCGGAAGATCAACCGAATCACCCAGGAAAAGTTCATGGCCACTTTCGACGCCATCAACGAAAAGATTGCCCTGGTTTTTCCGAAGCTGTTCGAGGGAGGGGGCGCGCAACTCGTGCTTACGGAACCCGAAAATCCCCTCGAGTCCGGGGTCGAATTGATGATTCATCCGCCCGGAAAAAAGCTGACCCGGCTCAGTTTGCTGTCGGGTGGAGAAAAAGCACTGTCGGCGATCGCGTTCATTTTTTCCATCTTTCTGATCAAACCTGCCTCTTTTTGCCTTCTGGACGAAATCGACGCGCCTTTGGACGAAGGCAACGTCTACAGGTTCAACAACCTTTTGAGAATGATCGGCGAAAGCTCCCAGATTATAATGATCACCCACAACAAGCGAAGCATGGAGTTTTCGGACACTCTTTTCGGCGTGACGATGGAGAAGAAGGGGATTTCGAAACTGGTTTCGGTGAATTTGAACGGGGGTGAGGGGAACGGAGAAATTTACGAAAGACAAGCAAATAGTCCCGGGCGCAATTAAAACCTTGTCAATCGGGTTTTGTTTGGTTTACATTGATTTTTCCGTAAACGAGACGGAAACAAGGGACAAGATCGGAAAGATCAGAGTTAATCCGGTGAAAGCAAAGGAAACGAAAATACAAGATGGGTTTCAACATATTCAAAAAGAGAAAAGAAAAGAAGGAGAAGGAAGAATCGATAAGTTCCGAGGCCGCCGTTCCAGTTCCCGAAGTTGGTCCGGAAACGGCCGGCGGCCTCGAGGATGGAGATTCCTTGGTTGAGGACGACTCCGCCGGGCAAGTCGAAGCCAAGGCCGAGAAAGCCGCCGGGCCGCGGAAGGAAAACCGGTCGGGATTTATTGACCGCCTGCGCAGGGGACTGACGAAGACGAGGGAAATCCTGACAACTGACATCGACGAGCTTTTCCTCGGCAGGAGCAAGATAGACGACGAGTTGCTCGACGATTTGGAGGCGCTCCTGATCACATCAGACATGGGGGTGGAGACCACGATGACTCTCATGGAACGGCTTTCCAAAAAAGCGAAAAAGCTGGACGCTCCCTCCAAGTTGAAGACCGCCTTGAAGCAGGAGATTCTGGCCTTGATGCGGGACATGCCGCCCGCGCCCCCTTTGTTCGAAAAAAAACCCCATGTGATCATGGTGGTGGGTGTCAACGGCGTCGGGAAAACCACCACTATCGGAAAACTCGCGGCCCGGTTCGAATCGCAAGGCAAGAAGACGCTGATCGCCGCGGCCGATACTTTCAGAGCCGCAGCCGTCGAACAGCTGGGCATCTGGGCCGAGCGCTCCGGTTCCGAATTCGTACGGGGAAAGGACAAGGCGGACCCCGCCGCCGTGGCCTTCGACGCTATCAACGCCTCGGTCGCCAGGGGGATGGATGTCGTTTTGATCGACACCGCCGGAAGACTCCATACCAACGTCAACCTTATGGAAGAGGTCAAGAAAATCAAGCGGGCGATCGGAAAGAAAATACCCGAGGCCCCGCACGAAGTACTGCTCGTTTTGGACGCCTCCACGGGCCAGAACGCCTTGTCGCAAGCCAATTTGTTCAACGAAGCAGTCGGAGTAACAGGAATGGCCTTGACAAAACTCGATGGAACAGCTAAAGGCGGAATTGTAGTCAGTATATGCAACAACCTCGAAATTCCTCTACAGTATATCGGCATCGGGGAAAAAATAGAGGACCTGCAGGATTTCAATTCCGAGCACTTTGTGGAGGCCCTGTTTTAGGGGGTTTCGTATCATATCGCTATGCAGCGCAATTATTGAACGGCAGCAAAAAAAGGATTCGAATCCGAGAACTTTCATTCAAGTTGCAACTCTTGCTGTCAGGTTTCGTTTTTGACAGCCGAACATACAAACCACACAAAAACGGGGGGGGTTATTTATGACCAAAACGGAACTTGTCAAGGCAATGGCTGCGGACTCGGGAATATCCGTTGCTCAAGCAAAGGCGGCGCTGGATTCCTTCATGGCAAATATCTCGACGTCGCTGAAGAAAAAAAACGGAAAGGTCACATTAATAGGGTTCGGCACCTTTCTCAAGGCCAAAAGAAAGGCAAGGACCGGCCGCAATCCCCAAACCGGGGCTCCAATCAAAATCAAGGCGGCCAACGTGGTGAAATTCAAACCCGGCAAGAAGCTCCGAGAATCCGTCTGACATATGACAAACCGGCGGTCGCAATGAATCGCAAACTGTCGTGCCTGTTCCTCGCAATATGTTCTTTTTTGACCGTATCCTGCTCTGCGCGGATATCCTTTGTCGAAAAAGACGGCAAGATCGCTTTCGACGCGGCCTTGGCCTCGTTGAAGCGGTTTTGCCGCGACAAGGGACCGTTTCCGAGGCATATCGCCGTAGTGGATTTCACGCAGCCGTCCTGTTTGAGAAGAATGGCGATTTACGATCTCCGCAAAGGCGACAAGAAGGGCTACCTCGCCGCGCATGCCGCGAACACCGGCGATATGAACGCGGAAAAGTTTTCGAACGTTTTCCAATCCGAAAAGAGCAGTCTGGGGTTGTTCAGGGCGGGCAAGGAATATTCGGGCAGGCACGGCCGCTCCCTTCGTCTTCACGGCCTGGAAAAGGGATTGAACGACAACGCCTTGGAGCGGGGCATCGTTTTGCATGCGGCCGATTACGTGTCGTCCCGCGCGATGCTAATTAACTTGCTTTACGGATACGGCCCCAGGATCGGAAGAAGCAACGGATGTTTCGCGGTAAGTCCGCCCGATGTAGACGAAATCATCGATTTGTTAAAGAACGGAGGATACGTTTACGCCTATCATCATTCAATATCTTACGGTGAAGCGGGTAAATTCGCCCTCGTAGGTTTGCCAGTCGGTTTCGACGTCGTTCACCTTGGCGGCGACAGGGCCATGGCTGCACCATTGAAGCACTGCGTCAACGGAGTCTTTCTCGCCCTCGAACACGGCCTCCACCGAACCGTCGTTCCTGTTCCTCACCCATCCGACCACGCGGCGCCTTTCGGCCTCCTTGCGGGTTTCCA
>CAZNTU010000228.1:0-9074 GCA_964575975.1 uncultured Desulfobacteraceae bacterium
GCGCCGCCCTCCAACCGCACAGGTCGGGATTTTTCGCGGAATGGGAATAAAACCGATCCGTCAACTGGCTCGACCCATCACCATCTTTTTTTACATTCGCCGACCAAGCCGTTTCAAAACATTGCTCTCCCGAAAAAGCTCCCCGTCTTTTTCGACGAACAGTTTCCGTATTTTTTCGGGTTCGTCGGATATTCGCACGCGCGAAAGAAAACCTTCCCGCTCGACAGTACCTCTTATCGTCCCCGCCTCGATCATCTTTTCCAGCACGTCCTGATCGGGGAGGAATATGGCAAGTCCGTCGGCTTTTACGACGTATTTGACGAACAAGTAGCCCTTGTTTTCGTTTTCCGGCCGCACCCATTTCAAATTGAAAACGGAAGCGTCGATCTTGTCCGGATCGGGGGGCGAGAGCGGGTGTTCCGAAACCGGGATGCACGCGACGACGGCCAAGAAAAAGAATGGAACGATTGAATTCAAAAGGCGAACGACGGATCTGCGCGTTTTCATATAAGCTCCTCTTCTTTTTTTCCAACGGATTAAAAATTATTTGCGCCCGATGCGAGGAAAGCCGTTTTCGCTGCAATTTCCGCCACCGGCACTTCCCAAAAATCGCATTTCAATCGCTCTCGAAATTCGGGTTTGGCGTCCTCGGCCCTTCGACTCACCATGGCGACAACCGTGATCTTTTCGCTATCGCATATCCGGGTTCGCCACTCTTCCTCGGCTCTCCGGGAAAGGCGTGCCACTGCCGTGTCGTTTTCGGCGACCAGCTCGATTCTCCCGCCCGTTGCCTGCATCCGAAGCGGATCGCCCGCTTTCAGATTCGAAAGGGCCCTATGCACCGGCGCGTCTTGCGGAAAGTGTCCGGCGAAATCGAGATAGACGTGGCTCAAACCGAGCATCACGTAACTCCGTCGAGGAATCGTTCCGCATCCTGGCGTCCCATGGCAACTACGATCTAATAAATAAGGACCGTCGAACGCCTCCACGTGGGGATTCCGGCAATCGGTCCGGCGAAAAACCGTCAGTGTTTTCATGGCCCGGGTCATGGCCACGTAATAGACTCGTCGCTCCTCTTCCATTTCCGTCGCATCCGAAGGGGTTCTCCATCCGCCGTCCAGGATGAAAACGTGAGGAAACTCCAGACCTTTCGCCCCGTGGGCCGTGCCTAAAAAAACTCCTCTGCCAAGACGCTGTTCCCGCCTCTGTTCGGCCAGCGTTTCGTAAATGAAATCAACGGCCGACCGCACGGGGAGTTCCGCGTTTCCCGTCTCCGTTTCCCAGGCGGCGAGAATCCGCCGGACCTCATCGTCCCAGGCCGTTTCTCCACAGGCGCGCTTTTCCATCAAATCGGCATGAATATCGACGAGGGCTGCGGCTGTCATAATCTCCGACTTGATCTTCGACAGCGCGTCGAGAATCTCGCGGATCTCGCGGACCCGATGAAGAGAAAATCCTTTTTGCCGGTCCAAAGGGCGACTGTAGGGAATACCCGCAGTCTCCAAAGTTCCTCGGACGGCGGAAAGCTCGGGATGTTCGAACCCGTTCCGGGACAACACCGCGACATCGGTCCAGTCGAAATCGGGATCGAGAGGTTGAATCCGCTCTATCTCTACGGCCAATGTCGCGGCCTGCTCGGAGACGTTCGCCACCGACAGCCGCTGCACGCGCCCCCGGGCCAACGGATCGATCGACTCCCATCGTCCCCCGGGCGGATCGGCTTCCCGCCGTCGGTCGATTCGAATGGGATGTTCGATTTTCACGCGATCCCGGTTCTTCCGGATCAGCTCGTTGGCCGCCGCGACAATGTTGGCCGTGGAGCGGTAGTTTTCCACCAAATATTGAACCTTGGCCCCGTAGTCCTCTTGAAAACGGCGGATGAATTCCACGTTGGCGCCCCGGAACTTGTAGATCGACTGGTCGTCGTCGCCCACCGCGAGAATGGACAGCTTGCTGTCGGGGTCCTGGAGGGTTCTCCCGGCCACCGCCGAAACAAGGGCGTACTGGTCGGCGTCGATATCCTGGTATTCGTCGACTACGATATGGCGAAAGCCGGAAAGGAGCCGGTCCCGGATTTCGTCGGGGTCGAGTCCCGGTATCGTCTTTTCCCCCTTCAATAGGGCCGTGGCGTCGCGAACGACGGAATCGAATTTTTCGGAGATTTTTTTCTCGTCCCGAGCCGCCGCATCCGCACGGGCCGCGAAAGAGGCGCCGGTCAAGCGCATGGCCAAGCCATGATATCCGCCGAAAAACGGAAAAGGCCGCGTCGGCGCAAGGCGACAAGGGGGATCCAATGCGACGGAAAAGGTCGCGAATGCCTCGGGTGTCGCAACCTCCCTCCATGCGCGCGTCCCGAAAACAGAATTCGTAAAAGCCGACCAATTCCGGAGTGTTTCCCAGAGTTGCCGAAAAACTCTCCCATTGATCCAGGAACAATGTTCCGGCCAACCGGGCGTCCGCCACCGGATGGTTCCTGCCGTCCCGGACCAGTTTGTAGTCCTTCACGAGCCTGTGGTAGGGGTTCTCCGGAAACGCCAAGGGCGAGAGGTATAGCGTGTCGATGGCGGGAAGTCCGAGAAGTCGGCTTTCGTGCCAAACGCTCGCCAGTATCGGCAGGTCGTGGGAAAGGATGTTGTGCCCCAGGATAAAGCGGGCGTCCCGGCCGAACTCGTCCAGCGCCGCCAAGGATTCTTTCATGTCGAGGCGGCCCTTTCGTTCGAAGACGCTTTCTCCCAGTACCGCGCCGATCTTCAAAATTTGGCCGGAAACGGAAGTCTCCAAGTCGAGCAGAAGACAATTTTTCAGAAAAGACGAGGCGATTTCACGAGGGGGCATGCCGGGCGGATCGAAGAAAAAACCGTGTTCGCACCTGCCGCAACGGACCCGAACTCCGGGACGCGAGACGCGGTCGTCCCCGATCCGGAACCGCGTTCCGCACGCTGGGCAGGTGATGGTCATCGATACGAACGAATCCCTTCGTAGGAAAGTTCATTGCGCTTGGCGCCTTTTTCTTCAAAAGATTACAGGCAATGCAATTAAACGAACGCATCTCCAAAATCAAGCATTTTCGCTCTTGCCGATCCAAAACCTTCTTCATCGAGACGGCATCCTCGCCCGAAATCCCCCGGTCGCCGGTTCGCACGGGCTTTGGTCTCGGCTCGAACCCGCCGTTCTCCTTTTCCTCCTCACTCCTCGCTCCCCCCGATCTCGGGCAGGCACTTCAACCCCGCGTGGGCGAGCAGGCCGTTCAGGTCCGCGCGGTCGGACCACAGGACGCCCTTCTCCGCCATCAGCGCCTCCGCCTCGGGGGTGAAGCCGTCGTGGGCGAAGAACCAGAGACGAAGTATTTCCAAAGTTTCCCCCATGCCAGCCCTCACGCGCTCGCCCTTGGAGAGAAGCGACCGCACCTCGCCGACGCCGACCCTCCTTCCGCGCCACCATTTGCTCTCGCACAGCCACACCTCGCTTCCGGCGGCCGCGTAGACGTCCACCTCCATGTCGGCCGCAGCCCCCAACCGCACCCGGTGCCGGATGTAGCTGAACCTCCAGTTGACCGGAACGTTCCCGGGGAAGTGGAAAAAACCGCCCGGAAGGGTCTTGTCCTGGCTGTTCCATAGGATCTGGGCCATGTACGTCTCCCCGAGATATCCCAGGTGGTCGTTGACTTGCCGCCGGAGCGTGCGGTACTTCGCGCGCAGGTCGTCCTGGACGCCCTCGGCCCTCCGGCCTTCCACGGCGATCCGCCCCCAGACCTTGAGAAACTCCAGCAGGATGGGATCGTCGATCTTCCTGAACCACCTGCCGAGGTCGTTGTACTCCAGAAGGTCGCCCCGGGAGAGCTTCACCAGGATGTCCCGGACCGTCTCCAGCGGCACGTCCCGGCCGTCCCTGTCCCGAAGCTCCCTCCGTATCCGCTCCGGATCGATCCACTCCCCCTCCCCGAGCGCGGACAGGTACAGCACCCATTTGGTCACCCCGTGTTCGTTGACCCGCTCGATCCACCGGCCCACCTGGTCGTTCAGCTCGCCCCAGATGAAGCCGGAAGAGAGATCCACCGCCAGAATCTCGTTGATCCTCTCCTCGTCGGAGAGAGGCTTTCCCTGCTGGGCGGCCTGCTGGACCACTGCGGAGACGTAGAAGGGATTTCCGCCGCACCGGGCCGCCAAGACCGGTGCCGCGTCCTCGGGCAGCTCCGCCCGGTAGTACCGTGCCGAGCGAAGCGCCAGCTCCGCCCCCCAGTACTCGGTCAGCGGGCCGATGGGTTCGCTCCGGAACCGGCCGAAAAGGGAGCCTCTCCCCAGGATTTCCGAAGCCAGGATGCTCATGGCCGAACCGGTCACGAAGTGCGGGCACGTGGGGGACTCCACCGCCTCCTGCATGGAGCCCACCACGTCGAAGCCGTACTGGGGAAGCCGCGTGTGCTGGAACTCGTCCAGGAACATGACGACCGTGCCCTCGTGCCAGTCGGAAACGCGGCGGGGAAGCCACAGCGCCCATTCCTCGGGGGCGACGATGTCCTTCGCCACGATCGCGTCCAGCAGGTTCAACCCGGCGTTCAGCTCCTCCGCCAAATCCTTGTCGCCTCTTATCAGCTCGAGAAGGTCGCCGGTTTTCAACGCGTCCTGGGACAGGATTCGGGAATCCCGACGGCGGAACGCCGCGACCCATCGAAGAAAATTCACCGTGTACTTTTCGGCGAACTCCCACCTGTCCTGGGGCTTGTCCTCGAAGCAGAAATACACCGGCACGGCGGACCGGTGCAAATCCGCGCAATGCTCCTGTTCGAAGAACAGCCGGTTCACAACCCGCTTGAAGATCTCCGTCTTGCCCATGCGACGCCTGCCCAGAAGCACTGTGGACATGGACCGGCGGGTGATCGCCTTCAGGGCGTAGTCGTAGAGATACTCCAGGTGCTCGGCCCGGTCCGTGTAGACCTCCTCCGGCGTGACGGGCCTTATTGCCCAGGGCGGCATGGTTCGGTTCGCTCCGGTGTTCATGTTGTCTCCTTTTCCGCGACTAGGTGGATCGGATTGGTCTTCCATCAAAGTAACTCCCGCATCTTACCTTTGGGAGGCGCGACCGTCAACAAAGACGCGCCGAAACATGCGTCCGTCGATGCTCCCGGAAGATTTCAGGGTCGGCGGCCGGTCCCCGAAACCGGGCAGTTCCCGACCTTTTCCACAGTCAGAGTCGTCGCGCCCCAGTCCTGGTCCACGACGCCCGTCAGAACATAGGGTCGCCCCCTGTCGATCATGTGGCAGAAGCGCTTGTAGGCGTCGGGGAAAAAGGTGGTTTCCACGACTCCCGTATCGTCCTCGAAAGTCAGGAACTCCATGGGATCGCCGTGCTTGGTGTGAACCGTCCTTCCGGTGAGCAGCCACCCGACGAAACGAATCCGCCTTCCGGCATGCTTGGGAATGTCCCGGACTTTCACGACTCCCAGGCTTTTGAATTCGTCCTCGAAGAGTTCCATGGGGTGCTTGAATATATCGACGCCTGCCGTCCTTATATACAACAACGACGTCATCGACACAGACGATCTCGTCAATATCCGGCAATCCATTTGATTCCGCCTGAACATAGTCGATTTCCCGGTCCTCTAAAAGCCGGATCAACCAGTGCATTGCCACAAGACGCTGGTAATCATCGCCTTGGTTCGATTTGGTTCCCGCTCGGCTCATCGTCGTTTACATTATCTTAAGAATGTCTCTTGCATCCTTGACAAGGAATCTTCCGAGACAGAGAGAGAGAGAGTGTGTGTGTGTGTGGTAGCGTGGAATGTTGATCACGGCTGCCTCATCCGGCTATTCACGCCGACGAACGAATCGAAGAGGTCCATCAAAAGATTCTCTTTCAACGGGCATATCAGCCGCGATCTTCTCGTCCTCAACCATCTCGACCCGTCCGATCGGCTGGAGAGACAACCGGTACAACGCACGAAAAACGGCATTCGAGTAAACAACGGTGCCTGAATAGATCGGCTGGCCGGACTCATCTTTGCGCTCCATGGTCCAAGGTTTGATCTCCACTTTGGTTGCTTGTTCCCGGCCGGGTTCGATCCGGAGATCATCCAGGCCGTCGATCACATGAAATCGCCCTTCCTCGCCACGAATAGCCGCGCTGAAGAAACGAGTATACTCCGAATGACTGTTTGGATCGTCCACATTGATCGTGCCATCGTTTATCAAGTTGTAAATCGTTTCGGAAAGCCCGTTCAATACACATGCACTTCTATTTGACGCCATGACATCGATGGCGCCATGCCGGTCCTCTTCGACAATATGGATTTGGAACAGCTTCCACTCGCTGAAGCTCAGGGAACGCCCCTCGATGCCCACAATCTGAAGCCCTTTGCGCGATAGGGCCCGGGCTCCGGTCCCATCCAGGGCAGCCATGAGGTGAAGCAAGCGTTCGGCTTCACCCCGCTCCAGGGCCTGCCATCGGCCGGGCAGCAGGTGACGGAGTGTGTTGGCCGGTTGAATCTCAAAGCCAGTTAACAGGTTACCGATGCCCAATGTTGCGACATCGGGTGCGGGAGAATCCCAAAAAGCTTTGCGGCGCGCCTCTTCCTGTTCCCGAGCCAACTTTCGCTCCACTGTTTCGAGAAGCTCTTTCATCTGCCTGTAGTTTTCGTCAGGCTGCTCTCGAAACAGGTTGACCAGCCAGGGTTGCAACAGGCGACGCTCTTCTCGGGGAAGTCCCAGCAATACCCTTGCGTCGCGCGTTGCCTTGTATTCCACGCCTGCCTCGAGAAGCCTCAAGGGAAGGGCCATTTTCTCCATGTATCCTGCAAACTCATTCCATGTCCGATGCCAGGCGCGAGCCAGATTATTGTCAATTCCAGGCAGCACAAAGCAGCGCATGCTCCGGACGAGTCCCTCCCCCAATTCGTTCAGGCGGTCGAGCCTTCCGAACAAATCCAGCCAGACCGAGATGAAGCGCCGCCAGATGTCAGTATTATGCGTAAGCTTGAGAGGTAGAGAGATCAGAAGAGAGAGAGCCCTGCCCGATAAATTGGACGGGTCGTACGAAGCAAAGAGCCGGTCTATCGCCCCCTTGCCCTCCTCCCATCGATCCACCCACATGAGAACGTGAGCGTGGAAGAGGGCTCGACGAAACACGATGTCGGGCGAAGAGCCGGGCAGGGGTTGGGATAGCGCCTCCAGAGCTTCATTGTAACGGCCCAGATGTACTAACAGAACGGCCCGGTAATAAGAGACCGGCTCTCCGTGCAGATCCAGTTTGGGATCCAACGCCAAGGCGCCTTCGTAGGCGGCGAGGGCATCTTCGTAGCGGCCGAGCCAGCAGTTACCTGTTCCCAAATAGGAATGGAGTTTGGCCTCGTGCGGCAGAAGACGCACGAGGCGCGCACTCATGCTATGCGACAAATGCAAATAGCCTTGTTCTTCGAGCCCGCCGAGAAGACTCCCCCATGTGCTTGTGCGATGCGGGTCCGATTCAAAAGCCTTTCGGTAGACGCGCAGTGCCTCATCCCGTCGATCCATCAACCATAGATCTTGCGCGTCCTCTTCCCAATCATCCGCCGTTTCCGGTTCGTCCCTAAATTGACGGGCTTCATGAAGAAATTTTTCAGCCGCAGCCTTCCCTTCGATACGCAGCAAATTATACGCATGGTTTCTGGCGAGTATACGATCGCCTTGTTTCAACCCAAAAGCCCTGGCGGAAGCTTCGAGCGCCTCTTCGCCCCTCCCGAGTTTTTGAAGGATGATATCCTGTTGGTTCCAGGCAAAGTAATCTTTCGGGTCGATCTCGGTGACGCGCTCCCAGCAGGCAAGGACTTCTTGAGGACTGCGCCCCATCGCTTCCAGACATTGGGCTTTGCGCCTCCAATCCTCTTTGTTCCGGCCATCCCTCACAATACAGGCTTCAGCCGCATCGAGGGCCATCCGGTAGTCACCGGCGGTCTGGTTTTTACGGAACTCGGCTTCCAGGGAGGGGCGGAGCGGGTCCGGTTCCGTCAGTGCCCGGCTGGCGGCTTCCTTTAGGTGCGCTCCCTCCAACTCGGCGGGTGTGCGGTCCATCAAGTGTTCGAGGTCCGTCCTCGAATACCAGACTCGCAGGAACTCGACGAAGAGTTCAACGATACGGCCGTGCTGCTCTTTTGCCTCCAGGCACAATCTCATCAACGGCTCGCGGAGTTCGTAGTAGTTGGAACGACCCAGGGATTCGGCCTGAATTATGTAACCCAATTCCTTGAGCTTGCCGAGTTGGGTCGAGATGGTCTGGGAGGTGCTCATAGCCTGGCGGGCGATATCTTTGACTGTTGCCGCTCCCTTCAGGCGGCGCAGGATGTCTATGATGCGCCGCTGCAAAGGGGAGAGCCGATCCATGCGGGCTTGGTAGTAGGGTGTGAGTTCGTCTATCATTTTCATGAAGGGCGTTATCAGGCCGTCCAGGGACTCCCTGCTCAGGAAATCATAAAGGATTACGTAGACGCGAGGATTGCCGCTGGCCAGGTAATCGACGGCAAGCACTCGAGTGCGCCCCATCGAGCTTCTGATGGCATCGGCCAAATCGCGGTCTTCATTAAGTTCGGCGAGCCGAGCCAGGAGATCGACGGCATCCTGGACGCTGAAAGGCCCTAGGGTACGGGTCCGGAAGAAGCCATAGAAGGTCTGGTCGCGACTTGCGACCGCATCGACGAGGCTTGTGGCGGTCGCGACTATCGCGACAAGCCTGTGGTTTTGTATGAAAGCCCGCAGCTTGCGCTGGCCGTCCTCCTTCAGGACATTCAACAGATCGTCCATATTCTCGCAGATCAAGAGCAAGGTCCTGCCCTGCAAATACTCAAGGAGAAGCCGTTCCAATACCGTCTCTTGCTCGCCAGAGTTGTCGAGGTCCAGCACGTCTTCCAGTTTCCGCTCCAGTTCGCTCGCCCCATAAGCTTTCCCCAGCCGGCGCAGGATCAACATGATCAAGTCCGCGTAGCTGGAGATATACGGGTCTTCGGGAAGCCACGCGATCCTGAGCCGCCTGTTCAATTCGGTATCGGACTGACTCCTATTATGGATAAGGGCAAAGAGATGGGTTTTGCCGATGCAGAGAGGAGAGAT
>CAZNTU010000229.1:0-9043 GCA_964575975.1 uncultured Desulfobacteraceae bacterium
GCGCGCGAGGAACATCAGCTCCCCGATCTCTTTGGCGGAATGCTCCGGTCCGACCGGTTCCACGCAGTTCATCCACCGGAGGCCCACGTCCCGGAAAACCTTGATCGTTTCGATTCTCTTTCCAACTTTCAAAGGGGTGACAATCCCCTCGCCCAGGCGGACGGCGTGGTAGGCTCCGACGAACCCGGCCTCCAGCAAAGCCTCTCCTTCCTTGTGGTTGATGTCCCGGGTGTTGGCGACCAAAGGCGTTTTCACCGTTCGTTTCAGAAGCCGCCCTATTTCGAGAAGGCGCGAGAAAGGAAACGTTCCGGTGGTCATGATGTTGAGCGCGTCCGCGCCCAGCGTCTCGCCTTCTTTGGCCCAGCTTGCGATTCGATCCTCCGGAAATTCGACTTTTTCGGTGAAAATTCCCGCCTTGGAAGCCAGGCTGCAAAAGGCGCAATTTAACGGGCAGGGCTCCACGTTCACCCCTATGTGAAGGTGGTTTTCCCCTTTTCCCGCGAACGTTTCGCGCGACAGCCGGTCGGCCGTCTCCATCAGGGCGTAGGTTTCCTTGGAACGGGGAGGAAGCTTGAGAAGGGTTTCGGCCTCCTCGCGGCCGATTCCGTCTTCCTCCCCTTTTTCCAGAACATATTCTACAGCGGGCGATATGGACCATCCCATGAAGCGTTTTCTCCTTTCGTTCGCGTCTTCCGGAATTTTTTCGACTCTCGTATTCGATTTTTCGGAACGGACCGTGTTTTTACCGGGCGATAGTACACGCTCTTCCTTTGAGGTTAAAGAAAAATTTCAGTCCTTTTTTCACGGTGTCGGAAAATATCTTGGTCGACAGAAAGTTTCCGGCCACTCGCTTGTTGATTTCCCCGATGGTGGGGTACGGATGGACCGCTCCTGCGAGAGCGGTCATTTTGACGTTTCCGTTCATGACCGCCACCCATTCGTTGACGAGTTCGCCGGCGTGGGGGCCGAAAATTTGCGCCCCGATTGGCTTTTCGTTTTCGTTCAGAAGAAGCTTCACTTTGCCGATTCCGCGTCCTTCGGCGAGGCTACGGTCGTTTTCCTCGAAATCCTCGGTCCATAAGGAGTATTTTACGCCCGCTTCGACGGCTGTTTTTTCGTTCATTCCGATACTGGCCAGTTCCGGGTCGGTGTAGGTACACCAGGGAAGGTTCGAGTAGTCGGCTTTTCTTGGAAGTCGGAAAACGGCGTTGCTGACCACGATTCCCGCCTCGTACCCGGCCGCGTGGGTGAACAGATAGCCCCCGTTCGCGTCCCCCGCCGCGTATATGTGCTTCAAGGACGAGCGCATCCTGTCGTCGACTTTGATCGCCCCCTGGGCAAGCTCGACTCCGATTTGCTCCAAGCCGAGACTGGAGGTGTTGGGGATTCGCCCCGTGGCGGCAAGAATCGTGTCGCCCGTGACGCGAACGGTTCTACCCTCGGAACCGTTCACAAGGATTTCCTTTCGGTTCCCCGAATCCCGGATTTCGAGAATGGCGGAGTCCAAGTGAAATTTGACGCCCTCGGCTTCGAGTACTTTCATGACCGCGTCGGCCATGTCCTTGTCCTCCTTGTTCAATATCTGTTTCGCCATGTCGATCACGGTCACGTCGGAACCGAGGCGGGCGAACGCTTGGGCCATTTCGATCCCGATCGGTCCCGCGCCGAGGATGACAAGCCGTTCGGGCAGCTTGTCCAGGTAAAAGATTTCCTTGTTGGTGATGTGAGGGGTTTCCCGCAAACCGGGGATGGGAGGTACGGATGGAGACGAACCGGTGGCGACAACCCATTTGTCTGCGGAATAGGTCTTTCCGGCGGCCTCGACGGTGTGCGGGTCGAGAAAAACCGCGTCGCCGAAAACCACTTGGGCTCCTAATCCGCAAAAGCGCTCCTGCGAATCGTGCTTTTGGATTTTCGCTATGACGAAACGGATTCGTTCCGAAACCTTTTTGAAATCTACCGGAGGGGGAGTGGTCTCCGGCAATCCGAACAGTTTGGCGTTTTTGATCATGTGGTAGACGTTGGCGGTTTGGATCAAGGTTTTGCTGGGAACGCACCCGAAATGAAGACAGTCTCCGCCCAGCTCCTTTTCCTTTTCGATCAGAAGCGTCCCCGCCCCCAACTGCGCCGCTCCCGCCGCCACGGTCAAACCCGCCGCCCCCCCGCCGATTATTCCTATGTCGTATTGGTATTTGGCCATTTTTTTCTCCTTTGTCTTATCGCGCTCGGTTTTTATTCGGTCGGAACGATATGTGGTGTTATCCAATGAAAACGAAAGAATTAAAATAATCGTAACTATGTAACCAGCGAGGGTCAAGAAATCCGAGGGTGTTTGTTTTGCGGACTGGTTTTTCTTTCGAAAACGGCATGCCCGCGCCCCTGCGGTTGTCGCGGACCGGCAGGGGGATCGGCGAGCGATTTCGGAACTCGGCGACTGCGATTGCTATCACTACCCCCCCTGAGCTTTCAAATCTTGACAATCGTTTGTCTTCAATGGTACAGAGCCGCCATTGGCCGATTTTTTCAAGAGATTTAATGTCGGCCGGAGATTGGCTCCGGCTTTTTTTTAATCCACTGCTCCGCGTTTTTTGGAAACAAATATTATGGAAAACACGGCATACGAGTTGCGAAGGCCGGCGATGGCCAGGTTCAAGCTGTTCTTGGCCCTTTCCAGGACCCCCCATGGCTTGCTTGACATGGCCACGCCCTGTTTCGCCGCGCTTTTATGGCTGGGGGCCTTGCCGCCCGCGTCGGTCGTCCTGATTGGCCTGCTCACGACATTCGCCGGGTATACCGCCGTCTATGCGCTGAACGACGTGGTCGACTACCGGATTGACCGGGAAAAGATGGACGGGGGACAATACTGCAATCCCGACGATTATCTCGACGCCTTGATGATCCGGCACCCCATGGCCCAGGGATGCCTTTCCCTGGCGGAGGGGGTGTCGTGGACTTTTGGATGGGCGACCGTCGCCGTGGTCGGGGCTTGGCTTTTGAACCCGGTTTGCATGGCGATCTTCGCATGCGGATGCCTGCTAGAGGCAGCGTATTGCCTGATGTGGAGGATCAGTCCATCCAGGACGCTGGTCAGCGGAGCGGTAAAAACCTCGGGCCCCATCGCCGGAATTTTCGCCGTCGATCCAAACCCCTCGCCCGGGTTCGTAATGGTGCTGTTTCTGGCCCTTTTCTTCTGGGAAATCGGGGGACAGAACATTCCGGCCGACTGGACCGACATGGAATCCGACAAGCGTCTGAAGGCGCAAACGATACCGGTCCGCTTCGGCTCGAGCCAATCCGGTGAGTTCGTCGCGATCTGCCTTTGCTTTGCCGTAGCGTTGACCGGGATTTCGTTTCTGCTCTCCCAGGCGGGGCCGGGTTTGATAGCGGGCGCGCTCTCCATTGTTGCAGGTTTCTATCTGCTGATACTTCCCTCCCTTCGGCTCCGCAGGTCGAAATCCAGAGCCGACGCGATGGCCCTTTTCAACAAATCCAGCTATTATCCCGTCGCGCTTTTCGCTGCGGCCCTGCTCAACCTTGTCATTCAAAACCACCTTTAATATAGGAGACGACCATGAAAGAGTTCACCCCGGAAACTTTGGCGGAAAACGACGGACAGAACGGGAATCCCGTCTACGTAGCCCACGGGGGCAAGGTTTACGACGTCACCGGCAGCAGGATGTGGAAAGGCGGCACTCACATGAAACGGCACAAGGCGGGGGCCGATCTCACCACGGACATCCAAGCCGCCCCCCACGACCCGACCGTTCTGCAAAGATACCCGCAAATCGGGGTCCTGACCAGGAAAGTCGTGGAAGAAAGGCCCATGCCCCCGTTTCTTTCGAACCTCCTGAAACGGCACCCTATGCTCAGAAGACATCCCCATCCCATGACGGTCCATTTTCCCATCGTTTTCATGTTCTCTGCGGCCGTTTTCACCCTCCTGTACATAGTCACGGGGATTCGGTCCTTCGAAACCACCGCTTTTCACTGCCTCGGAGCGGGCGTGCTGTTTTCCCTGGTCGCCATCTCCACCGGATGGTACACATGGTGGCTGAACTACCAGGCGAAACCCGCGAGGGCGATAACAATCAAGAAAAGCGCGTCGATCGTTATGCTCGTCGTCGCTCTGATCGCGTTCATCATGCGGATCGATTCGCCCGACATTCTCGTGGATTTCGGGTCCGCAAGCCTGATCTACTTGGCCTTGGTCCTCTCGCTTTCCGTCCTGGTGACCGTCGTCGGTTGGTTCGGAGCGTCCCTGACCTTTCCCATCGAGAAGGAGTGAGATTCGAAATGAAAAGAGTAGGCGCGCACGTGAGCGCCGCAGGGGGCGTCGAAAACGCGCCGCTGAACGCGAAGAAAATCGGGGCGGCCGCTTTCGCGCTGTTCACGAAAAACCAACGACAGTGGAAAGCCAAGCCCCTCGAGAAGAAATCTGTGGAACTGTTCAAGAAGAATTGCGACGAGTGCGGTTTCAAGCCGGAGCACATCCTCGCCCACGACAGCTACCTGATCAACCTGGGGCACCCGGAAAAGGCGGCTCTGGAAAAATCGAGAGAGGCTTTTTTAGACGAGGCGACCCGGTGCGAAACCCTCGGTTTGAAAACGCTGAATTTCCATCCCGGCAGCCATTTGGGCAAAATCCCGGAGGATCGCTGCCTTGAAATCGTCGCGGAATCGATCAACTTGACCAACGAAAAAACCGTGAGCGTGACAGCGGTAATCGAAAACACGGCCGGGCAGGGTACAAACGTGGGCTGTCGGTTCGAGCACCTGGCGCGGATAATCGAACTAGTGAAGGATAAAAGCAGGGTCGGGGTGTGTTTCGACACCTGCCATGCATTCGCCGCCGGGTACGACATTTCCACAAAGGACGGATTCCTGGCCACCTTCGAGGAATTCGAAAAAATCATCGGATTCAAGTATTTGAAAGGAATCCATTTGAACGACGCCAAGCGGGAACTCGGCAGCCGCGTGGACCGTCACGAACTCATAGGAAAGGGCGCGCTGGGACTTCTGCCTTTCGAGCTTCTCATGGCCGACGACCGGTTCGACGAAATCCCGATGATACTGGAAACCCCCGACGAAGACCGATGGGCCGAGGAAATCGCTCTGCTTTACGGCATGGTCGGGGGAGAATTTTTTTCATGAATTCCGATCAATGATTGTAAATATGCACGTCTCGCTGCGGGAAAGGGATGCTTACTCCATCGGAGTCGAACCTTTTTTTCACTTTTTCGGTGGTATCGAAATAAACGTTCCAGTAGTCGTTCGCGGATGTCCAAGCGCGCGTCGTAAAATTGACGCTGCTCTCCCCAAGTTCGGAAAGCATTACCACAGGAGAGGGATCCTTGAAGACCCTGTGGTCGTTTTGAAGAATATCCAGAATGATTTGCCGAGCCTTGTCGATATCGTCGCCGTATCCGATGCCGAACACAAAATCCACTCGTCGGGAACCTTTTGTCGAGTAATTGACGATATTGTCGCCCATCAACTTCGAATTGGGGACAATAATCGTTTTGTTGTCGGGCGTGGTTAGTTGCGTGGTAAAAATCTGGATCTCCTCCACCGTGCCGGCAGTACCGGCGCCCTCGATAAAATCACCGCAATTGAAAGGCCGAAAAATGATCATTAGAACTCCCGCAGCGAAATTGGAAAGGGAACCCTGCAGCGCCAATCCGACGGCAAGACCCGCCGCGCCTAAAACCGCGATAAACGAGGCCGTTTGAATGCCCAGTTGGTTCAATGCGGCGATAACCACAAAGACGAGAATAACTGCGTAGCTGAGATTTACCACAAATCCGATCAGGGTTTGGTCGATTTTACTTCTTTTCATCATTCTCTTGATGAAATTTTTTACTGTCTTGGCCACAATCATTCCGATGAGAAAGATAGCGATGGCCGCCAGAAACTTAATTCCGTAAATCGTGAGCAATTCGTAAATCCTAGTCAAGACCAGGGAAGCGTCAACATCCATAAAATCCTCCTTGCATTACCAAAATGAAATTTCAATGTAAAATATATTCTTCAACCGACCTCGAACCTGATTCCTTGCGCCAGAGGCAATTCCTTCGACCAGTTTATAGTGCAAGTTTGCCTCCGCATATAGGCTTTCCAAGAGTCGGAACCGGCTTCTCTTCCTCCTCCGGTTTCCTTCTCTCCGCCGAAAGCACCGCCTATTTCCGCTCCGGACGTTCCGATATTCACGTTCGCAATGCCGCAGTCGCTTCCCGAATGGCCCAGAAAAGTTTCGGCCTCCCGTAGGTCGGTGGTGAAAATCGCAGAGGACAGGCCTTGAGGGACGGCGTTGTGGTATTCGATGGCCTCTCGAAGTTCCCTGTATTTAATAAGGTATAAAATCGGCGCGAAGGTTTCCTTTTCGACAATGGGCATGCCCGCCTTGGCCTCGCAAATGCCTGGAGTCACATACGTACCGGCCTCGAACCCCTCGCCTTTCAGAACGTCTCCGCCGCAAAGGATCTTTCCGCCTTGCTCCTTCAACTCTTTCAAGGCGTTTTGCATGTTTTCGACCGCCTCCCGGTCGATAAGCGGACCCATCAGGGTCCCTTCCTCGAGCGGGTTCCCGATCTTCACCTGCCGGTACGCCTTCACGAGAGATTCCGACAATTCGTCGAACACGTCCTCGTGTACGATGATTCTTCGCGTTGTGGTACAGCGTTGGCCCGCCGTTCCGACCGCGCCGAAAACAATTGCCATCACCGCGAGCTTTAGATCGGCCGCCGGGGTGACGACAATGCCGTTGTTCCCGCCCAGTTCCAAAAGAGTTCTCCCCAACCGGGCCGCCACCGTCCGCGCCACGTGCCTTCCCATGGGGACGCTTCCCGTGGCGGAAATCAGCGGGATGCGACCGTCGTTGATCAGCGGCTCGCCAACCCGATCCCTGTTTCCGACCAAAAGATTCATCACGCCGCGAGGGACTTTGTTTTCATCCAGCACCCGCCAAAGAATCTTCATGAGCGCGATCGCGCTCAAAGGCGCTTTGGAAGAGGGTTTCCAAACGACCGTGTCGCCCGCGACCAATGCGTTCATGGCGTTCCAGGCAAAGACGGCCACCGGAAAATTGAAGGCCGTGATTACGCCTACGGGACCCAAGGGAAGCCATTGCTCGAACATCCGGTGGCCGGGGCGCTCGCTCTGCATGGTCATGCCGTACAGCATCCGGGATTGTCCTACGGCGAAATCCGCCATGTCGATCATCTCCTGCACCTCGCCTTCCCCCTCCGCCCGGATTTTTCCGACTTCAAGGCTCACCAAGGCGCCCAGTTCCTTTTTGCGCTCCCGAACGGCGTTCCCCATCCGCCTGACAATGTCCCCCCGTTTCGGGGCGGGCACGGCGCGCCATTCCCGAAAAGCCTCGACGCTTCTTTTCACGACCTGCTCGTAGTCGTCCTTGTCGGCGCAACGAATCTTCGAAAGGGTTTCGCCGGTGATCGGGGTGACGGCCTCGAGGACGTTTCCCCCGCATTTCGCCCACGCTCCGGTCCCCGCGCCCTTCTCTTCGGGGGACAAATTCAAATTTTGAAGTATCGATTTCATCGGTTCGACCTCCTGTCTGTCTTGTTATGGTCAGCCCGCGAGCGCCTTCACGGTTTCCTCGAAAATTTGCAGGCAAACGTCGATTTCGTCCGAGTCCACCGTCAGGGCGGGGCAGAACCGGATATTGTTCTCGCCGCATCCCAACAAAAGAAGCCCATTTTCGAATGCCTTCCGGATCGCGTCGTTGCGGATTTTGGCGTCCGGCGTTTTCTTTTCGCGGTCTTTGACGAACTCCACGGCGACCATCAGGCCCTTGCCCCTCACGTCCCCCATGCATTCGTACGTCTTCTGGAGTTCCAACAAACCGTCCATCAGCTGTTTTCCCCGGACTGCGGCGTTTTCGACCAGCGAATCCCGGAGCAGTTCGATGGTGGCCATGGCCGCCCGGCACGAGATTGGATTTCCGCCGAAGGTGGACGCGTGGGAGCCGGCCTCCCAAGTCATAATTTCGGCCTTGGACAGCAAGGCGCCCAAGGGCATGCCCGAGGCGATTCCTTTGGCCAGGGCCATCATGTCGGGAACCACGTCGAAATGCTCCATGGCGAATATTTTTCCCGTCCTGCCCATTCCCGACTGCACCTCGTCGGCCACGTACAGAATGCCGTACTTTTTCATCAGCTTGTGCAACTCCTTGTGAAACTCGGGGGGCGGAACCACGTAGCCGCCCTCGCCCTGGATCGGCTCCACGAACACGGCGGCGACCTCCTCCGGGGGAATGGTGGTCCGGAACAGGGTGTCCTCGACCCAACGGACGCACGCGAGACCGCACGTCGGATAGCACAGGCGGTAGGGACACCTGTAGCAGTACGGGTACGGTATGTGCGTGATGCCGGGGACAAGAGGATTGTAGTGCCGCCTCTGTATCGTCTTGCTCGCGGTGAGCGACAGCGCTCCCATGGTGCGGCCGTGGAACGCCCCGTAGAACGCCAGGTTCAATTCCCGCTTGCTGTGCCATCGGGACAGCTTGAAAGCGGCCTCCACCGCCTCGGCCCCGGAATTGCCGAAATAGGTCTTGTAGTCCCCGCCGCCGGGGGCCAGACTGGAAAGAAGCTCGGCCAATCGAATCTGCGGCGTGTAATAGAAGTCGGTGCCGGACATGTGCAGAAGCTTGTCCGCCTGGTCCTTTATCGCTTGGACGACTTTGGGGTGGCAGTGCCCTGTGGCGCACACGGCAATCCCCGCCGTAAAATCCAAAAACATGTTGCCGTCCACGTCCTCGATCCACAAACCCTCTCCTCGCTCGGCGACCAGCGGATAGACGCGCGTATAGGAGGGCGATACGTACCTTTTGTCCGTTTCGATGAGCCCGGAGGCTTTCGGCCCCGGAAGAGGGAGCTTGACGGAGGGAAACTTCGTTTGACGGTTCATAATCCATGACCTCGCGATTGATTGAATCTGTAAAATACGAGTTTTTTTACATTCGGGTTTTTGAACTGGTTTTATCTCGTGCCGTCAGTGTATTCCCTTGGGAGACGAAGGTCAAGAA
>CAZNTU010000230.1:0-8979 GCA_964575975.1 uncultured Desulfobacteraceae bacterium
CACCCCCCTAGCCCCCCTCAAGGGGGGAATCGCACCGCCCTCCAACCGCACAGGTTGATAAATTCGGCATGTTACCCGTTAAGTTTACAATGTCGAATTAGTTATTAGTTATTGGGTATTGATTATTGGTTAATTGTTTTTTTGGTAAATTCGTTATGTTATTCGTCTGTCGAAGGAGCGACGCCGCAGAGTCAATATTTAATAATCAACGGTTAATATTCAACTGTCAACGGGCAACCGCATCAACCATTCACCAATAATCAACTAACTAATAACAAATTAACCATTAACCAATCTCCAATAACCATTAACCAATAACCATTAACCATTAACCAATAACCATTAACCATTAACCAATAACCAATAACCATTAACCAATCTCCAATAACCAATCTCCAATAACCATTAACCGCAAATCTTGAACAGGACGTTCTCCAGTATGCGTTTGGGATTTTGCGCCGTGGATTTCATGAGCATGTCGGCTTCGGCGAGGGCGCCTACGGTTTCCTTGAGTTTTTCGGACGTGAAATTGTCCGTCTTTTTGAGCGTCTGGTAGACGGGGAAAGGGCTTTTGGGATTCTTGACGATAAACAGGTCGGTGTTCGGGGCGGATTTTTTTCTGGACGTTTTTTTTCCGGGGGCTTTCTTGCTTTCGGGTTCGGGCTCGGGTTCTTTCGGGGCCAGGCGTTCCTCCCAGGACTCCAGCGTTTCCGAGAGCGCACGGTCGTGCTCGATCAGGGCGGGCATGACTTTGTCCTGGAAATAGTTGTAGTTGGCGTTCTTTTGCCAGACCGCGCCTGCGGGGCTGTTCACGAAGCTTTTGGCGCAGAGCAGGCGTCTGGTTTGGTTGGCGATGGCAGCGAGGAGCTGGAGAGGGTGCGTTCCCGCCGACAGCATGGATTCCAGGAGAAAGAGGGATTCCTTGAGGTTTCTGTCGGCGACGGCGTTGGTGAACTCGTAAATCGGGTCTTGGCGGGTGCGCTTCAGGACGCTTTTGACGTCGTCGAGGGCGATTTTTTCCCTTGCGCCCACGTAGTTGACCAGTTTTTCCAGGTCGTTGGCGAACTGGCGGATGTCGAAGCCGATCATGTCGAGCATGGCTCTGTACGCCTGGTTCTCCATAGTCTTTCCGGACTTGGATAGAATCTCCCGCATGCGTTCGTTCAGGACCGCCTCCTGCTGGACCTTGTCCGCCTTTCTCTCCCCTTTGGGGACGGAGCAGTCCACCACGAGGCCGTTTTCCTTGATCGCCTTGTACAGGCGGTGGGTCTTGGACACGGTTTCCGACGTGATCACCAGGTAGTGCCCGGAGGGAAATCCCCTTTCCATGGCCTGGACGATCATCCCCGGCATGTCCGAGGCTTCGGCGGCTAGAGACAGGTCGTTTTCCCGGCAATATTCCAGGACCTTGCCCACCCAGGCGAGGTCCTCCTTCTTTTCCGCCCCCAGGCTCCCGAGACCGCCGTCCTTGTCCATGTCCTCGAACTTCAATCCCAGCGCGCCCAAAAGAGCGACGAAATAGCCGGAGGCCTTCTTCAATTCGTTTTTCTCCGCCGCGGCCTTGGCCTTTTCCAGAAGGCTGCTCTTGTCGTCCTTGGAATAGAAGACGCGGGAGTCCCGAAGCGCCACCACTTTCACTCCGGGGATCAGGGAGTAGGTGTTCACCCGCTCAAGGGCCTTGGGGACGTTTTCGTTGCCGCCGTCCAACGGATCGTAGTTCAAAAGACGTGAGGACTCGGGGGCAAGGAAATCCACCGCCGTCTCCAAGGCTTTCTTGTACAGGAACTCCTCGCCGTGGATGAGCCACACCTGCGGAAGCTCGTCCTTCCTGGCGCCCTTGAGAGTCTTTATCAGGTCCTTGTGCGGTATTTCAGCCATTCTTGCCCGCTTTGCCCCCCAGGAAAACTCTCGTTCTTCTCAAACCCGCCGCCAGCGCCGCAAGAGCGGCAACGGCCAGCGTCAGGCCGATGGCTTGCGACGGCGACAGGAATTCCCCGAAAAGGGAACCCCGGAAATCGTCCCGGAAAAACTCGATTACGGATCTCGTTATTCCGTAGAGAAAAATGTAAACGCAGAAAACCTGTCCGTCGAATTTTTTCCGGCTTCCCAAAAGCAAAAGGATTACGAAAATCGCCAGGTTGTTTACTGCGTCGTAAAGTTGGGTGGGATGCAGGGCGATGTTCAAAGGGGCCAGGGATTCGGGGTTTGTAAAGGTCACCGCCCAGGGAAGATCGCAGGTCTTGCCGTAGCAGCAGCCCGCGAAGAAGCAGCCCAGCCGTCCCCAGAAATGTCCGAACGCCACCGCCGGCGCGGCGGCGTCCGCCGTTTTCAGCAAGGGCAGGTTGTGCTTTTTCACGTAGTAGACGGACGTGATCGCCGCAGCGACGAATCCGCCGTAAAAGACCAGCCCGCCCTCCCAAATCTTGAAAATGTCCAAAGGCCTGCCGACATAGTCGTCCCAAGCCGTGGCCACGTAAAACAGGCGCGATCCCAGGATCGCCGAAACCAGCACGTAGAAAAACAGGTCGGCGAATATCTCCGGGTTCAGCCCTTCCCTCTTCGCCAGCCTCTTTCCCGCAAGCAAGGCGAACCAGAAAGCGAAGGCCAAAAACACGCCGTACGTGTAAATCTTAACGTTTGCGAATTCCAACAGTGTCGGATGCATGGTCTTTCACATCTTGTCGGGAATCTTGCCTAGCAGCAGGTGATAGACGAAAATGCCTATCCCGATGCTGATGGCGCTGTCGGCGACGTTGAAGGCCGGCCAATGCAGGTCGCCGATGTGGAAATCCAGAAAATCGACGACGATGCCGAACCTGATCCTGTCGATCATGTTTCCGACGGCGCCGCCGAAGATCATGGCGAAGCCTAGGGAAAGAAACCGGTGCGTGTCCGGCGTCTTGTGATAGAAGTAAAGAATCAGGAAAACGGCGGCGCCGGACACGAACAGGAACACGATCTGGCGCAGGATCTCGCTGTGGTTGGCCAGAAAACCGAAAGCACCGCCGGGGTTGTGTACGTGGACGATGTTGAAAAAGCCGGGGATCACCGTCACGACGCCGTACAGGGGCATGGTACGCAGGATGACCAGCTTGGTGGCCTGATCCAGCAGTACCAGCGCCCCCGCGATTATCGCCAGCCTGATGTATTTAGAGTGCCGGAACGGCGTAAGTTCCATACGTCACCGCTTACTGCATCTCTTTGAGCGCCCGCAGGCACCGGGGGCAAATGGTCGGATGCTCCGGGTCCTTGCCGACTTCGGTGTCGTACACCCAGCAGCGTTCGCACTTTTCGCCCGGCGCCTGCGACACCTTGATGTACAGCCCCTCGATTTCCTCGCTTGCGAATGCGCCCTCCGGCTTTTCGTCCTTCGAAAGCTTCGTCTCGGAAACGATCAGAATCCTGTTCAACTGGTCGGCATAGGGCGCAAGAACGTCGTAGAGAGCCTTCGGGGCCGAAATGGAGACCGAGGCGTTCAGCGGATGCCCGATCAGTTTTTCCGCGCGCGCCTTTTCCAAAGCTTTGGTGGTCTCGCCTCTCACCTCGAGGATCTTCTCCCATTTCCGGGCGAGATCCTCGTCGATGTATTTCTCCTCGACCTCGGGCAGCCTTTCCATGTGGACGCTGGACTTCTTGTCGTCGGTCGCCGGCATGTACTTCCAGATTTCCTCGGCGGTGAACGCCAGCACCGGGGCCATGAGGCGGACCATGGCGTCCAGGACGGCGTGCATGACCGTCTGGGAGCTTCTTCGTTCGACCGAATGGGGCGGGGACGTGTAAAGCCGGTCCTTCAGGATATCCAGGTAGAACGCCGACAAGTCCAGGGTGCAATAGTTGAACAGCGCGTGGTAGATGGTATGGAACTCGTAGCGCTCGTACGCCTTCAGGTTCTTGCGAATCAGCAGCTGGAGCTTGTGCAGGGCGAATCGGTCCAGCTCCGGCATGGACTCGTAGGAAACGGCGTCCTTTCCGGGGTCGAAGTCGTACAGGTTGCCGATCAGGTAGCGGCACGTGTTCCTGATTCTTCGGTAGGCGTCGCTCAACTGGGCCAGGATTTTTTCCGAGATGCGGACGTCGTCCCGGTAGTCGGACGCGGACACCCAGAGCCGCAGTATCTCCGCGCCGTACTTCTTGATCACCTTTTCCGGGGCGATCACGTTTCCTATGGACTTGGACATTTTGCGGCCATCCTCGTCCACCACGAAACCGTGGGTCAGCACGTTGTCGTAGGGCGCCCTGCCCTTCAAGCCGACCGCGGTCAGAAGCGAGCTGTGGAACCACCCGCGATGCTGGTCGCTTCCTTCCAAATACAGGTCGGCGGGCCACCTGAGATAGTCCCGCGCTTCCAAGACCGCCGTGTGGCTCACCCCCGAATCGAACCAGACGTCCAGGATGTCGTTTTCCTTTTTAAACTTGGAGCCGCCGCACTTCCCGCACCTGACTCCCTCGGGGAGGATTTCCGAAGCGTCCATGTCGAACCAGGCGTCGGCGCCTTTTTCGTCGAACAGCTTGTAAATCTTGTCCATGATCTCCGGAGTCATCAGGATCGTCTCGCAGTCTTCGCAGTAGAAGACGGTGATCGGGACGCCCCAGGCTCTCTGGCGGGACACGCACCAGTCCGGACGGTTTTCGATCATGCCGTAGATGCGTTCCCTTCCCCAGTGGGGAATCCAGCGCACGCGGTCGATTTCCTCCAAGGCCTTTTTCCTGAGTCCGGTCTTGTCCATGGAGATGAACCATTGCGGGGTGGCCCGGAAAATGACCGGGTTCTTGCAGCGCCAGCAGTGGGGATACTGGTGCTCGATCCTCTCCTCGGCCAGCAGCTTGCCCTCTTCCTTCAGCTTCGCGTTGATGTTCCTGTTGGCGTCGAAGACGAACTGGCCCTTGAAGAACTCGACGTCGTCGGTGAACTTCCCTTGGTCGTCCACGGGGGAGTAGGCTTCGATCCCGTACTGCAGGCCCACTTCGTAGTCCTCGCGGCCGTGGCCGGGGGCGGTGTGGACGCATCCCGTACCGGCGTCGAGCGTGACGTGCCCGCCGAGGATCAGGATGGAGTCGCGGTCGTAGAGCGGATGGGCGCAGCGCTTGTTTTCCAGCTTCTTCGAGTCGATGGTCGCCAAAACAGAATATTTGTCGATCCCGAACGCCTCCATGCAAACGGCGGTCAGGTACTGCGCCATGACGAAGACCTCGCCGCCTCCGACGTCAACCGCCGCGTACTCGAAATCGGGATGCAGGGTGATCGCGAGGTTGGCCGGAAGAGTCCACGGGGTGGTGGTCCAAATGATCACGGAGACCTTCTTGTCAGCCAGGACCGGGTATTCGTCGGCCAGGGAGTCCTTCATGGGAAACTTCACGTAGATGGAGGGCGACGTGTCGTTGGCGTATTCTATTTCCGCCTCGGCCAGGGCCGTCTGGCAGGTGTTGCACCAGTAGATCGGCTTTTTACTCCTGAAAAGACTTCCCTCCAGGGCGAACTTGCAGCACTCGCGGGCGATGATCGCCTCGTAGTTGTAGTTCATGGTGAGATAGGGGTTGTTCCACTCGCCCATGACTCCCAGGCGCTTGAATTCGCTTCTCTGGATGTCGATGTATTTCTCGGCGTACTTCCGGCACTTTTTCCGGACTTCGGACTGGGACATGTTCTTTTTCGCGTCTCCCAGTTCCTTGTCTACGTTGTGCTCGATGGGAAGCCCGTGGCAGTCCCATCCGGGAACGTATGCCGCGTCGAACCCGGCCATCTGGCGGGAGCGGATGATGATGTCCTTCAATATCTTGTTCAGGGCGGTGCCGATATGAATATTTCCGTTCGCGTATGGAGGCCCGTCGTGCAGCATGAACATTTCGCGGTCTCCGGACGATTTTCTGATCTGTCGGTACAAATCGATCCTTTCCCAATCCTGAAGCTGTTCCGGCTCGCGGTTGGCCAAGTTGGCCTTCATGGGAAATTTCGTGTTGGGCAGGTTAAGGGTGTTCTTGTAATCCATCGGATGCCTCCAAAGTGACAAAATTATCTATAAGCGAGTAAATTTTGGAATTTAGACCCAAAAGAATGGAGTGTCAAGGAAGTTTTGCCCTATTCGTCCTCTACCATTCGGGCGATTTCAATCAAATACCGCCCGTAATCGTTCTTGCTCATATCGCGCGCCAAATCCATAAGCTGTTGCCTGTCGATGTAGCCTGCGCGGAAGGCGATTTCCTCGATGGACGAAATTTTGAACCCTTGTCTGTTCTGGATGGCTTGGACGAAGCTTGCCGCCTGCTGGAGAGCCCGGTGGGTGCCGGTGTCGAGCCAGGCTATGCCGCGTCCGAGGAGTTTCACCTTCAGGGCTCGACGCCGAAGGTACTCCATGTTGACGTCGGTGATTTCCAGCTCTCCGCGCGAGGACGGCTTCAGGTTCTCCGCTATTTCGACCACGTTGTTGTCGTAGATGTAAAGGCCGGGGACCGCGTAATTGGACTTGGGATTTTCGGGCTTCTCCTCGATGTCGATTACGACGCCGTCTTCGTCGAAGCTGACCACGCCGTACCGATTGGGATCCCTGACTTGGTAGCCGAAAATCATGCCCCCTTCTTTCAAACCGACGGCTTGCTTCAACAGGCCGGACAATCCGTGGCCGTAAAAGATGTTGTCCCCGAGAATCAGGGTGACGGGTCCGTCGCCGATGAAATCCTTCCCGATGACGAAGGCCTGCGCCAATCCCTCCGGTTTGGGCTGGGCCTTGTAAGCGAAGGACATCCCCAGTTGTTTTCCGTCCCCCAAAAGCCGTTCGAACAGCGGGAGGTCCTGCGGGGTGGAAATGATCAGAACTTCACGGATGCCCGCAAGCATCAGGATGGACAACGGGTAATAGATCATGGGCTTGTCGTAGACCGGGAGAAGCTGCTTGCTGACGACTCTGGTAATCGGATAGAGTCTCGTGCCCGAACCTCCCGCGAGTATAATCCCTTTCAAAATACGCCTCCTTTTGTTGAATCCAAGTATAGGTTTTCATTCGCCACGATCCGCCGCGAACGATGGTAGCCAGATCAAAATGCCCTGGTCATGTCACCTCGTTTCCAAGGCACGACCAAAAGCAAAGCTCTATATCGGATTCGATTAACCTTCCACCTTCGAGCTTCCACCTTCGAGCTTTCACCTTCGAGCTTTCACCTTCGAGCTTTCACCTTCGAGCTTCCAGCTCCACGCCCGCTCCGCGCGACGTATTCCAACGACAAAACCGCCGCGACTCCCAGCACCATCAGGCCCAAAGCGGCGAGGATCTCTCCGTCAAGCCTCTCGGGCCATACATTGGCCTGGACCAGCGCCGCCTTTTGGGCGACATGGTCCGCTATGGTTTCCGGATTCGCTTTCCAAGGCCAGATTTTTCTCAGGGAGCCGAGCAGTAGTCCCGCCAGAAGGGCTATGGTCATTTGCCGGTATCTTTGGAACAGCCAATGAAGCAGCCTGACGAAGCTCATCAGACCGACTGCGGCTCCGGCGGCGACGATGAAGAGGATCAGGAAATCCCTGTCGTTCACGGCGTTCAACACGTACTGGTATTTGCCGAGGAGCACCAGGACGAACGCGCCCGAGATGCCCGGAAGGATCATGGCGCAAATGGCCAATGCGCCGCTCAGGAACAGGAACCAAGCGGTGTCCGGAGTTTGCGCCGGAACCAGGCCCACCACAGCGTAGGCCCCTGCGGTTCCCGCGACGATGCCCGCTACCACCCTGGGTCTCCATGTGGTTATTTCCAGGCAGATTGTTACAACCGACGCGGTTACCAGTCCGAAAAAAAAGGACCAGATGAGAACCGGATGGGTTTCCAGCATATACGACAGCAACTTCGCGATGCTGAAAATGGCGGTGAATATCCCGGCAGCCACCGCCACCAGGAATTTCCAGGAAACAGAGTCGATCGCGTCCTTGATCTTGCCGGAAAACAAAAGCCGGAAACAGTTCAAGTCCACCGACTTGATCGACGCGATCAACTCCTGGTAAATGCCCAGTATAAACGCCATCGTGCCGCCCGAAACCCCCGGGACAACGTCGGCGGCCCCCATGCAGAACCCTTTCGCCCATAACACGATGTATTCCCGGAACGTCCGGGTTTTTCCAATGTCCGTCATTCTTTTCGCTCTCCCTCCAGTCTCTCTTCAAAGGTCCCTTTTTCAGGTCCACGATAATAAAGAATTGCGCGCAATTTTCAATAGAAACTTTCGTTCTCTTTCGAAGTCGAAAAAGCCACTTCTTTTCAAGGCGTTGCAATTTCCACGATCGTATTTAGGTTTCGAGTAATAAAATCGTATCTAATGCAAAAAGCCCGTTCTTCTTCGGATATTCGCCTATAGCGAGAAGGCATTGCCGTCGGCATTTGCCCCGAGGCCTTTTTCCATCGGATTTTTCCGATGCCAATAGAACGGGACACTTGTCAAACGGGACAAAAACAAAGGAGGAGAACAAAATGGAAGTGAAAAAATTGCTATGGCCGACGGACTTTTCCGGGAGCGCGGAAAAGGCGCTGCCCTTCGTGCAATCCCTGACGGAGAAGTACGGAACCGAAGTCCATGTGCTTTACGTGATAGAAGATTTCGCCCATCACGCCGGATGGTACGGCGATTTCGAAAAGAAGCGAATCAAGGAAATTATGGAGTGGGAGGAGAAGACGGCGAGAAAACGTCTAGACCAGACCTGCAAGAATCACCTGGAAGGATGCCCTCTTTACGTCAAGCATGTGGCTGTGGGAGATCCAGCCAAGGAAATTTTGAAACTGATCGACGAGGAAAAGGTGGATATGGTGGTCATGGCCAGCAGAGGCAACAAGGGAAATTTCCGGTTCGGAAGCGTGGCCGAAAAGGTGGTGAAGAACAGCAGAGTGCCGGTCGTCACGATACCCGTCGAGCCGGTATGAATGGAGCGGGGAGAAGAGGATTGGATATAGGTTATTGGAGATTTGTTATTGGAGATTTGTTATTGGAGATTTGTTATTGGAGATT
>CAZNTU010000231.1:0-8964 GCA_964575975.1 uncultured Desulfobacteraceae bacterium
GACATGATGAAGTCGGAGATATCCCGCACGACCAGGTCCGTCTCCTCGACGGCCGCGCCGGTCGGAAGAGCTACGGTCACGTGGTACCGGTAATAGTTGCCCGGAAAGAATTTCACCTTTATCAATGGCGCGATTCCGGTCACCGAAAGGACCAGGATCGCCATTGAGACCGCGAAAAGGGCGAAAATTCCGAAAAAAGTGGACGGCTTGTGCTTTAACAGCCTTTCCAGGGCGAAACGGTATATTTTCCACAGGGGGGCGAAAATTCCCGTTCTCAAATGGCTGTATGGATCCTTTCGACCTTCATCGGGCAGTTTCCCGTTGATGGTCTCCGGTTTCGGTCCCCAATCAAGGATGTGGATGGGGAGAATGAACAGGGCTTCCACGACAGAGGCGAAAAGCGCGAAGGATACGGTCTGGGGAATGACGGAGAAGAAGTCGCCGGTGGAGCCGGTCATGACGAGCATGGGAAGGAACGCAAGAATCGTGGTCAAGGCCGACGCCACCACCGGGAGAAAGACTTCGGCCGTCCCATCGACGACGGCCTCGGTTTTTCCTTTGCCCATTTGAATGTGTCTGAAAACGTTCTCGATTATGATGACCGCGTCGTCGACTATAATGCCGGTGACCAGGACGAACGCGAAAAGGCTGATCGTGTTCAGCGTGACACCGGAGACGTACATGATGGTAATGGTGGTCAAAAAGGAGAACGGAATTCCCACGGCCGCCAGCATGGCGTTTCGGAAGCCCATGGTCCCCCAGAGAACCGCCATGACCAGCGCCATTCCAAGAATCAGATTGCCGCCCAGCGTTTTCACGGACATGTTGATTTCGAAGGTGGAGTCCTTGTTGAAAACGATCCCGAGGCCGTCCTGCTCGTGCAGTTTTTCGAAATCGCGGGAGACGGTCTTCACCTTTTCGGCGATGGTCACCGCGTTGCCGCTGTCTTCCTTGACCACGATTAGCCGAAGCGCGTCGCGGCCGTCGACCGAGGGTATTCTGGACGGATCGCGATAGCTTAGGCGGGCTGTAGTGACCAAGTCCGCGACACGGACGAAGTTGCCGTCGCCGTCGCGGCGCACCACGATTTTCAAGACTTCCTGCTGGGAGGCGAGACTGTTCCCGGCGTCGAGCATGTATTCCGACGCTCCGGCCCGAAACCGTCCGGTGGGGATTTTCGTGTTGGCCGAAAGAATGGCGTCGGCGGCCTGGTCGAAGGTGATCCCGAATTTCCTGAGCTTCTCCGGGTCAAGGGACACGTGGAATTCCCTTTCGAATTCGCCGACTATTTCGACGCTTCTTACGTCGGGGATGCCCAATATTCTGGTTTTGAGTTCGTCCGCGTAGAGTTTCAAACTTTTCTGGGGCATGTCCCCGGTTATGTTGACTACGACGACGGGGATCCATTTGTGGGTGTCTATGTAGATGAACCTGGGATCCTCGGTGGCTGCGGGAAGTTCGTTCTTGATGTTCAGGACCCGAAAGCGAAGTTCGTCGTACAGATCCTCGTAGTCCACGTCGTCCAGAAATTTGACGGTGACGGAGGAGAAGTTTCGATAGGATTGGGACTGGATAAACTCCACCGATTCCATGTCGTCCAAAGCGTCCTCGATCTCCTTCGTCACCAGCTGTTCGACGTCTTCGGCCGACGCCCCGTAGTAGGTCGTATAGATGAAAACCTTGCCGATGTCCACGACGGGCATGTTTTCAACCGGGATGGAAAGAAGGCTGAAAGCTCCGGCGACAACAAGTGTGACGAAAACAACGTTCAGAAAAACGCATTGGCTCAGGGTGAATTTAACGACGGATTTCACGGCGATTCGGGACGGGTCAGTCGGGTTCCGGGTTGGAGCTTGGGGTCGTCGGCGATCAACAGGCGACCGTCGGCTTCTCCAATGACAAGAACGTTTATTTTCTCGCCCGAGGCTTCGATCGTCACCCTGGGATTTTCGTACCGGCTGACCATGGCTTCCTTGGGCACCTGGATTCCGGCGGAGGGAAGCTTCAATGCCATCGAAAATTCGAGCCCGCCTCGTTTTTCTCCGCCGTAGTCGGGCAGTACAAGCTGAATGCCCAACTTGCGGGTTCTTTCGTCGAACTCGGGGTTTATCCACCTGATCGAAGCAAAGACGGGCTTTCGTTCCAGGAATGCGGGGAATTTATCCGGAAGCGCCCGCAACTGCTCGAGTTCGTCTCCCGAGACGGAAAGGGGGACGACCAGTTCGCGGAAGTCGGAGGCTTTTGCCAAGGGCGCGCCCGGCAGCACGTGTTCCCCCGACTCGACCGTCTTGCCCGAGATTGTCCAGCCTTTCGGGGCATGGATTCGATAGCGGCTTTTTCTTTCCAGAAGTTGGTCTATGGTATTTTTCAGCTTGTCGATTTCGATCGCGGCCGCTTCCTTTTCGAACCTGCCTTGGATGAAAAGCAATTCGGCTTCGTCTCGCTTGACCTCGGTGGCCCTGTCGCCCTTGTGAAGGGCGTCGATGCGCCGAAATTCCTTTTCGAGGTGGGCGAGGCGGTTTTCGGCCTTGTCGCGGGTGTTTTCGAGAACCCGGAGCGAATGCCGTGCCCCTTGGATTTCGAAATCGATGAACACGGGGTCCAGTTCGACCAGCGGGCTTTCGCCTGCGACGTCGCCCACTTCGTAGTTGACCTTCAGGACTTTTCCGGAGATTTCGGAGGATATGGTCATACTGGAGATGCTTCGCGTGTATCCGGAGAGGGTGGTTTCCTTGGACGCGCGTTCTACCAGGAGGACTTGCTCGTTCGACAACGACTCGCGCCCGTAAAGAACGAGCAGGAAAAAAAACGCGAAAACGACCGCCTGCGAGAGTCCCGACAGATTGTTCATAAGAATACGCCAACCGTTCTCTTTGACTTTCAGAAACGAAAAGACAGATAATATACCGCGCGACTCGCACGCGTTTTACCGCGCGGTATATTTGCCGTGTGGAGTTGTTACGCTGCGGTTTGCGTAAGGAATATCAAGACGCCATATAAACGCCGCGACTTTTGGGCTTGATTTTCCCCAGCTTGTTTAGCCGGAACACAATATTTCGCAGCTTCTTTTCGTTGAAACCGGTTTGTTCCTGCAACTCCGAAAAACGAATGCCTTCGTCGGCCTCTTGAATCACCTCCAATACGACACCCGATGCCGTATTGCCGAACCGGCTCCGGTATCCGCCTCCCATTTTCCTGCTGTTAACATGCGAAATCAAGGTTTCCAGACGGTCCATCTTTGCGTTGAGCCGGTCCATGTCCTTTTTTGTCGGTATATTGTAGTACCGCAAAAAATATTTTACCATCGTGTCGAAACTCTTGGGCCTTGCGTTTTTTTGAGCCATTTTTATTCCTCCGCCATATTGGATTTATCAGCCTTGAATCTGATTTCGGCAACTTTGAAAACATTGGGACCATACCCCGTTTTAGACTGATATTCGAAAATAACGAGTCATAATCCAAAGTCAAGGAACCCGAGATATAAGTTGTTGAAATTTGTCGAAAAATATAAAAATTTCGATATCGTCCAATGCGAGCGGGCCGAATCTCAAGTTTTAGCTTGCCGTAGCTTTCGGCATATGCTAGAGGGATAGATTGTTCAAGGTCTCGAGGACATTTCCTCGACGAAAAAACAGTGGCGGATTTTTAACGCGAGCTTCGAGCTTACTCTAAAAACGAAAAACTATAGACAGTGGCTGAGAATTTCAAAAACGAATCGACGGGCATTCACCGCGTTTGGCGGAAAATGAGCTTGAGGACCCGAATATACGTCATATTGACGGCCCTTGTGGTTGTCCCTTTGTGTGCCGGCACGGGCATGATATGGTATACGCTGACGATGGAACGTATATTGACCAGAATCATCGAGAAGGACTTGCGGGCTTTTCAGACGGCCGAAAGCCTGGAGATAGCGCTGGTCAATCAGAAGGGATTCGTTTCGTACTATTTTCTCGACGGGGACCCGGATTGGCTGAGGCAGCTGGGCGAGTACCGCCAGATTTTCAAGGAAAGACTCGAGCAAGCGAGCATGTTGGCCGACACGCCCGAGCAAAAGGAGGCCATTTCCAAAATCGAGAAGGAGTACCTCCTCTACGTGAACGCCAAGGACAAGGTGATCGATTTTTATCTGAAAGGACGGCGCGAGGAAGGGACGAAGCTTCACACCCAAGTGCGCGGATTGTTCTCCAAGCTTCTGGAACTGTGCCAGGCGTACAGAAACATTCATACGAAAAACATCGTCAACGAGAAAAGGGCCGCCCAGGTGGAGGCGGAGCGACTTCGAATCGGTCTCGTGGGGGCCATACTCATTGTTTTTTTCATGGCCTCTCTGCTGGTGTTGGTGCTGATCAGGCAAATATTCAACCCCGTAATGGAAATCACCCGGGAGGCGGATAGGGAAGGGGGATTGCATCTTCCAAGAAACGAAATCATGGCCTTGAGCAAAAGCGTGCGGGGATTGATCGAGGACATGGACACGACCCATTCCGAACTCGAAAAAAGCAGGGAGCATCTTCTCCATTCCGAAAAAATGGCCATGGTGGGAAAGCTCGCGGCGGGGATGGCCCACAGCATCAGGAACCCTTTCACGTCGATCAAGATGAGATTGTTTTCCCTGAGCAGAAGCTCCAACATGTCCGATACGCAAAGGGACGACATCAACGTCATTTCGGAGGAAATCCGGCACATCGACACGATCGTGCAGAATTTTCTCGAGTTTTCGAGGCCCCCCCGTCTGAAGAAGAGGGTGATAAGCCCCTCCCGCGTCGTGGATTCCGCGATCCAGCTTCTGGAACGTCGCTTGAAAAGCTATGACGTGGAGGTCAGCATTGTACGGGAAAAAATGGCGCCGGAAACTATGGCGGACCCCGAGCAATTGAAAGAGGTGTTCGTCAACTTGGTGGTCAATGCCTGCGAAGCCATGAAAAACGGGGGCATGATCGTCATCACAGAGGAGGAGGTCTGCAGGGAAGTCGGAAAACGCTGGATCGTGATCAGGGTCGGCGACAACGGACCCGGCATTCCCCCGGCGATCTGCCGGAAAATTTTCCAGCCTTTCTATTCCACCAAGGAGGAGGGAACCGGATTGGGTCTCAGCATCGTTTCCCGGATAATCGAGGAGCACGAGGGGATCATCGAGGTGGATTCGAATGAAGGCAGGGGGACGACATTTACCATATCTTTGCCGGTAAAGGAGACTGGCTTTGGGCAAGATTCTTATAATTGACGACGACGATCAGCTTCGCACGAGTTTCGAGAAGCTCCTGAGGATGGAGAATTATCGGGTGCAAAGCGCGGCGTCGGGGGAATCGGGGCTTGCGATGATCGCAAAGGAATCCCCCGATTTGGTGATTTTGGACATGCGGCTTCCCGGAATGAACGGCTTCGAGGTCTTCCAGGAAATCCATCGCAAGGATCCAAAGCTTCCCGTTATTATAATGACCGCCTACGGGACCACGGAGACCGCGATCAAGGCCACGAAAATGGGCGCGTTCGATTACATCCTGAAGCCTTTCGACATACCGGACATGCTTTCCTACATCCGGCAGGCCTTGGAGGCGGGTCGGTTCATGAAGTCTCCGGTGGACATGGACGCGTCATCCGCAAGTTCTTCCCGGGACGCCATTATCGGCCAAAGCCAACCCATGCAGGATGTTTACAAGGCGATCGGCCGGGTGGCGCCGACGGACGCGACGGTGCTGATTCGGGGAGACTCGGGCGTGGGAAAGGAACTTGCCGCCCGCGCCGTGTACCAGCACAGCGTCAGGGCGCACAAGCCATTTTTGGTCATCAACTGCGTGGCGATACCCGAAACTTTGCTGGAAAGCGAGTTGTTCGGCTACGAGAAGGGGGCGTTCACCGGGGCGGCCCACAGAAGGATCGGAAAAATAGAACAGGCCCACGGCGGGACCGTTTTTCTGGACGAAATAGGGGACATGCCGTTCAGTCTTCAAGCCAAGATATTGAGACTTCTCCAGGAAAAGAGCGTGGAACGTATCGGCGGAAGGGCTTCGATTCCCGTGGATGTCCGGATTATCGCCGCCACCAACCGAAACTTGGAGGACGCCATTTCCCGGGGCAAGTTCAGGGAAGACCTCTATTATCGCCTGAAGGTGGTGACCATCTGGCTGCCTCCTCTTTGCAAGCGAACCGAGGACATACCGCTCCTGACGGAATATTTTCTGCTGCGCTTTTCCGCCGAGGCGGGCATGTCCAACCCTGGAATAACGGACGAGGCCAAGGCCATACTCTCCAACTACAGCTGGCCCGGAAACGTCAGGGAGCTGTCGAACACCATTCAAAAGGCGCTGATCTTCAACAGGGGCGGCCCGTTGACCGGAAGCGACATTTCGCGCGGCATGGACCAGAACGCTCCGTCGGGAATGGCCGCGGCCGAAGGCGAAGATCCCGAGGAACCTCTGAGGCAGTGGGCCAGAAACGTATTGATCGCGAAGGACGCGGAAAACAAGTTCGACGTCTCCATAGACCGCGTTTCCGCTATCCTCGTAGGCGAGGCGTTGAGCCTGTCTGGCGGAAACCGGTCCAAGGCCGCCAAGCTGCTGGGGATTTCCAGGCCGACCTTGCACTCGAAGATCGAAAAATACGGGTTGAAAATGGAGACGTCCGTGAAAGAATAAAAAACGGAGACTAAAAGCCGTATGTCAATTTCCATCGAGATGCGCCCGCGATTCCATCCCCGTGAGATCGCAATTGAAACAACGCGAGCCGTCGGAAAATCGCTCAACGTTTTCCTGGTTTTTCTATGCTCGTGCTTCCCTTCGACGACAATGGCCGGGGAACCGGCCCAAATTAAAAAAGTGGTATTGCTCCACGGTCTCGCAAGATCGCCAGAAACCATGGTCGAAATGGGGAAAGCGCTGCAAGGCAAGGGCTATTCCGTCTGCAACATCGGCTATCCCTCCACTTCCCACTCGGTCGAGGAACTGGCGATGAATTTCGTGGCGCCCGCAATAAAAGGCTGTATCGGCGATGCGAAAGCCCCGGTCGATTTCGTGACTCATTCCATGGGCGGAATCGTCGTGCGATATTTGGCGTCGCACGTTCCCGGAATCGAAATCGGCCGCGTGGTCATGCTGAGTCCTCCCAACCGGGGCAGCGAGGTCGTTGACGCTTTCGGAGACATGTGGCTGTTCGAGCTGATCAACGGTCCCGCCGGAAAGCAGTTGGGGACCGGGAAGGAAAGCATCCCGAATTCGCTCGGACCGGCCCGCTTCGAACTGGGGATCGTCACCGGAAACCGGTCGATCAACTGGATCCTTTCGGCAATCATCGACGGCGAAAACGATGGAAAAGTCTCCGTGGAAAAAGCGAAGCTGGAGGGTATGAAAGATTTTCTGGTCGTTACGGCGACCCACCCGTTCATCATGAAAAACGACATCGCGATCATGCAAACCCTGCATTTTCTAGAGCACGGGCATTTCCTGCGGGAGAGCGAACAATGAACAACATCGGCGCGGGCGCGTTCCGGCGTTTGAGATCGGCGGTCGTTTCTTGCAAGGAAGTTTTCCAAAGCGGTTTGCTCTTCGCTTCCTTTGATTCCGGCATACAATTCGGCGAGGACGATCGCTAAAAACATTTCTCGGAAACGCGGTTCGGAGGGGGATCTCTTTCCTCCGTTCGAAATAATCCCTTGCGCAAACAACGTCGTTTATAATAAACACCGCTTAGCTGTATTTAGAAAAAAACGAAAAAACCAAGGAATTGATAAACGATGCTGAACGCGGTCGCGAAAAAATACTTGAAAGGCTTGGCCCACGGGCTCAAACCTGTTGTATTCATAGGTCAGAAAGGATTGACCGAAAATTTCGAAAAGGCTTTGAACGAAGCCTTGGACACCCACGAACTGATAAAGGTCCGCTTCGTCGATTTCAAAGAGAAGGAACAAAAATCTGAACTTTCGGAGGAAATCGAGAAACGATGCGGGTGCGAAAAAGTCGGAATGATCGGCCATATCGCCATATTTTACAGGAAACATAAAAATCCCGAAAAACGCAAGATCGTCCTTCCGGGGAATTGACGAATCATGCCCGCGAATTCGAAAAGGGCGTTTATGGGGCTTTACGATCTTGTTTGGAAAGCGGCTTCTCCCTTTCTTTCCCGAAACAAAAGGCTCGCCGAGGGAATCCGGCAGCGCGAATTGAAAGAGAGACTTCCCAAGGCGGATATTTGGATACAGGCGGCCTCGGCGGGAGAGTCCTACCTTGCCCGTTCCATTATTAAAGGTATGAATCCGCGCTCGCCGCTCCGTGTGCTTGCAACTTCGAACACCAGCCAAGGCATGGATATTCTTAACGCTGCGTTTTCTCAAGAAGGCGGTATCCATGGAAAAATCCGTGTTTCCACCGCCTACTTTCCGTTCGACGCGCCGTCGATCATGAGAAAGGCCACGCGTGATGTCGAGCCCTCCGTCATGGTCCTGTTGGAATCGGAAATCTGGCCCGGACTTTTGTCCTGCCTGAAAAACGCCAACTGCCAAATACTCCTGCTCAACGGCAGGATAAACCCAAAAAGTCTCGAACGATATTTGATTTGGCCCTCCTTGTGGAAAAGCGTGGCGCCGGACCGCGTGCTCGCCGTTTCCCGAGAGGATGCGCGCCGGTTTTCCGTTCTTTTCGGAAAAGACAAGGTGTCCGAGATGTTCAACATCAAGTTCGACCGAATCGGCCCCGCAGTCGTCCGGAAGGAAACGACGGACGCCGTCGAAAGACTTGTAGGGGGAACCTCCTTCCTGGCGCTGGCGTCCGTGAGAAAGGAGGAGGAATCTTTCGTCGACCGGATGATCGAAAGGGTGCTGCAAAAGGCCCCGGATACGGTAATCGGCTTGTTTCCCCGTCATATGCACAGGCTTCCGCGCTGGCGGGAGGCGCTGACGGGAACGGGACGCAAATGGAAAAACCGGTCGGAAGCCGAGAAGCCCGCCGTCGGAGGCGAAATTGTACTGTGGGA
>CAZNTU010000232.1:0-8954 GCA_964575975.1 uncultured Desulfobacteraceae bacterium
ACAGGTTCGTTCCGAAACGTCCAAAGCGCGATTTCCAAAACACCGACGGGTACTTAGTCCGTCGGGCCGTTTGCAGTTTGCCGACCTGCCGCGACAGCGTTTTACTTGAACCCCGAATTTCACGGTACTTTCGGAACGAACGTTATATATTGAAAAAACAGCAGGATAACCTTCCACTAGTAACAGAAAGAAAATTTTTTATCGCGTAGATAAAAAAATAACCTCCTGATAACATAAAGGCGAAATTTGCACATAACGCCCACAGCCAAAAGGAGGCTATCTCAATGAACGAGGTTACAAGGTACGATGACTTTTGTCAATTTCGAAGTTCGATCCGAGGTTCGGACAGCTGCATGATTGTCGGCATCGATGTCGCCAAGGACAAGCATCGCGCGTTTTTCGGCACCGCAAGAGGAAAGACCCTGTGGCGACGCTTGATTTTTACCAACGATATCGTCGGCTATCGTCGTCTGATGGAACAGACGGGTCTGCTTTTGTCACAACATGGACTTAAACATGCGGTCTTCGGTCTGGAACCGACGGGCAACTATCACAAGCCACTCTCCCGCTGGTTGATCCAAAGAGGCTGTCAAGTGGTGCTTGTAGGCGGCAAGGCGGTCAAAGACAACCGACAGCTTTTGGACAACCGATGGGATAAGAACGACACCAAGGACAGCGCCAATGTGGCCGATCTGGTGAGCCAGGGAAAGTGCCAGTTCTACGAGCATCCCGAGGCGCATCTTGTCGAATTGAGGAATCTGCTGTCGCTTCGCAGACGCCTCAAGAAAGAAGAGCACTCTCTAAGAATGCGAATTCGAAACGGTCTTTTAGCCAAGTACTTTCCGGAGATGGATCGCCATTGGGGAAGTTGCCTCGAGGAGAATCTGGCCATCGTGCGCTGGTACTTGGACCCTCGCAAGATTGCGGCGACGGAGTTTTCCGAATTTGCAAGGAGCGTCACCCGGAAAGATCGCGGGATTCGGCAGATCCAACGACTGCGGGCGATCCACGAAGCGGCCGGGAACTCGGTTGGGATGCCGGTTGACTCCGCGGCTGTTTTCGAAGGGAAAATGCTGGTGGAGCGTCTGAATCAAGCCAGGGAGCAGATCGGGCTAATCATGGACGAGGCAGGAGCCGTATGCGAGAGATTTTCCGGCTATGGACTCCTTATGACCATTCCCGGTTTCGGTCCTTATATTTCCGCTTTGGTTTTAGCCGCTCTGGGTTCGCCCTTTCGCTTTCGAAGCAGGAACCGGGTTCTGCGCATGGCGGGTCTCGACCTCAATGCGAACAGAAGCGGCAAAAACAGCAAAGACATTGTTCCGTTCATCTCCAAAAGAGGCAATGCCTAACGTCGCTACGGCCTTTATCAGGCGGCCCTGATTGCTTCCACCCGCAACGAGGATTTCCGTCGGCTGTTCAACCGGATGCTGGACGGTCGCGCGAGGGAGCGGGGGATCGGGACAAAGATGCGGGTGAAGCTTTCCGCCAAGATGCTGGTCATAGCCTGGACCATGCTGAAAAAGGGGGAAGCTTTCGACAGTGCCCGTCTTTGGGCCGGGGTCCGGGAAATAAAGTAGAGTCGCAATCTTTCGAGCGATAAAGCGCTCTTTTCCCTTTGAATTCACAGGTGTCCGGTGAAGCGTAGACAGGCTCTGCCGGGGGGCAACCTGTCGAGGAATAGCCGGATGCGGGCGGCATTGAACAATGTGCCCGGGGAGGTTGCGGTGGAATCCGCGCCTCCCCGCCCCCTCGTTATTCAAGCTTTCCCACCCATGCCTTAAAAAACCCAAAAAAATTAGACTGAGCGAAGCGAATCCGCTTTTAAAGGTTTCGGCGAGAGAGCCCGCGAACGAACGTTGAGGCATACGACCTCGGGAGGGACAATCCAGGGCCTCTCTCTGAACACTGACGCTGGATAGGGAATGATTGGCGGCCGCCCGGGATGGCGGGATGCCGAATAAACGTAACGATAAGCTGCAGTGTTCGCCGAATGAGAGGGATGCCGAGACCGCAAACACAGCGCCAGGGGTGCGCCCGAAAATCTTGAGATGCTATTAAGCTATTGTATTTATTATGTTTGTTAGATTTTTCGATTTTTGCTTGACAGGGGGAATATAGAATGTCCCATGTCGCCAATAACGTCGCCTTTCACTGATGAAAAGCGACTATTTACAAGGGGTAGTTCAGCGTTCTCAATAACCGTTTGTCAATGTTCAACTCAAATGATTTATTCTCTTTTTCTTGCCTCAAAATATTCTTTAAGGCGATAATATGTTCTTCGTACCTTTCGATGGTCGGTACGATTTGGTTCTCCTTGTATGCTTTCGTTATTACGGAGAAGGTGTCTGCGCGAGTCTTTCCTTCTTTGCTGCGCCTCCAGGCGGACTCCGCCCATCCCAGCCACTTGTCGTAGTGGTAGTTCAGGTATAGAAACTCGATAAAATCGACAATTACATTGTGTTTTTTGTCGATATCGAGAAAGAATCTCGGAGGACCGTTTGGGCGGGTATGAACGTGAGGGAGCGCTTCCTTGAAAATCTCTCCCGTAATTGACAGATCCAAATCGAGACGATGAGAGTGCCAATCAGCCGAATTGCCACCGCGCGAGAACTCCTCGAGGGAACATCCATTGCAAATCAAGGATTGGACGTTTATATAGTTGAATTTTGCGTTTTTCCATCCGACGACGGCAAACAACGCGGTGTTTTCTTCGATTTGACACGATGCGATGTCTCCTGCCAGAACTTCCTTGGCGCAACGATGGAACCATTCGGGAATTTTTTCGGAGGTCGAAACCTTTATTTCCGCCTTCCTTTCTTTCAGTCTTTTGGGAAAAAACGCCAACCGGACGGTCTTTTACCCGGATTAAGCACAGTCAAAACATTAGTCGCGCTATGGCTGAACATTCCATTCCTTCTTGGCTTCGCTTTTTGATTTCATACGCTCCGCGAAAGGTATTATTCGATCCTCGTAATTGCCCAGCAAATCAATCTCCAACCCTTTCTCCCTGCATGCGTGGTATGTGAGTATTGAACATGCGTCCGGCTTCAATGATATCGGTTTTCCGAGGTCCATCCACAGCTGGTATTTTATGCTCACAGGTTTCGAGGTCAACGCATCGTACTCGTAAGCATACTCGGGGGATTCGTCGATCAATTCCGAAGTTTCGCAAAACACAGGATCGACATCCAAGTCGTATTCATTCCTGATTTCTTGGTGAAGAGCCTTGCAAAAATCGGGTTGGGAACCGTACACGTTTTTTTCCAGCCCGGGAAAAAAGCGAACTAAATTTTCCACGACGCCCCCGTCGATCACGTTGGAATCGTCGAGATCCATATGATAGGACAATTCGTCATTGCCCTGCATCAATCTTACGACCTCCCCGAACGATTTTTCGCTCATGCCCAATTGTATCGCCGCGAACTTGATCGGAACAAGCTTGAAAAATTGCAAAAACAATTCAAACTCGAACCGGTCGATTTGGGTCGGCGTCATAACGTCCTTTCTTTTCCCGAATCTTAAAGCCCATTTTCTGAAACGACCGTTCAGACGATCGGTCCGCCTCAAAGGAATCCCGTATTTTTCGGAAGCCCAAGACAATGGGCACAAGGGATTCTTCAAAATTTCCATTTGTTTTACAATATATTCTAAATTGATTTCCAAAATTTTCCTCGCTTTGTGGAATTAAATCGCAATAAAAATGCTTACGCCTGAAAAACCAATACGGTGCCAAGCCTTACATCGCCCTTGGTATGCGTTCTCTCAGATCGGGCGGCGTGCTTGTCCGTAAATATTGTTCTCCGTGCCTGGTCAACCTCCTGCCGCCCGAAGACGTCTCGACCAACCCCAGGCGAACCAAATACTCGGCGGCTTCGACAAAATCTTGAGGATGCGCAAGACCAAGAGCCTGCCGCAACGTCGCTTCGGAGGAACTGCCGTGTTGTTTCAAATAATTTAAAAAGCGTAGAGACAGATTGTCAAGGCCGTTAAAATCAACGCCTTGGCTTTCGTAGATGATTTCCATCCAATTCGTTCACGAGCTGCAAAAACTCGCTCAATTTTCAATTTGGTCCCGCAATTCTTTGGGAAGCCAAATTCCCGGTTTCGAATCTTTCACGCGCATCTTGCGTATTCGACCGATATTCTTTCCCAACCAACCAATATGTCTTTTTATGTTGATAGAATGAGCTTGCGTCCTGAAATCCGGATCGATGCCAAGGTATGACAGCGGGTTTTCCTCCGAAATTCGTTTGAATTGGGATTGGCCGAGTATTTCTTCGAATACCTTCCAGTATGTTCTGTCCTGCATGGTCAAGAGAAGCATAAGAAAATCCGTTCCCCATAGAATATTGGCCGGACATTGTTCGTAAATGGACTTGAAGCAAGCTTTGTATTTTTCCAGGTACTCCTTTTTCTTGAAAGGGTATGCGTGGAAGGATATGTCCCCGTAGACTCTGTTGGAATTGTCCGGGTTTTTCATCAACTCTACAATCTGCGTATGCCACGGATCCTTCGTCTTTTTGTTTTCCCCGACCCAAAAATCGTCTCCTCCGAAATGGCCGAAACAAATTTTCAGTTTTTTATACTTGGACAATATAGGAGTCCAATTGGCGGGAGAGGCGTATTCGACGCAATCGTTGTCGCAATATCCTCCCTTGCTGCAATGCATCATTACGGGAGTTCCAAGCTTCTCGCACTTCTCGAAGACTTTCGCTATTTTTTCGTCGACGACCCCCGTCTCTTTATCTAACAGAGGAAAACCGGAGGAAGGGTAAATCTTCACTCCCACGCATGCTCCGGTTTCTAGATATTGTTCCATCTTGGCCATGAAATCTTTCCGTCTCGTGTCCACGCCGAGAAAAGGAAGAATCCTGCCCGGATATCGCATGCATTGGTCGATCGTTTCGGAAACTTGGATTTTAAAAAGCTCGTCGGTTTCCTCGTCCGGAGTTCCGGGATGGAATTCGATCATGTGCGCCACGAAGATGTCGTCCGGATGCATATATCGAATCGCCCGGTCCGCTATGTCGGATATGCTCGGCGACAAGCCGGTAATCAAAAATTCGAGCCAGTCGCCCGGTCCAGTAACGGCGGCGTCGGTTTTAGGATCGATCAACTCCAGTAAGACATCCCGCAAATTGATCCAATTGTTGCTGTAGGCCTGATTCAATACTTTCAATAGTTTCAACGATTTTTTGACATCTTTTTTTCTCGCGTCGTCGGCGTTCATCCTTTCGATCGCGCGCACCCCCTTTTCATAATGAATGCCCTCGGACGTGAAGATGCTCTTTTTCGCCTCCACCAAAAGTGTGGAAAGCTCCACGACAATGGTGCGGAAAGGTTCCGGAAAGTCGTGATTTTCAAGACGTTCGCTTAACAGGTGCTTTGTCTGTTCGGTAAACAAGGAATGGAACGTGAAGATGTGACCGTGGCAATTGATTCGCATAAATCCCCCTCTATTCGATGTTGGTTTGTTCTACGATTTGAACCTCGATCTCGTCTTTTTGACAGCAGAAGACGCCGGTTGCCTTAACCTTGTCTCCGGGTTTCAAAAATTTGGCGTCAGGTTTTAGTCCTTTTTCCAGCATTTTTTTTAGCCTGACTTTAGCGGGACAGATTCCGCCCACGAATTTTTCTATGCTTGAGATTTCAATTGCGCAACCGCCAGGCGTGCCGGTCATCACAACGACGCCTCGGTTCAACCTGTTTTTAAACATTTCCCATTTATCAGATTCGCTATGCTTAAGAAATGTATTCCACCATGGCCAAAAACCGTAATCTTGAAAAACATCTGAGATGTCTTTCAATCTGAAATAAAGCTACGTAAAAAATAACTCCACTTGTTAGGACAGTATAAGAAATTGTCCATCCCGTATTGATGAAGCGGCTTAACTCCTGGTATTCGGCTATCAGAAATTTCTCTTTCTCCAAGGCGAACTCCTTTCGAAGCTACGTTGGCATCATGAAAAAAAATCGATGAAGTACTCGACGAACAATTGTGGGTTTTCCAAATTCATTGAATGCCCGATTCCGGGAATTGTTTCTATAGCGCAATTAGGCAATGATTTTGCCATATCCAACAATATTCTTTTAGGGATAATCGAATCGTTTTCGCCCCAAAGCACAAGGTGGGGGTTTGAAATTTCATTTTGACGTTTGAAGAGCCTTTTCGATTCATATTCCCTGTTAAGGTTAAATGGAACGCCGAACCATATGCCATCGCCGATGATACGGGTTCTGTCCACTATCAGATCGAACGTCTTAATTTGTTCGGGAGTGGTGGAATGTTTGAATTCGGGCAATTTTCCCGCAACGAGTGTGGCGGGTTCGAACAACGAAGGTGCAGCGGCGGCCAAACCGATCCTGGCGGCGGCACGGTTGTTTTTCATGGTTTCGAACATTTTCATTTCCCGCTCTCCCATTGGAATGCTTTCGGGGGGGACAGGGTCTAGGCAGAAAACCTTTCCGAACCTTCGTGGTTGGAGAAGAAGCATTTGCGTGGCAATCAACAAGCCGGTGGAGTGACTCGCCAAATGGCAAAATTTTATTCCCAGAGAATCCAGAGCGGCGATCATGTCCACAGCATGTTGAAAAATAGAGTAATTGCTGTAATCCTCCAATGGTTCCGGCTTGTCCGAGTCACCGCAGCCTCGCCATTTGAGGACGTAAACATGGAATTTTTCAGGCAGCAACGGCAAAACGAGGTCCATCCAGTGAAGGCAACCCAAGTTGCCGTGCAAAAAAACAATGACGTTGTCTCCCGAACCGTGTTCCACGGAATTGAGAACGATTTTACCTGCGTTTATTGGCGGCATGTTTGCTGGACTCCCATCGTAAATGAATCTCGACGATCTGTATCGCTTTTTTCGAAAAAATCAAGCTCTATTTCATGCATAAAACGGATGCTTATCATCGCTTCGTGATTTTCGGCCCAACATAAACGATATATAGATGCTCTCCGAACCGAACCGGCCATGAAAAATGAACGCGAAGTTGCGGGGTCTGAATCTTTCCATGCCAGGGGCAGAATAAAGCGTCTTCGGGGTTTTCCGGATGCCCGAACGTCAAGGCGCTTTTGAAATCGTTTTTTTCCTGCTCGGAAGAATCGGCGAAAAGAGCACCCCGGCCCCCGTTACCTTTCTTTCCCGTGAAGAAATCCCGATAAATTTTGTGCCCTTCGGCAGTACGCTCGCCATGCTCGTCGAAGCACCCTTTGATACGGTTCAAGACATCGAGAATAAAGAGGATTCTTTGAGCCGCGGACGGGGAAAAAGGATGGCCCTTCAGGAAATCGAACGCGTTTTCGGCGAAAAACAATCCCGTGAAACGCGCCACGGCCGATTCCCTCAGTTTTTCCCACGATTCCAGTGGCAGGGGCGCTTTTTCGAGAAAATTCCGGAAGACTGCGGCGTCCCAGTAGTTCTCGACATCCACATGCTTTCGGGTATTCTCGTCGCTGACAAGTTCGACCCTTACAGGCGTGAATTCCCAGTTCGACGGCGAAAAGCCGGCAAGTCTCCGATCGATGCCGTTCAAACAGCACCATCCCGCCTCTCCGACCGCCGTATCCGTAACAATGCACCCGTCGCATTCCAGCCAGTCGTCGGGGGCGTGATATCGCCTTTCATCCCAGAAAGGACCCTGTTTCGTCAACCATTGCAGCAGCGAACGGCGTTCGTCGACGGGCAGGCTTTGCACCATCTGGAACATTGTCATGTCAACCGTCGCCTTGGACTGAAGAAGATTCTTATGGCAAAACAATTCTCTGCCGTATTGCGTCGCGATCCGGCGAAGCTCCATCAATTTGCCGATCACAGCCATGAAGTCGTCGGCGCAGGAGAATTGGGCGTCAAGAGAAAGGTCGTTGACAAGGAATTCCACTTATTCACTCCAACCGGCAAAATAATTCATGTCTTTGTCGAACTGGTCGAAAAATCCTTCGGGCCATACATCGATGTTGCCGGTACGGTCCAATTGCGGGCTCGCCACCTGCGCGGCTTCTTGGTTTCGCTGTCTGAAAAAATGCAGCACGACCCGGTCCGGCGTCAAACGCCCGGCCTTGACCGACCTGCGGATGCCGTTCAAAACGTGATCGCTGTGCGTCTCGACGACGACCTGGATTCCGGCCCTTGCCGCATCCGCGAGAAATTGGCCCATGAGCGCCTGTCCCGCCGGATGAAGATGCACTTCCGGGTTTTCGACGAGAAGGATGTCCTCTTTTTTTGCAGACAGCGCCGCGACCATGATCGGAAACACCTGGGTCAATCCGAAGCCGACATGCAGCGGCCGATGGAAATCGGTATCTTTGGACGTTCGCATCCCGAGAGTGACCGCGTTGGCGTTCGGAATCTGCTGAAGCGTCATGGCGAACCCCGGAAAGAATCGGCGCATCCTCTCCTCGACCTGGCGCAACCGAGTTTTGGGAACGTCAGGGATTTCGATTTCCTCTATAACCTGTTCGTCCCTGCCCCAGTGAAGGACGCTCACGGCGTATTCTCCGGAAGATCCGACCACGGTCGAAACCTGCCGGTCTTCTATGGCATACGCTTCGCGGGGGCCGACGCGCTCCGCAGTGATATAGGTCAGGCCGAGCAAGCGTTCCGCGAACGCCCGATCTTCCTGCGCGACTTCGGGGGGAAGCAGATATCGCAACGCTTGCGGCCGGTCAACCTCTTTGTCTCCGACGACAACCTTTTCCGTCGAAAGAGACATTCCCGTCCTTTCGCCTTCGAAAACCCACCGATATTCCCTGTCGGAATCGAAAATGCCGATCTCGAACGACCGTCGGCCATGGACCTTGTCCACGACATCGGAAACGGTGCCCATCCTGGTGGATTTGCCGTTCAAGAGAAGGCGCGTGGACCATTCGTGTTCGCGCATCGTCTGTTGGAGCAATACAAGCGCCTGCAAAACGGTCGACTTGCCCGACGCGTTCGAGCCGGAAAGCAGCG
>CAZNTU010000233.1:0-8925 GCA_964575975.1 uncultured Desulfobacteraceae bacterium
GGACGCTCTGAAGTGAATCCCGAAACCCTGCCGAAGGAAATCCGCGCCCGCGCCTCCCGGCTGTGGGAGGGTCCCGTTTATTGGGCGCCGGTCCGGCATCACAGCCCGGCCTGCGCGTTCGCCCTTCGCCGGCTGATGGAAACGGTCCGCCCGAAAACTGTGCTGATCGAGGGTCCCTGGGACTGCAATCCCCTCGTCGATCAGTTGCAGAGCCCGGACACCCGACCGCCGGTGGCCTTGCTGAGCCAGAAGGGGGACGAGGAAGAGCTGTATTCCGCGTTCTTCCCGCTTTGCGACTACAGCCCGGAATGGGTGGCCATCCGGACCGCTCGCAGCTTGAAGATTCCGGCCCGGTTTATCGATCTTCCCTACGGTCTTCGCCCGGCGTCCAAGATCGACGAAAAAGCGCAGTCGCTCATGACCGAGCGCTACCTGGCCCACAGCCGGTTTTTGCAGGCCATTGCCGCCCGGATGGGCTGCCGCGACCATTTCGAGAGCTGGGATCGGCTGTTCGAGCAGCGCCCGCTGTCTGAACTGGACGACTGGGAAGGCTTCTTCACCGATGTCTACGCCTATTGCGAGCTGGCCCGACGCGACTACGAACCCGAAGTGATCGCCGCCGAAGGCGACCTGGATCGCGAAAGATTCATGGCGGCGCGCGTTCGGGAGGCGATAGAAGAATCAGGCGGCCCGCTCGTCGCGGTGGTCAGCGGGTTTCACGCCCCGGCCCTGGCGACGGCCGTCGGGCGAAAGCAAAAAATCCCGGAGCCGAAGCCGACAGCATCCGACGGAGACCGCAATTGGCTGATTCGCTTCAGTTTCGATCAATTGGACAGCCTGAACGGCTATGCCGCCGGAATGCCGGCCCCGGCCTACTACCAGGCCGTCTGGGAGCGGATGGACGGAAACGCGGCGGACTATTTGTCTCTAAGCGCGGCCGACCTGCTGATTCGGGTGGCCCACGACAACCGGAAGCAGAAGCTTTCTCGCGTCGTCAGTTCGGCCGAGGTTCAATCAGCCCTTTTCCAAGCCGAGCAATTGGCCCGGCTGCGGGGTTGTTCCGGCCCCGGGCGCGGCGAAGTGCTGGACGCCGTGCAAAGCTGCTACGCGAAGGACGCCCTTCCGCTTTCCCTGTCGCTTGTCGCCGACGCCCGTCGGGTGCTGAGCGGCGACCGCCTGGGAGACATTCCCGCCGATACGCGCCAGCCGCCGCTGGTACGAGAAGCCTGGCGACGCGGCCTGGACCTGAAGCTCGACTTCGAATCGACCCAGGCCAAGGACTTGGAACTGGACGTCTACCGAAAGCCTCGCCACCTTCGAATCAGCCGCTACTTGCATTTGATGCGGTGGATAGACGCCGGACTGGCCGAGTGGCAAAGCGGCCCCGACTTTGTCAACGGGCACTGCCTGGGACTGATGCGCGAGCACTGGCGCTACGCGTGGACTCCCCAGGTGGAAGCTCGCCTGCTTGCCCGGATCGTGGACGGCACGACCTTGGAGCAAGCGGCGACGGCCAAGCTGCGCGCGGTGGAGAAGGACTTGCAAGCCCAAGGCCGGGGAGGCCGGGCAGGCGTCGGCGTCGCTCTCCTGATTCGCGCCTGCGTCATGGGACTGCATCGGAAGGCGCAAACCTTGGCGAATTCCATCGGCGCGTCGATCGACGGCGACGACCGGCTTTCCTCGGTCGTCGATTGCGCCCGCGGCTTGCTGGCCCTGCAAAAGGGACGGGCGGTCCTGGAGTCGGACCGGCTGGACGTCGATCTGCCTTCTCTGCTCCGCCAATGCCGGCGCAACGCGCTTTTCCTGCTGCCCCGTCTGGCCGGGATCAAGGCGGACGACGCGGCCGGGACGATACCGACCATGCTGGCGCTGAACGTTCTGCGCCCTGAGATGGGGGAGGACGCGGAGACATACGACCGGATTCTGCGCCGATTGCTGGACGATACGAACTGCCCGGCGGTGATTCGCGGCGGATGCCTGGGGCTGCTTTTCAAGAACGGCGAACTGGCGGGCGAGGATCTCGACGGCTGTCTGGCCGTTTTTCTGAAGGCGCAGCAACCGGCCGAGGACGCCGTCGGCTGTCTGCAAGGTCTGATCCGGGTGGCTCGGGAAATACTGTGGCGGATACCGGAGGTGCTGGAACGTCTGAACCGGCTCGTCGAGAAATGGCCCGAAGAACGCTTCTTATCCCTGCTTCCCGCTTTGCGGCTGCTGTTCACCGATTTGAGTCCCAAGGAGATCGACGCGGTGGCCCGGCAGGCGGCGGTATTGAACGGATTGACCGGCGAATGTCGCCTTGGCGAACAAGCCGCGTTCTCGCCTGCGGAACTGGCGTTGGGACCCGCGCTGGACGAAGCCGTCAAGCGAAGGATCGAAGAGGAGCATCTTACGGAGTGGTATTTCCATGAAAACGATTGAAAGGCGCTGGCGCCTGATTCTGGGACGGTTGTCCGACCGCTCGATGGGCGAACGCCCTCTGGACGGCCGGGACGCCGCCATGCAAGCCGCCCTGGATTTTCTGTACAGCCGGGCGTACGAAAAGCGCGGCCTGCGGCTCGGTTCGGCCAGCCGGGGAGCGGGTTCCCAAGACTCCCTGCCCGCCGTGCTGGACTGGATGAAGGAGCTTCCCAAGCTCTTTCCCGACGACGTCTGCGAAACCATCCGCGCGGACGCCCTGGACCGCTTCGAAATGCACGAAATATTGCAGGACCCGGAAACTCTGAGCAGGATGGCGCCGAACCGGCGTTTGCTCGAATCGCTGCTGATGCTAAAGGGCAAAATGAACGCGGCCGTGACGGAGCAGTTGCTGCGAATCGTCTCCGCGGTCGTGGAGGAAATCGCCCGTCGTCTCCGGCGGGAAGTCCAAACCGCCTTCGGGGGCCGCCGGAACCGTTTTCAAAGATCGTATCTGAAAATCGCGCGGAATTTCGACTGGAAACGGACGATCCGGGACAACCTCCGCAACTACGACCCGGAACGCGGCCGATTGATCGTGAATCGTCTGTATTTCAACGGCCGCGTGAAACGGCTACTGCCCTGGGACGTGATTCTGTGCGTCGATCAGAGCGGCTCCATGGCGACTTCCGTGATTTTTTCCGCAGTCATGGCGGGAATCCTAGCCGGCCTTCCCGGAGTGACCGCGCGGATCGTCGTGTTCGACCACGGGGTGGTCGATTTGAGCGACCGTGTCAACGATCCGGTCCACCTGTTGATGACCGTCCAGCTGGGCGGCGGCACGAACATCGGCCGGGCGGTCTCCTACTGCGAAACCCTGGTGCGAAATCCCGGCAGGACCGTGCTGGCCCTGATCAGCGATTTTTACGAAGGCGCGGACGAGCGGGCGCTGCTGGCTTCGGTGAAACGAATGGCCGAATCGGGGGTAACCCTGCTCGGCCTGGCCGCCTTGAGCGACGCCGGGACGCCGGATTTCGACCGGGGCCTTGCCGGTCGCCTGGACCGGGTCGGGATGCGCGTGGGGGCAATGACGCCCGGGCGCTTTGCCAACTGGCTGGCGGAGGTCATGGATCGATGACGGATTGGCGGGAGCGAATCAAGGCTTACGACGAAGCCGCCCTGGCCGATCTGGCCAGCGTCGGCCTGGTACGCCGGGCGCGCAAGCTGGTACACGCGGGCAAGGTCGATCTGCAAGAGACCTCCGACGAATCGGGAACGCTGACGGTCGACGGCAGGATCGTGGTATTCCCCAGGGGAACTCCGACCGAGGCGCGCTGCGACTGCAACGCCTCCGGCGTTTGCGTGCATATCGCGGCGGCGGTCTTGTTTTTGCGGGAAAATTCCGCGTCCGGAACCGATGTTGCCGCCGATGCCGCCGACTCGCCCGAAACGCCGGCGGCGGACGAGGATTTGCTTCGATATTCGTTTTCCGAAATTTTCAAATGGGCGGGAAAGCCGGGTACGCGCATGGCGGCCCGGATTCTGGCTTCGACGCCGGACGCGGGGAGTAAAATCGAGACCGGTCCTGGCTCGATCAAAATCGACCTGGGACCGGGCCGGCAGTGCCGCTACGTCGCGGGCGCCGGCCTCGACGGCGTCGTCTGCGACGCGCCCGAACATCGCCGCAAAGGACTGATCGCCGCCTGTTTGCTTTGCTTTCGGCGGAGTCGGGGCGACGAGATCCCCTGGCCGGACTTCCTGGAGACCGAAACGGCCGACCGATCCTTGTCCGGAGACGAACGAAAACTCCTGCGCCAGCTCGACCTCGAGCTGGCAAACATGCTGGACTGCGGCCTGATGCACCTGCCGCGGCACACGGAGGAGGCCTTGAGAGAACTCGCGTGGTCGGCCCGGGGGGAAAACCTGCCCCGCCTGAGCGCCCTGGTTCTGCGCCTGGCCGGCGAACTGACCGCCTTCCGCAGGCAAAAAGCGGGCACGGACCCGCTACTGCTGTTCGACCGGGTAACGGACGCGAAAGTCCTTTCCGCAGCTTTGCAAAACAGCCCGCCGGAGCGCATGGCGAGCTTGCGCGGACAGTTCAAGCGTGAATACGCCGAGCGACCGACGGGACCGCTGTGGCTCTGCGGCGCGCACCGGTACGAAACCCGAAGCGGCGCGAAGGGAATCGAAATCCTGCTCTGGGACCTGGAAACCGGCGAGCCCTTGCGGATCAATTGCGGCCGCGGCGGCGAAGCCGCCCGAACCTTCAACCCGCTGGAAGCCTGGAGCGCGGCCCTGCCCTGGCAAAACGGGCGGTCGCCGGAAGCCCTGAACGGCCGGGTGCTTCATATCAAAGGAGCGAAGGCCAGCCGCGACGGCAGTCTGTCCCAATCCGCTTCCACCAGACTGGAAAAAGTGGAAGAGGCGGTCGCGCACCGGGATTCCATCGAGAAGCTGGGCTTTCGTAACTGGCGGCTTTTCGGCCGATGGCTGGGCGGGAACATGGGCGACGAGAACCGAAGAATTCCGCCGGCGATCATACGCCCTCGCAAGTTGCACCCCTTCGTCGTGGACGAGCGAGAGCAGGAATGGATCGGCTGGGCGGACGACGACGCCGGCGACCGGTTGCGGCTGAACCTGCCGGTGAACCGATACAACGACCATCGCGCCGAAATCCTCAACTGGCTGATCGAATCGGCCGCGAACAGAATCTGGGGCCTCGCGGTGGATGTCCGACGGGCGGACGAGGAACTGACGATGGCCCCGGCGAGCGTCATCCTAAAAGAGAAAAACGATTGGCTCTGCCTGCATCCCGACCTGGAACACATCGATCCGAAACGACCGGGACGCTGGAAGGCCTGGCTGAAAAAGACCCTCGAAAGCAACCGCCCGCGTTTTGAACAACCCGCATGCTCTTCCGACACGGCCGCCCTGCGCGAACTGTTCGACCGAATCCGGCAAAAGCTGCTGGGAGCGGCCGAATTGGGACTCGGCTGCCGATATCTCTCCGCCGCCTCTCTGGCTCCGCTGGTCCGCGACCTGCACACGCTCGACGCCCCCTTTCTGGCCCGATGCCTGCTCCGGCTCGAAAAAAACATCGATCCGGACGCCTTGGTCCGGGCCTGGTACGCTTTGCGCATCGCTCGCGGACAATTTTCGATCCACAGGCGCTTTGTTCGTTAACGGAAAAAGATCGGTCGGGTCGAGCAAAGCGTCGCTATACCTTTCGTTTCCGTATTTCCCGTGCGTCTTCGTCGGCGTCCCGTTTTTCTAATTTCAATCCTTGTTTTTCTGGAAGCGAGTCACGGACCCAAATTGGAGCTTTTTTATCCATCGTAATGCACCTGACAATCTAGTTTGGATATTCGGCTGTGATATACTTGTTGTTTTTGTGTCTTTTCATTTTCTGACGAATTACAGCCATCCCTTTTTTATTGCGGATGTTACGGTCGGATTGAATTCGAACGACAGGCGTGCTATTTTCGAACTTAAGGTTCGTTCGAAAAGAACCGATTCCAAATGGGCACGGCACGATAGTTAAGGCCATGCCTGCATGGTTTTTCCGGAACCGGGAAAGGAAGAGACGATGTTGTCGAAACGACAAATTATCGAAGAGATTTTGGCGCTCCCTGTCGAAGACAGGGCGTATATAATAGAACTGCTGATCGAAAGCATGAATCCGGCAAGTTTGGAAACTGATCGCAAATGGCTTGAGATTTCAAAAAAAAGGTTGGACGATTTGAAATCCGGCGAGATCGAGGGCATTCCCGGCGATACCGTCTTTAAAGACATTTGGAGCCGATTTTAAAATGAATGTCGTTTTTCATCCCGACGCCAGCGCCGAATTTAAAGAGGCAGTCGATTATTACGAAAAGGTTCAAGAGGGGTTGGGATATGATTTCTCGATAGAGGTTTATTCCGCCGTCAAAAGAATTGCAGAAAACCCTAAAGCTTGGACACCTTTGGATGCCGATATCCGAAGGTGCCTCGCCAAAAGGTTTCCATACGGAATGATTTACAGCGAGCAAAAAAATGCGATTTTCATATTGGCTGTCATGAATCTCAGGCGCGAACCCGGTTATTGGAAATATAGAATCTGAAATTGTCACTTGATCCATCCGTCGATTCATCAAACAGCCAAGACTGTTAATGCTTAATTCAAAACGGTCGAGTTCGATACCAAGTTCTCCTTTTCGAGGTCTCTCGGATTTGGAGAGCTTTGTCTTTAGCGGCTGTTTTTCGCTGCCATTTCCGTTATCAATCGCGGATCGCCCCATGAATTCGGGCTCTCGGATTAAAAAAAAGGACGCGGCCCGGCGTTGAGGCGGGCCTGGAGTGCGGGGTCCGGTACCGTGGAGCCGGAGATTCTCCCGTCGCCGAGAGCTATACTTGCGCTTCGATTTTCTTTTATATTCGCCACCACCCTTTTCAGGCCCTTGGAGCGCCGCGAAAATCAACGTCCAACGGCCTGGACAACAGCATATTATGGTTTTATAAGTATAAAGCGGGCAAACCGGCTCCGGTTCGCCGTCGCTTATTTTCGGAATAAAGGAGCTTGCGGAAACGAAACTATATCGACGGGAAACGAAGAGCGTCGAAAATGCTGAACCTCGACAACGCGATACCGATCCTGAAAACCGTCTGCGCTCCGAACCCGAGGAAAAAGCCCCGGGACCCCGTTTGCATGCTTCGCTTTTTGATCCTCATGGCACTGTTTCGGGTTTCGAGTATCGACGACTGGGTCGGAAAGACCCGAGGCGAATCGATAAAAGCCATTCTGTGCGGCTTCGAACCGGGCGATACGCCCGGCGTCGGCACCTATTACGACTTCAAAAAAAGAATCGTCGATGGTACGTATAAAAAGAGGTGCGGGAACGAAATTCGGAGAAGCCAATTCAACGCCATGAGCCATCGGAGAAATTTTCCGAACGAAAAAAAAGCCAAAAGACACCAACTGGATCCCAACTATTCCCGATCGAAAATCCTCGTCGACAAACTTTGGGGAAGTCCGATCCGCCGAGAAAGGCGGGATTCCAAAAGATCCTGGAAGACCTGCTTTTCCAAACGGCCGTCGTCCCTTCCATCGAATCCGGCCTCTTGGACAATCTGGACGGAGCAGTCGTAGTCGGAGACGGCTCCATCATGCCGACCGCCGCTTCCGCAGACGGAAAACCGACTTGCGCGTGCCGGCAGGAAGGCGTTTACAAATGCGAGCACGACAGGCTCCACGCGAGTCCGACCGCCGAATGGCGCCGCAACCACCGCACCAATTCGTTTGTTTTCGGCGACCGATACTGCCATTTGATCGTCGCTTGCAACGGTCACGATTTTCCCCTTCAAGTCGTCATGCCCGGAGGAAACGAAAGCGACTACACTTTGTCGCTGAAAGCGATCGATCGACTCTTGAAGACCGCGAAGGAAAACGGCGTGGAAATACAAATCGTCCTTTTTTGCGGAGACGGCCACCACGATTCCTACGCCCATTGCGAATATTTCGACGCCAAAGGAATCGTTCCGGTCGTCCCCCTTTCCGAAAACAGCAAACCCGTCGCCCCGCATCCGCCGGGTAGAAACGAAGTTCGTCTCGACGAAGACGGCACGCCTTTGTGCCCGGCCTTGGCGAGGATGAGGCATCACCAGTTCGACAAAAGCCAAAACAAGCACGTGTACTGCTGCCCGGCGAAACGCATGACCCGAACGAACCGAAAACCCGTTTACGTTTTCCGCGAAGATTCCTGTCCGCGCAAAGCCGACTGCAAGCCGGAAAGCTCTCTCGGCCCTTTCGTCCATATAAAATCGGAAACGGATCCGAGGCTCTATCCGCCTTTGCCGAGGAAAAGCAAAAAATTCAAAGAGATCGCAAAGAAGAGAAGCGCTTCGGAACGAATGAATTCCGTCCTCGACTTTTACAATATCGAAAATACCTGCCGGAACGCCGATTACGGATTGATCCGCATAACGCTCGCCTTCATCGCCCACCACGCCTCCGTCCGCTATAGGGAAGAATCGAAATCGCCCTCGGCTCCCCTCGGAAAAAATCGAGCGGCTCCCGACGCCGAGAAAGCCGCGGCTCGGGTAACGTAACGAAACATATCAAAAACTTGTCAAAGAACAGAAAAAAACAACTCCCGAAAGCGGGAAAAAGGGATACCTGCGCCCGCTTGCAAGGCGATTCGCTGTTTTTTCCGCTTTTCCAGGTCACGCTTCGCATTTTAACCCGGTCCCGCCTCGAATTCTACCCGCCGGGCGTCGTCGAAGCCGGCCGGAATTTCCGGCCCGCTTTCGGCCGGGGTCGGGAATTCCGGAAATTTTTTCGAAAAAAAACCCGAAGACCGCGGACAAGAACCCTTTCTCCATGTATATTTACAACCGTGGATTCGGTTCGGGCTTTTCCCGATCGAAACTCCGGAACCTTGCGGTTCGCGAACGACAGCAAACAAAGGAAAAATCGAAAAACGCTTTAAATGCCGCATTCGGGGCCTCGGAACGAAATAAAGAAACCAAAGCCGCTCGCATTGTCGGCTTACGGCA
>CAZNTU010000234.1:0-8920 GCA_964575975.1 uncultured Desulfobacteraceae bacterium
CTATTTCCTCCCCCGCAGGAACCATGACCGTGTAGTTGGCCCCTGCTGCCGGATGGAAATAATATCCCCAAAGCCTTCCGACAACTCGTCGCGTCCCGCGTATTTCTCCGATTTTTTTGGCGTATTCCAATGGAATGGGGGCGTAGCGTCCGGCCACGGTCCTCTGGACCAAAATTTCAGGCGAATTTTCCAGAACCGAAACCGCCTCGTGTCGAATGGACGCCGAAAAAAACATCGTGGACGCGATCAGGAATATGACGAGCGCGTAGCACAGGACCAGAAAGGCGTTTTTCACCTTTCCGCGCGCCAGAGAGGCGATGGCGAAATCCATGAAATAGCGCTGGCGCTCGAACCATCTTTTCATTTTTCCATATTCCTGTTGGGGATTTGTTTTTCGTATCTGGGCGGAGGTCCGACCATGGAGCCGGAGGGAAAATGTTCCCGCGCTCCCGGATGGTCCTGGAAGGCCGAAAAAAGGTCTGTCTGGGTGACATGCCTCGTATGGCGCGCCTCGGTGAAGAGACATAGGTCGGTAAGGCCAAGCCTTTCCACCACTTGCCTTTCGGCGTCGATCCGCTTTTGAAACTCCGAGTTCGAGACCGCCGGATGGACGACCAAATGGCAGGCCAGAATCGCCCCCATGGCCGCCGCGAAAACGAAAAAAATCGTGGAACTTCTCATCTCGTGTCTTAATGAATTTCCCGAAAATAGTCGAACGGGTTTCGAATCCGCTAAAGGGATCGGTTCCTTTTTCGTACTATAATACTCGCTAAAAAGGAGCGATGCAATATCGGCCATGGAAACCAGGCAATTTCATGTCGCAGACCGATCATTCTATTGCCCGGGAGAGACAAATCCTTTATGATTGTTCCAGAAACGATCGACGAAGGAAGGATCGACGAACCCAGGGAGAAAGGAATCAATCGTGAAAACGGTTTTGGTGGTGGGAGGCGCGGGGTATATAGGCTCGTTCATGTGCAAGTATCTGGCTCGCAACGGATACGAGCCGGTGGTCTTGGACAATCTTTCGCGCGGGTACAGGGAGGCCGTGCGATGGGGACCTTTCTACAACGGCTGCATGTCCGACCGGGAATTGCTCGACCGAATCCTTTCCGAGCGGGAGATCCGGGCGGTCATGCACTTCGCCGCCTTCCTGGAAGTGGGAGAGTCCGTGCAAAAGCCGTCGATGTACTATCGGAACAACGTGTTGCGCACGTTGGATTTGCTGGATTCGATGGTCCGAAACCGGATGGGGAAATTCATCTTTTCGTCCAGTTGCGCCACCTACGGCGAGCCCGTCGAAATTCCGATCACCGAAAATCATCCGCAAAACCCCATCTCCCCCTACGGGCGAACCAAACTGATGGTGGAAAAAATATTGGCGGATTTCCATGGGGCGTACGGTCTCGACTCCATTTCCCTAAGATATTTCAACGCGGCCGGGGCCGACCCGGAATGCGAAGTCGGAGAGGCGCATTCGCCGGAAACCCACCTGATCCCGCTCGTACTCGAAGCCGCCTTGAAAAAAAGGGACGCCGTATACGTGTTCGGAGACGACTATCCCACTCCCGACGGCTCGTGCGTTCGGGACTACATCCATATCGAAGACTTGGCCCAGGCGCATCTTCTGGCGTTGGAAAAACTGCTCGAAACCGAATGTTGCGAGGCTTTCAACCTCGGAAACGGGGAAGGCCATTCCGTGAAGCAGGTCGTCGAAACGGCCAGGGAGGTCACGGGCGCGGAAATCGTCTCGAAGATCGTGGCAAGACGCACCGGCGACCCGGCGGTCCTGATCGGCTCCAGCGAAAAAGCGATGAAGGAACTGGGATGGCGTCCCCGTCGAGGAGACCTGAAGGAAATCGTCCGAACCGCGTGGGACTGGCACAGGAGTCGCCCGAACGGATACCGGTCGACGCCAAACGGTTCTTGAATCGAAAATACGGAGGATCTCGACGCAATTTACCCTTTTCTACCGATTTCGCGCTCCCTGCGGGGCGCGCGATAATCTTCAAAATCTCTTGGAAGAAAATTTCGCACAAGGTGTTTGCATGAAAATCGAATGGATGAAAATCGAAACCATTCACCCGAACAGGCGATGCATTTGCCAGATCGAATCCATCGAAAAAATGGCGGAAACCATCCGTCGAGACGGACAAACCGAACCGATCAAAATATGGTTCACCGGCGAGGAATTCAGAATCGTGGACGGCGAAAAGCGCTGGAGGGCCTGCAAGAAACTGGGAATCTCCAAAATCAAGGCCGAAATCGTCGAAATCGCGCCCTGATATCCATGAATTGCCCGGCAACGTTGAAGTAAATTTCCGGCTTAAGGAAAATCTTTCGTATGCAAATCGTATGCTGTCTCAAGCAAGTTCCGGACACGGCCCAGGTGAAAATCGATCCGGAAACCAACACGCTGGTCCGCTCGGGCGTCGAATCCATAATGAACCCTTACGACCTGGTCGCTTTGGAGCAGGCGGTCCGGATCAAGGAGGAGCACGGGGGAAAAGTGGTCGCGATCGCCATGGGGCCGCCCCAGGCGACTGCGGTCCTGAGGCAGGCCCTGTCTTTGGGCGCCGACGAGGTCTACCTCCTCTCCGACCGCGCCTTCGCCGGGGCGGACACCCTTGCCACCAGCTACACCCTCGCCATGGCCATACTGAAAATCGACGCGGAAACGCCCGTGGACCTAGTGATTTGCGGCAAGATGGCCATCGACGGAGATACTGCCCAGACCGGCCCCGGCATCGCCACCCGCCTTAAATACACCCAGCTGACCTATGTCGCGAAAGTGGATCGGATCGATCCGGCGGAAAAGAAAATCCAGGTGGATAGAAAAGTGGACGGCGGCGTGGAGACAATCGTCGGAAAACTGCCGGCGCTTCTGACAGTGGAGCTGGAGATCGCCAAGCCCAGAAGAGCGTCGCTTCCGAATCTGATGGCCTCGATTTCGGCCTCCGTGCCGGTCTGGGACGCGAAAAGCATCGGGGCCTTGGAAAGCATGGTCGGCATCAAAGGGTCCCCCACGTGGGTGAGAAGAATATCTGCCCCTACTCCGCGCCAGGGCGGCCCCAAGATTCGCGGGGAATTCGACCCGGAAAAAGCCGTGGACCAAGTTCTCGACCTGCTGCTGGCGGACGAGGCCTTCTGCTCCAAACTTTTGAACGGATGGGAGGCGTAAGTCCCGATGCCGAAAAACTCGAGAGGAATCGAAGTCGCCCAGGTCATTTCCGACAAGTGCATCGCCTGTCAGATTTGCATCGGAGAATGCCCCGTCGGGGCCATCGAGCTTTCCGACGAAGGAGTCGCCCGCGTCGATCCCGAAGTTTGCGTCGGTTGCGGCAAATGCTCCGAAGTCTGTCCCGTGGACGCCATATCCTTCGAAAGAAAAAAGCGCAAACGGGTCGAGGCCAAGCCGAAACTGGCGCAGGCGATCAAAGGCGCTACCTACGAGGGCGTGGCCGTCTTCGTCGAGGTGTCCAACGGCTCCGCCGCCCCCGTCTCGCTGGAACTCGTCGGAAAGGCCAAGGAACTCGCGTCCAAGCGCAACACCAAGGTGATCGGCTTTCTGTTGGGAAACGACGTGGAAAAGATCGCCGGCGAGGTCGCCGCCTGCGGATGCGACGAAATCCACACGGTTTCCCATCCCGAACTTGCGACTTATCTGTCGAGGCCCTACGGAAAGTTGCTGGCCGACATGTGCAAGGAAATCCGCCCGGAGATTTTCCTGATCGGAGCCACGCACTTGGGACGGGACTTGGCCGCCGCCGCCGCAACGAGGCTGGGCGCGGGCCTGACCGCCGACTGCACGGAATTGGACATCGAGGAGGAGACCGGACTCTTGCTCATGACAAGGCCAACGTTCGGCGGCAACATCATGGCCACCATTTTCTGCGAAAGCCGTCGTCCCCAAATGAGCACCGTCAGGCCCCGTGTCATGAAAATGCCCGAAAGGGACGCTTCAAGAAAGGCGAATGTCTTTCGGCACGAATGGAAGCCGGTGGAGGACGCGCTCGCCCAAGTCGTCGGCTTCGCTCCCGACGTCAAAACAGCCGGAGAGACGGACATCACGGAATACCCCGCGCTGGTAACCGCCGGAAAAGGGGCGTGCGACGCATCCTCCTTTCCCATGCTCCAGGAACTGGCGGACCTTCTGGGGGGGACCCTCGCCTGCTCCAGGCCGGTCGTGGAGGCGGGATTGATGCCCTACGAGAGACAGGTGGGACAAACCGGAAAAACGGTTGCCCCCAAACTCTACGTGGCCGTAGGCGTGTCCGGCGCGATCCAGCATTTCGTCGCCATCCAGGGAGCCGAGAAAATCGTTGCGATCAACAGCGACGAAAACGCTCCCATCTTTCAGGTGGCCGACGTCGGAATCGTGGGCGACTACCGGAAAATCGTCCCGATTCTCACGGAAAAGCTCAGGGCCAAAATGAACCATTCGCGATGACGTCCATGCGGGACGAACTCGTCGAAAACAAAACCGAAAGGTTCGCATGGAAAAAATCTACGACGCGGCAATAGTGGGAGCGGGACCGGCGGGAATCTCGGCGGCCTGCGCTCTGGCCGACAAGGGGATAAAGCCCGTCGTCCTGGAAAGGGGCGAGTATCCCGGCGCGAAGAATATCTCGGGAGGCGTCCTTTACGGGCACGACTTGGCCCGGGTCATACCCGATTTCGCCAGGAAGAATTGTCCCGTGGAGAGAAACATCGTGGAGTCCCGAATCTGGTACCTTTCCGAGGAAGGAGGATACGCGGTGTCCTACCGGGACAGGATATTCGAATCCGAGCGCCGCTACAACGTGTTCACCGTCGGCAGGGCCAGATTCGACAGGTGGTTCGCCGACCAGGCATCCCAAAGGGGGGCGTTTGTGGTTTGCGGCACGGTCGTCGTCGATCTCCTGAGGGACGAAAGCGGCAGGGTGACCGGGGTCCGCACTGACAGACCAGACGGAGACTTGAAGGCCAAGGTGGTTCTTCTGGCCGACGGAATCAACTCTCCCTTGGCCGCCAAGACCGGATTCCGCCCCGAGCCCTCCCCGGAAAACGTCGCGCTGGCCGTGAAGGAAGTCGTCGAACTTCCCGAAGAGGTCATCGACCAACGTTTCAACGTGCCTCCGGGCGACGGCGTCACCACCGAGATTCTGGGGAGCGCCACCATGGGAATGAACGGCGTGGCCGTCATCTACACGAACCGCAAAAGCCTGTCCGTCTGCATCGGGGCGAACCTTGCCGATTTTTCCAAAAACAAGGTCAAGCCATACGAAATGCTGGAAAAGTTCAAGACCCATCCCATGGTCGCCCCGCTGGTGGAGGGCGGAAAGCCCACCGAGTACATGGCGCACTGGCTGTCGGAGGGTGGCTACGACCATCTTCCCCGCCCTTGCGGCGACGGGTACCTGATCGCGGGAGACTCGGCCATGCTTTTCAACACTCTTCACCGGGAAGGCTCCAACTTGGCCATGATTTCAGGGGTGCTGGCGGCGGAAACCATAACCGAGGCAATCCGGAAAAACGACTTCACCGTCGCGACCCTGAAAAGCTACGAAGAGCGGCTGAAAAACAGCTTCGTCATGGAAGATCTGAAAAAATACCGACGATTCAACCCCTTCCTGGCGAACCATCCGGAGCTGTTCGGGACCCTTCCCGAAGCCGCCGCGTTCGCCGCCCGCGAAATGCTCACCGTGGACGGCGTCTCCAAGAGCAAAAAGCAGGGTAAAATCTGGAGGAACCTGCGAAGAAACCATTCCCTCAAGACTTTGCTCAAGCTTGCCTGGGATGGATACAGGAGCGTGTCATGAAAGGATCCATCGAGGACAAACTGTTCTTGAACCGTTTCAACGTGGACGAAAAATCGCACCTTGTTGTAATAGACGGCGCGGTCTGCATGGACGAATGCGGCGAACAGCCGTGCCTGTACATCTGCCCCGCCAACGTGTACCGTCTGGAGCACGACCGGATCAGCGTGAACTACGAGGGTTGCCTCGAATGCGGCTCCTGCCGCATCGGATGCCCGTACCTCAATATCGAGTGGAGATTCCCCACGGGGGGGTACGGGGTGAGACACAAGTTTGGGTAGAGCCAGGGTTGATGGGTTCGGCGTTCAGGGGGCGAAGGCGAATAAGCGCTAACTTTGGAGCAAATGAATTTCAAATTGTTCAGTACAAGACCGCCAATCTTTGCCTCTCCCGTTTTTCATCACGGAAAGTACATCAAAATTCCGTAAGAATCTCCAATTTTTCTTGTTCCGCCGACCGTCACACGAACCAGTTGCGATGATTTAGGCGGCACTCCTTCAACACTCCGTTCAACCATTCTCCCAACTTTTCGGTCAAGTAGAATTTAGGGCGCAGCAGGTCGTCACGCAAGGAAATCAGGTTTTGTTCCGCCGCGATTCGAGCAAGTTGCGTATCTGGATAGATTCGAATGCCGGCAGTGACTTTCATGGCTTCCAATTCCAGGGATTCGGCGAATCGGATGCTTTCGGAGACTGTCTCGCGGGTTTCCTCCGGGCCTCCCAGCAACAGGAATCCCAGCCTTGCGATCCCGAACCGTTTCAAAGTTTCGGAGACTTGGCGAACATCTGCAGGAGAGAATCGTTTCTTAAGGTTTTTCAGCATCTTCGCCGAGCCGCTTTCGAAACCCAGGGCGACTTCCTTGAATCCGGCGGCCGCCATCTTTTCCGCAAGACTGGCGTCTATATTGCGAGGATAGACAATGCCGCGGCACGAAACGTTCAGACCCGCCTCGATTATTTTTTCGCACAGAGTTTCCGCATACGAATACGGCAGGTTGAACGTATTGTCCGTGAAATAGAAACGGTTCACCCCGGCATCGACATAGGCGCGCATGGCATCCACCACCCGGGCGGGGTCTCGGCGTCGCAAAAGGGTCCCCTCGATGGCCGGGGTCGAACAGTACAGGCACTTCATCGCGCATCCCCGTCGGGTCTGGATCGGAAGCCAAGTTTCGGCGGTTTCGGATTCGTCTTCCGGGTCTATCAGAGTTCCCGGCCGGGGAAGCGGGTACGAGTCCAAGCTTTCGATTCTTTCGGGTTTAACGGGTTGCGTTTTCCCTGGGAGATGAAGTCCCGGATATCCGTCGAGGTTTTCTTCCTTTTCCATTCTATGAAGGATTTCCGGCAGGGCCTTTTCTCCCTCGCCCGCGATTCCCATGTCCGCGCCGAGGAATGCAAGGCAGCTTTGGGGAAATATGCTGTAGCCCGCGCCTCCCAGGATTACCGGAGCGTTAGAGCAGGATTTGCACTCGGAGACGATGCGTTTGACATCGTCCAAAAGGAATTTCGGGTTTTCCATGGCTTGGTCGTCGATGTTTCTGACGGAAACGCCGATCGCGTCCGGTTCGAAATCCGAAACGGACTTGGCGACTACCGGTCCGGTATTTTCCACGGCCATGAGGTTCACGAGCTTTACGGCGTGTCCGGCCGACTCGAGCGAGGCGGCCACGCCCGCGAGCCCGACCGGAAGCACGGGCATGTTGATTTGTTCCGTGTTGGCCGATATCAGCAGCACGCGCGTTTTACGGTTCTTCATTTTTCCCATCTTCTTCTGCTCAGCTCGATCTTCTTTTGGACGTTTTTCCATGTGTTTCCCGAAAGGAACGACTGGTCGTAGCGTTCGAGCATGTCGGAAAACATGGAAAAGGGGACGGTAAAGGACAGTTCGTCGGGCTTGAAGTATTTTCGGGCCGACGGGTCCCATCCGCCAACGACCGGCCGCGTTTCTCCCCGTTGCAGATATTTTAGCGGCCAAACCACCAGGTTCCCGCAGGCCGCGCCCCAGGGGGAGGCGACGATTTCGGGGTCGTTGGCCAGGAAGGCGGCCAATTGATGAAGACCGCACAGGGATTCCGGCCTGGCGAAAAAGGCGACGATTTCGGGCGTTTCGCTTTTGGAAAATTGGGAAACCGGTTTGAAAACGCAATACTTGGCAGGCGCCGGACGGGGGTCGATTTCGGCGAATATGCGCCGCAGGTTGTCCGGGGAGTCGCAATACCGCTCTCCATGCATGCCGCCGGGAATGCCCGAGGAAACATAGTGAATGACAGTTTCGCTTTGGGGCTTCATGAAACCCATCCAAAAGGCCGCGCCCGGACAGCCGAAATGCCGTGCGTCGAAGTATGCCGCCGTCTTTTTCTTGCGCGCTCTCCAGATATGGCCCAGCGCGCACGAAAAGTTCGAGAACACGCTTCCCCAATCGATTTCGTTCTTCGCTTCCTTTTCCCGTGTCGGAAGTTCCCCTTCGGGAGGCGCGAATCCATTGTCGGGCTTGTTGTCCGTAAAGAAAATTCCCATCGGGTCTTCGTCCATTCCCAAGGTTTCCAAAAAACCCGGGAGCCTGTCGATCAAAGTCGAATCCATATAAAATCTCCATTGGTTCCGGTTGTTTGAAACCGAGACCAAGCTTTTCCCTCGATAACGCGGCGTATTTACGATTGAATTATCCGAAAAAATATAAGGTCTTGTCAAATGTTCGAATTATTGCAATATTCATGCGTCGATTCCACCGTGCGGCGGATTGGAACCACTAAAGGCGCGATTGCGCCTGCGAACGCTTATTTCTATAAGGTATAAGACACATGTTTTCGAACCAGGCATTCGTCGAAAAATACGACCCTGAAATCCACGAGTTGAAAGTTGGCGGCAGGACTTTCCAATACTATTTGCCGAAGAGCATCGACCGGTTTATCGATTTGGAAAATCCGATGAAGGGCTTTCCATTATGGGCCAAAGTTTGGCCCTCTTCCATGGTGCTTGCCGATTATTTAATTGCGGAGCCCGGAAACGGAGAGAGGAAGACCCTGGAAATCGGGGCGGGAATCGGAATAGTTGGAATTGCGGCCTCCGCGTTCGGCCATGACGTCGTCGTTTCGGAATACAACGCCGACGCGTTGGAATTCG
>CAZNTU010000235.1:0-8890 GCA_964575975.1 uncultured Desulfobacteraceae bacterium
CAAGCACCATCGGAATATCTGTGATCGAAGACTTGCGACGACACAGAATCCCAAATTTGGTTACCTATCCAAGCATGGTTTTGGCGATCGGTTATCATTCTTTCTCGAGCGGATTGGAGGGATTGGCATTCAGTTTTGGCGGCCTGGCCTTGGGCATTGGACTATTCATCGTTCCTTATCTATGTGGAGCGATGGGCGCCGGCGATGCGAAGCTTATAGGGGCCGCAGGCGCCATATTGGGTCCCAAAGGAATATTAATTTCATCCATAATAGCTATTTTGGCCGGCGGCGTGTATGCGTTGATATATTTACTATTGAATCCAAGTCGCTTCGCTTCCATTCTTTCAAGATGGCGGATTACGTTCAAGACATTTACAAGGACGGCCAAATTTATTCCCATACCACCGGAGGAAAATGAAAAGCGGCCTGTTTTGTGCTTCGCTGTTCCAGCTGCGGTGGGAACTTTGTTCTATGTGACTATGATAACAACAGGGTACGACCCTTTTCCAAAATTGATGGGAGACGGGTTCAAGCTTTTGAATCTATAACGCTATAACAAGGAGGGGTGACAGAATGGGTAGATGGAAGGCTTTTATTCCTATTTTTTTGGCATTGGTCGTCGCCACGGGTGGCAGCATTTTCCTCTATAACTGGCTTCAGCTTAAATCGACACCTGGCGAAGTCGTTGCGAAGAACGTCGAATCCGTAATGGTGGTCGTAGCCGGAGGCGATTTGAACTGGGGAACGAAATTGCACAAAGATATGTTCCAGATCGTTCCTTACCATAGAGAGAGCCTTCCTAACGGCTACAAGACGGATCCTGCCTCCCTTGAAGGAAGGGTACTCGTTGCGGCTCTCAAGGAGAGGGAACCGATTCTGGAGACAAAGCTTGCGCCCGAAAACGTAACGGTAGGCGGGGTTTCCGCCGTTATCAAGCCGGGGATGAGGGCGATCGCGGTGAAAGGGGACAAGGTGATCGGCATTTCCGGCTTTATTCAACCCGGAAACAGAGTGGACGTTCTCGTCACTTTGAAGGACCCGAATACAAAGAACGAAATTACAAAGATGGTCCTCAGCAATGTTCTTGTCCTCGCGACAGGAACGGAAATCCAGGAAAGGTCGGACGGAAAACCTCTTCCTGTGGATGTCTATACGCTGGAAGTGGATCCGGAACAAGGGGAGAAGCTTGCCCTGGCGGCAGCCGAGGGAAAATTGCAATTCGCGCTGAGAAACATGATGGATACGGAAACCGTATTAACTAAAGGCGCGACGATTTCCCAGACTCTCGCGTCGCTGAGAGGTGTCGATCCCGAGGCGAAAACGCCCACCAAGGTAAGAGAATGGGTACCTCCTAAAAGAAAGAGCTTTACAGTCGAGACGATCAAAGGGGACAAAGTGAGCCAACAGAAATTTGACATGTAGTCGAAAGGAAGAAAGGATGCTCGTGATCATATTAAAAAAAGCGAACAAAAGAATGGCGGTTGCACCGTTGCTCGCCCTGATTTTTCTGGCGATGTCTCATATATCATGGGCGGCCGGACCTGTGGCGGCGGATACACGGGAAGCGGACAGACTTAACGTCACGATGGGAAAATCCATCATCTTCGAAAGCGACAAAACGGTCAAACGGGTTTCCATCGGGGATCCCGGCGTTGCCGACTTCGTACTTATTTCACCTCATGAACTCTATATAACCGGAAAAGCTCCCGGGTTGACCAACCTTACTTTATGGTACGATAAAGGTGGTTTCCGGATTTTCGACGTGGAAGTGGCGTTCGACATCGCCCGCCTGAAACGCAAATTAAACGAAATTCTGCCCGGAGAGAGCGATATTCGCGTAATCGCGATGGACGATTCCCTCACACTTTCGGGGCGTGTCTCGAACGCAGCGAATCTCTCCCAGGTTTTGTCGCTGGCTGGATCTCATGCTCCCGAAGGCAAGGTGAACAACCTGTTGGAGGTCGGAGGCGTGCAACAGGTAATGTTGGAAGTCAGGGTGGCGGAGATGCAGAGAAGCCTGGGCAGAAGACTGGGGGTTAATTTCAATTACATCAGCGAAAGCGGCAAGTTTGGAATCGATAAATTGGGAGACTTGACGTCCCTGGACGACGATAAGAACCTTACTGCGGGAAGCGCTTTCGATATTCTCGTTTCTCAAACCGTCAATGCCATTTTCAGGTTCACTTCCAACGGCGCCACTTGGACGACTTTTATCGACGCCCTCAAAGCGAACGGCCTTGTAAAAGTCTTGGCCGAACCCACACTGATCGCTCTAAGCGGAAACGAAGCCTTTTTTCTAGCAGGCGGCGAATTTCCAGTACCGGTCCCGCAAGGCCTCGGTACCGTTGCGATCGAATATAAGGATTTTGGAGTGGGCCTCGCTTTTACACCCACTGTGCTTTCCAACAAGAAAATAAATTTGAAAGTGTCCCCGGAGGTTTCCGAACTTGATTTCAGTGTGGCCGCACAGATAGAGGGTTTTGTCGTGCCTGGCTTGACCACGAGGAAAGCCGCGACTGTGATCGAACTGGCGGATGGTCAGAGCTTCGCCATAGCCGGTCTTTTACGAGACACGACTAGAGATTTCGTGAGCAAATTTCCTTTTTTAGGCGATATCCCCATTCTCGGTCAACTTTTCACCAGCAGAGAATTCCAGAGAAACGAGACAGAATTGGTAATCATCGTCACACCCCATCTGGTCAAGCCGCTCGATATCGCAGGCCAGCCGCTGCCCACCGACTTTTACAATTCGCCAAACGATGCGGAATTCTATATTCTGGGTATGATGGAGGGAAGCGACAGGGGCCGGCCAGAAAGCGTCATGGGCGATCTCGAGGGAGAATTCGGACATGCCATCCCCGGAAGGAATTAAAGCGACATGAATTTGAAGGCAATACAAGGCATGCAAAATCGCATAGACAAGAAGAGAGGAAAGCGATGTTAAGAAGATATATTGCAATCGTGTCGAGCGCACTGTTTATCATCGGCTTTTTCGGCTGTGCTCGAAATTCCGCGTACCATGCGGAATCGAAGGTAAATAAAAATTGGGGGCGGTCTTTCGAATCCGCCAGGTACCATCAGACCTTGTATCCGGAAGCCGCGAAAAACCAAGAGCAGGTCGTCGGTCTGGACGGAATCGTCGTGGAAAGAGTTATGAGAAACTATGTCCAAGGCTACGCCGATAAGAAGGATACACCTTCTGAATTCGGCATTCTGACCAATAAAAAATAATATCTTAAGCATTTTTTATCATAAACGGCGATTATAACGAACACGTAAAGCCGCCATCAATAAAAAGGAGGGGCGATCATGAAAACAAAAACCGGCCAAAAAGGCACTACAGTGGTCGAATTCGCCCTCGTGGCACCCTTGCTGTTCGTCCTTATGTTCGGCATTTTCGAATTCGGGCTTTTACTTTTCGACAAGGCTGTAATTACAAACGCCAGTCGGGAGGGCGCCCGCGCGGGCATTGTCTTCGACACAGCCAACCTTAGAGGCACCGACAACAAGGTTGTTTATAGCGCTGTCGACACGGAGGTCAAACGAGTCGTCAACGAGTATTTCTCTAGCGTGCCTCTTATTTCGCCCGGTTCTACTTCCACGCACTCGGTGAACACGGCTATTTCAGGAGACGATCCGGGAGACACTCTGACTGTAACGGTTACCTATCCTTTTCGCCATCTGATAGTATCGAAATTGACCGCCTTGATCGGAGGCCCGCTCTCCGATACCGTCAATCTCAGCGCCGTGACGAATATGCGTTTCGAGTAGGCAAGGAGAATTGGTCATGAAACCATCATTAAAGGTTTTTAAATCTTTGGAAAGAAAAAACGAGCGAGGGACAATGATCATCCTTGTTACCCTTGCATTGTTTGCTTTTTTGGCTATTACGGCTCTGGCCATCGACGGGTCACACCTTTTGGCAGTTCGAAATGAGCTTCAAAACGCGGCGGACGCCGGTGCCCTCGCCGGGGCAAGGTATTTGTACAACGATTTTGGAACTTCGGTGAATACAGGCGCGAATCAAATCGCCTATGACGCGGCTACATCCAATAAAGCCATGGCGGCGGCAGGAGTTATTGCGGTTGATGTAGAATGGCCCAGCGGAACTGATGTTCAGAGGGGACATTGGAGTTTCGGGGTGGGTACGTTGCCGCGGGGCTTCTACCCGAATGAATCCATAACGGACCCTCCCGATCTCTGGAATGCTTCGACTGCCGAGTTGGACAGTGACACAAATTTTATAAACGCTGTCAAGGTTGTGACACGAAGACGGGAAAATCCCGCTGCCTCATTTTTTGCCCGAATTTTCCGCTGGGATAGTTTCGAACTATCGGCGGAAGCTGTGGCTTATATAGGATTCGCGGGTTCGCTGGCACCTGATGAGGTGGATCAACCAATTGCCATTTGCAAGCAAAGCATTTTAGCCGATGGTGTCTACCAGTGCAATATTGGACGAATGTTGAACAGTGGTAATAATAGCGCCACCAGTAACACCGGAAGTTGGACTAATTTTACCCAAGATCCTTGTAAAACATCAAATCCAGCAAATATGTCAGATGATATATGTAGAAGTGGAAATGATCAAACAATACTTTTCGGAGTGGGCATAGGGACGGTCAACGGGGTACAGGATACTATCTTCCAAGATCTAGAAACATGTTTTCATGAATTAAATGACACTAACGAAGATGGTATAGCTGATGAAGCTTGGGAGCTTACCCTTCCTGTTATCGACTGTCCAGCCAATGCCGTTTCTAATTGCGCTACTTTAGTTGGTGCGGTTAAATTAAAAATAATATGGGTTCAACGAGATAATCCAAATTATACCGAGACTCCATTTGAAATGAGCGATCCAGATTCGAATATATATTGGCCAAGCGCCGAAGATTTAAGTTTAAACGTCGAAGATTTGGAAACATATTTTGTCGGAATAAACAACGGTGATGTTTTTCCAAGCTTTCCTGCAGGTACTACCGTAAATTCCGTTTTTTACAACAAAGCAGATAGAGATAGCGGAAAAGTTAGATGGGCAAGTTTTGTAAAGCGATTCAATCTTAGAAATGTCGGTACGGTAGATGAAGCACCTTATGCGACTTTTACGAAAAAATCCATTTATTTTCTACCGAGTTGCGAATATCACGAACCAAAAGGAAAAACGGGAGGGGAGAACTTCGGAATACTGGCTAAAGTACCAGTCCTTGTACAATAGAAGTGAAAATATGCAAAAGCCAAATGGCATAGTTTTTTTGGAGATAGTCAATAATGGAGAATTACAAGTTTTCGATCCGGATAAAAGCAAACAAGGACGAGACCGTCAAAAGACTGAAAAAAATCGTTCTCGCTGACGATGCCTTCCGAATAGTCGACCGGGAATATAAGGAACGTCCAGACCTTCTGATTTTCGAATTGAGCGAAAACTTCGACGAAGAATTCGAATCGATTCAGTCCCATTTGGTCTCCAACGCAGGGGTAGAGGTCTTTGTCACATCCGAGAAGAAAGATTCCGACCTTCTTCTGAAAGCAATAAAAACCGGTATCAAAGAATTTCTTGCGCAGCCTTTCGATGAAATGGAATTAAGAGATGCTCTGGAATCTTTTAAAAAAAGAAAGCTGCAATTTGCGGCCAATGAAAAAGCATCTCGTCCTGGCCAGGTGATAAACATCATCGGAGCAAAAGGAGGGGTTGGAACTACAACAGTGGCCGTGAATGTCGCCCAGCTTCTCGCCGCAAAAAAGAGCGTCGGCTCCGTGGCACTGGTGGATCTGAATACGGTTTTCGGCGAAGTCGCGCTTTTTCTGTCCGTAACCCCCACATATCATTGGGGTCATGTCGCAAAAAACGTGAACCGGCTAGACAGCACCTTCCTAATCAATTCAATGGCGAAACATCCGTCAGGCGTTCATATCCTGCCATCTCCAAGCTACCTGAACGGGCACCCACCGGCAACCCCGGAAATCATGGAACGTTTGCTGAACGCCATGAAAGCGACATTCGATTTTATCATAGTCGACGGAGGACAGTACATAGACGGGCCGGCACTCAAGGTGATAGAAATGTCCGACAAAGTTTTCCTGATCACCCTCCTGAGTTTGCCGTGCCTTCACAACACAAACAACCTTTTGAAGTCGCTTGCAGGCGTCGGTGCGCTCAGGAAGGACCGGGTCAGTCTTATTGTAAACCGGTTTCTAAAAAAATCGGACATTACAATAAAAGAAGCCGAGGAACACCTTCGGAGCGAAATCTTCTGGAGCATCCCCAACGATTACAAAACCACAATGTCCGCAATCAACCGCGGAAAGGCACTTTACGAGATTTCGCCAAGGGCCCAAATTACCAAAAATTTGGAGGAACTTTCCGATACTCTGATCAATGGAGGACAAAAAGTGGAGAAGAAGGGATGGTTCTTTAGAAGGTAGATATAGGCTCTCTCGTATATCATTCGCTTGCTCCGAAGACTATATTCATAGAGATAGCTGCGAAACCCAAAAAGGAGAAAAATAATTGTGAATAAAATGAGAAAGCAAATTGAAAAAACCTTCGAAATCGACGACAGAAACCTAATGCCCGAAGAATATTTCGATTTCAAAAGCAAGATTCACGACCGTTTACTGGATCTAGTAGACCTTTCGGTTCTGGACAGGATCGACCCCGGCATTTTGAAACCGGAACTGAAAGGAATCGTAAATAAAATTCTCGAGGAAGATCCCCAGGCCATGCCTTTGAACGCTGCGGAAAAGGAAAAGCTGTACGCGGAAATCCTCGACGAGGTCATCGGCTTCGGTCCCTTGGAACCTCTGCTCCAGGATCCGACCGTTTCGGACATACTTGTAAATACCTACAGGCAGGTGTACGTCGAAAGATTCGGCAAACTGGAACCGACCGGCATCAGGTTCAAGGACGACGCACACCTGAGAAAGATCATCGATAAGATCGTATCCGCCGTGGGAAGACGCATAGACGAATCCTCCCCCATGGTGGACGCGAGACTCCTCGATGGATCCAGGGTAAACGCCATCATACCTCCATTGGCCTTGGACGGGCCGATGCTTTCCATCCGGCGCTTTTCCGTCGATCCCCTCGAACTGGAAGACTTGATCGAATACAAGACGCTTACTCCACAAATCGCGGAAATACTCAAGGGAATCGTCAAATCGAGGCTCAACGTGCTAATTTCCGGCGGAACGGGCAGCGGTAAAACCACAGTTTTAAACGTGCTCTCCAGATTCATACCGGACACTGAGCGGGTCGTTACCATCGAGGACTCGGCCGAATTGCAGCTAAAGCAAAGACATGTGGTCAGACTGGAGACCAGACCTCCCAATATCGAAGGAAAAGGAGAGGTTGCCCAAAGGGACCTTGTCATCAACAGCCTTAGAATGCGACCTGATCGTATTATAGTTGGCGAGGTTCGGGGCAAGGAGGCGTTCGATATGCTTCAGGCCATGAATACCGGCCATGACGGCTCCCTGACAACCATTCACGCGAACTCTCCCCGGGACGCCCTGATGCGCCTGGAAACAATGGTGGCGATGGCCAACTTCGATATTCCGAGCGACTTTCTGAGGCGTTTTATCAGCTCCGCCATAAACGTAATAATTCATTTGGCTCGCTTGACCGACGGATCGAGAAAACTCATCAGCGTCCAGGAGATTACGGGAATGGAAGGCAATATTATCACCGCACAGGAAATTTTCTCGTTTCAACCGAGATTCGTCGATCGAGAAGGCAATATCCGCGGCAGATTTAGCTTCGGAGGGATTCGCCCGAAATTTATCGAAAGGTTCAAAACATTCGGAATCAAAGTTTCAACGGAAACGTTCGACCCCACGAATGCCGTGGAGGTCTGATTCGAAAGGATTCTCGCATGAATATTTTTGTCGTAGGTTTGATTATTTTCATTATGTCCCTTCTCGTAATAGAACTTGCGTTCCATGCCGCGCACGTTTTCATGCATCCGGACAGGGGCGAGATTCGCAAGAGGCTGAAGAGGACCGTATCGGAAGCTCCTGATGACGAAGACGGGAGCATCATCAAAAAAAGAGTGTTGAGCGAGGTGCCGTTTCTCGATCGCATGTTGGAGTTTCTACCCGGAATCGAGCGTATCGAACTTGCCGTCAAGCAGGCGAATCTAAAATATTCCCCCGGTTTTTTCCTTCTGCTCAGCCTGACGCTATCCTTGGGCGCATATCTTTTCGCCTCCATTTTAACACGGAATTCCGCTTTATCGATACTGGTCGCTATGGTTTCACTCTGCCTTCCGACGCTATACTTGAAAAAGCAAAAAAGAAAAAGGATGGAGAAGTTCGAAAAACAACTCCCCGAAGCGCTGGGATTTCTCGCAAGGGCTTTAAAAGCCGGCCATGCGTTTACGAGCGGCATGAAGCTCGTCTCGGAGGAGTTCGAAGATCCGCTCGGCCCCGAATTCGAGGAGGCGGTCGACGAAATCAACTTCGGGCTCGCCGTTTCGGACGCCTTGAAGAATATGGTTAATCGCGTGGAATGCCCGGATCTTCGTTTTTTCGCGGTATCGGTAATCCTTCAGCGGGAAACCGGGGGAAATCTGGCCGAAATCATCGAGGGCCTTGCCCATCTGATAAGGGAACGGTTCAGATTCAGGCGAAAAGTCAAGACAATTACGGCGGAAGGCAGGTTGTCCGGCGTGATTCTTATGGCGATTCCTTTTGCTCTCTTTTTCGTCCTACATATAATAGCTCAGGAATACGCGAGCACTCTCTATACTGACCCTATAGGAATCACATTGACAGTAGGCGCTCTAATCATGATGTTTATCGGAATGTTTGTAATCAAACGGATAGTCAAATTGGACGTATAATCTGGGGTGACGAAAATTGCGGTATAAACCGCCTAAATTTTTCATCCGAGAAC
>CAZNTU010000236.1:0-3669 GCA_964575975.1 uncultured Desulfobacteraceae bacterium
TGCATATTGGATTGACAAATATGAAGTGACGAACGCTCAATATGCCAAATGTGTGGCGGCCGGGGAATGTGGAAGACCTTCGAACACAATTCTCGCCCGCGCCGTCCACGAGGCCAGCGGCCGGTCGAAAACGCCCTTCGTCGCCGTGAACATGGCCTCGCTTACGGTAGGGCTGTTCGAGGCGGAGTTCTTCGGCCACACCAAAGGCGCCTTCACGGGGGCGAACCGCGATCGGGACGGCTTTCTGAAGACCGCCGACCGGGGCACCCTCTTTCTGGACGAGATCGGCAACCTGTCCATGGAGTTGCAGTCCAAGCTGCTGCGGGTCCTCCAGGACGGCGAATTCACCCGCCTGGGGGAAAGCCGTTCCCAACGCGTCGACGTCCGCGTCGTCGCCGCCACCAACGAGGACCTGGAAAAGCTGATCTCCAAGGGCCGTTTCCGAAAGGACCTCTACTATAGAATCCGCACCGGCTGGCTCAACCTGCCCCCCTTGAGGGAAAGGACCGGGGACGTCCCCCTTCTGGCGCGCCACTTCGTGGATCAGTCCGGGGCTCCCAGGGAAACCGGAATCGAGCCCGAAGCCATGTCCTGCCTCGAGAACTACGAATTTCCGGGAAACGTCCGCGAACTCAAATCCGTCATCCTCTCCGCCGTCAACCTGGCCCAGGGAAAGGCTCTGTCAGCGGAGATGCTGCCCGAGAATCTCCGACGCCGGAAAGCCGCGAAGCAGTGCCTCGTCGAAACCGGAGAGGACAGAGTCGCCCCCCTTCAGGAAATGGAAAGGGAATACGTCCTGAAGGCGTACCGCAGCCTGGACCGCAACAAGTCCAGGACCGCCCGTGTCCTCGGCATCGGACTCAACACCCTGCGAAGGCGGCTGGAATCCTACGGGGAGAATTGATCGAAGGTGGCTTCCGACGAACCGTATTCGGACGGCGGCCCTCCCTCTCCACTTCGAATTTGTCGAGCCTTTCCGCCGAAGCGCTCCGCGTTTCGATGACGCCGCGACGGTTTTCGCCTGTGGCGCAGTCGGCGTTTTTAACGCAAAAAATAAACCATCAAGAACGGTTTCACCTGGGTTTACCCGAATCCTACAAAAAGCCGTTCTGTTCGGACTGGTTCAAATTCAAATCGGCCGCTGGGAATAAGATCCGACTGAGGCCCCCCCCCCTCTCTATCCCGCCCCGGAAAGAACGGCGAGCTAAAAGGAACGGCATAAAATCTGTCAATTGAAACGGGTCCGAGACGTCCTCTTTGTTCACTGGTAAAAATAATCCTGGTTGTAACGGATTTGGGGGGAGTGACCTTTTTACTGGATCTTTAGCGAACTTTCGTATATGGTCGAGTTGCGAAACTATACTCAAGTTAGGGCAGGCCAAATAATAATGACCATTTCTCCCGTTCAATCGCCAAAGGTTATGGTGAGGTCGGCCGAATTTCGGAAAACATTGTCAAGAAAGCCATATTTTCAGCTTCCGTTGTTCGACTCCGAGCATTCGGAACAATTTGAAGTAGTCGATGGCGAAGCTTATTATGCCATCCTATTGCATCCAACTATTTCTTACAATCCGATAAACCAAGCTGCTTTTGCGCATCTCGCTTTTCCTTCAAATGTTCCGGATATCCAGGTTGACCAGCCATTGGCTTTGTCTCTTGAGGAAATAGAAACTCTGGCAACTCAATGCCGGCGTTACTGGGGGCTCGGGGACAAAGAGTTCAAGCAAATAGAAAACCAGGCCAACCGGTTCGCTTCCGCCTTTCTATTGCCCGAAGAAACATTCTTGAACGATTTGACATATCCGACCCTTGATTCGTTCTGGCTGTTGAAAGAAAAATGGAAAGTTTCCATCGCTCTCATGATAAGGCGTTGTTTTGATCTGAATATTATCGACGAGGATGATTATCGGAAATTGAATATTAATTTGAGACGAAGAGGATGGCATAAAAAAGAACCTCAAGATGACGCATTGGAAATTGAAAAGCCTCGATTCTTGAAGCGAGCTTTCGATTTGATCGTTGAAAACAACGTACAAACGCGAGACGATATCCAAGCGAGCCTCCCTTTTCCCAAAAACATTGTCGAAGAATTGAGAGGAGCGCCAAAAGGCTTTTTGAGCGAAGACAAGACCAAGATCGAACCGATCCCGCGCCTTAAGGTCGATAATGCGGCGCATGAAAACTCCGGCGCGAAGGCCAAGGTGATCTCCATAAAGGAAGGGAGAAAGAAATAGAGGGAAGAACAGGATGTTTGAAGGTGGAGCAACTTGACGTATCGATAGATCCCGCCCGGGAATAGAACGGGTGGCATTCCAACATTATAAATCTGCATCGGAAAAAAAGTTGTCCGAAGGTTGTAAAATAATGTTAGGGAGGGCGGATTCGATTTCTCTTTTCATAAGGTTTTTTTTATATGTATATTTTCTATGAATTTTTTGCCGGAGGAGGCATGGTAAGGGCAGGATTGGGGGGAAAGTGGACTTGTGTTTTCGCAAACGACTTCGACCTTAGGAAAAGTCGAATCTATATCGAAAACTGGGGCGACGGAGAGCTTAAGACAGCCGACGTTAAGACAATTGCGGCCGAGGACGTTCCCGGTCTCGCCGATCTTGTTTGGGCGTCTTTTCCTTGTCAAGATTTATCCTTGGCTGGAGGCGGCGCAGGCTTGAAAGGGGACAGGTCGGGTACCTTTTGGCCGTTCTGGGACTTGATGCTTTCATTGGCAAAAGAAGACCGGGCTCCGCGATTGATCGTTCTGGAAAACGTGTGTGGAACTCTCAGCTCTCACGGCGGAAAGGATTTTACGGCTATCTGCTCTTGTTTCAGGCGCGGGGGATATCGGTTCGGCGCTTTGGTAATTAACGCGGCCATGTTTGTTCCCCAGTCAAGGCCTCGGCTTTTCATGATAGGAGTTCGCAAGGACCTCCGTATTCCCGCAGGTATGCGGACAAACAAGGTTGACGTTCAGTGGCACCCGCAAAGATTGAAAAAGACGTTCGAATCTTTGCCTCAAAACGAAAAGAAGAACTGGGTTTGGTGGAAACTGCCGATTCCAGTTTCGAGAAAGACGAGCTTCGCGGACATAGTCGAGGACAACCCCTCCGGCGTATCATGGCACGACGAATCCGAGACGGTTAAGTTGCTCGGAATGATGAGCAAGGTCAATTTAGAAAAAGTCGAAATGGCGAAAAGAGCCGGAGAAAGAATGGTCGGTACCGTTTACAAGAGGACCCGTACGGACAAGACCGGACGAAAGGTTCAAAGGGCGGAGGTCCGATTCGACGACATTGCAGGGTGTTTGCGAACACCCGCCGGGGGGTCGAGCAGGCAGCTACTGCTTGTAATAAATGGCAAAAGCGTGAGATCGAGGTTGATCTCGATCCGCGAAACAGCCAGGCTAATGGGATTGAAGGACGACTATATTTTGCCAGAAAAATACAACGAAGCTTATCATCTTACCGGAGACGGAGTTGTCGTACCGGTAGTTCGGCACTTGGCGAAACATCTTTTCGAACCCTTGCTTGATGAGAACAAAATAGAAATGGCGGCGGCATGAGCGTAATCCAATGCAAGAAAAACGACGATCTCCGGAAAAAAATAATAGAATTCGCGGAAACCTTGAAAGTCGAAGCGCATTTGCTGGGAAACCACGGGCTTTCCGAAGCGGAA
>CAZNTU010000236.1:3769-8784 GCA_964575975.1 uncultured Desulfobacteraceae bacterium
AAGCGGAAGGACAGCCGTAATCGAACTAAAAGGATGCCTAGATGGAAACAACACGAACATTTTCGAACGTCCTCCGCATGCACACGAATTTATAATTTGGAGCGTATGCACAAACCCGGGCGCCGACCCCAGGCATAACGCCTGGTCCGGCATTCATACGCGTTTAAGCGCCGAGATTGTATCCGGAGGTCAGTTGATAGACGGTCTAATCATCTGGGATATGGTTTGCGGGACTATCGGCAGGCCTTGTCCGAAACTTGAAAACTCGATCGGCAGAACTACCGACGTTGGACCCTACAGCCTGGCCCCGCCATGCATATACGTATTCCCATCCACTATTCCCAGTCCGCGCAACAACCCGCATCCCAGAGCGCAGAATCTTGAGGACGTCGAGATTTTGCAGGCGTTTAACAGCTGTTTCCAAGGCGATCTATCGGAAATCAGCTATGTCGATTTCGAGGTCTGCTATAGCGGGGTCGAAATCTTCAGGAAAACAACGGTAAGAAGAGAAGGTGCGGTCGAGCAAGAATCGACACCGACTGCCATTCGACGCACTTAACAAAGGTTTGTTTGAGAATGTAAAACGATGCTTTTCTTACAGAGCTTAAAATAGAGTGACATCGATGGGATTCGGCGAAAATATCATCGTACCCCCGATGCTCGGATTTTAGGACTTAAAAACAGGGGGGGAACGTTGTTTCTTTCAAAAGTCGATCAAACAAGGTTGAGCTTGTCGAAAAAAGTCGATCCGAAAAGAAAGTCGCAACTCGGTCAGTTTTTCACTCCCGAACCTATTGCGCGGTTCATGGCGGACTTGTTCGTTCCAAGCGGCGATGACAATTGCCGCCTGCTTGACGCGGGAGCGGGAATCGGTTCTCTCTCATCCGCGTTTCTGGATAGATGGGTCGCCGGTAATTTCAAGTTTAACGATGTCGAAACCGACGCTTTTGAAATCGATCTTTCTCTTCAACCTTGTTTGGTTCGGAATTTGGGACAATACAAGAGGTTTCCAGGTTTTAAACTTAAGGTCCGAAATGCCGATTTTGTTGTCGCCGCGTCGGATTGTCTCGCCGGAGGCCTTTTCGCGGAACCTCTCCCGAAATACACGCATGCGATTCTCAACCCTCCCTACAAGAAAATAGGAAGCCGTTCCGCGCATCGTTCCGCGTTGAGGCGCGCCGGCATCGAAACCGTAAATCTATATTCCGCCTTCGTCGCATTGTCGCTCTCGCTCCTTGAAGATCAAGGACAACTCGTGGCGATAATCCCGCGCAGCTTTTGCAACAGGCCGTATTACCGTCCGTTCCGCCATTTTGTTTTAGACCGTGCCGCGATAATCCGAATTCATCTTTTCACGTCGCGCAACAAGGCGTTCAAGGACGACGACGTTCTCCAGGAAAACATCGTTTTGCAATGGGTTCGCGGCGGATGCCAGGGGCCGGTTGTAATTTCGACATCGAAGGACGAAAGTTTCGGAGACTTGGCCGTTCGGGAATATCCATTCGAACGTATCGTGTTTCCCGACGATTCGGAGCAATTTATCCACATTCCGGCTTCGTCGGAGACCGACGCCCTTGAATCGTACCCCGCAATCAAGTATTCGCTTTCCGACCTCGATGTCATGGTCTCGACAGGACCGGTCGTAGATTTCCGGGTAAAAAAACATTTGTGCGAAATGCCCGAGGCGGATTCGGTGCCATTGCTCTATCCGGTTCATTTCAATGGCGCCGGAAGCGACTGGCCGAAAAGGGGCATAAGAAAACCCAATGCGATACGGCGCAATATCGAAACCGAAAAATGGCTTTACCCGAATGGATTCTACTGTGTCGTACGCCGATTTTCGTCAATGGAGGAAAAGCGCCGTGTCGTGGCGAACGTGGTCGATCCTTCCGATTTTGGAGATATCCCGGCTCTCGGTTTCGAGAACCACCTGAATGTATTCCATGAAAACAAGAAAGGATTGCCGAAATCCTTGGCCTACGGCATGGCCGTATATCTGAACACGACTGCCGTCGACGAATATTTCCGAACCTTCAACGGCCATACCCAGGTCAATGCGACCGATCTCAAACAAATAAAGTACCCCGACCGCGAGACGCTGATCAAGCTCGGCAATTGGGCGCTGAAACAACCTCGTCTCGCGCAAGAGGAGATCGATGAAAAGCTGAAAGCTATTGCCGCATGAACGAACAAGATTCTCATTTGGAAGACGCCGGAAACATTCTTATATCGTTAGGCCTGCCTCGGGCGCAGCAGAACGAACTCGATCAGAACCGCGTTCCCGTGCAAATCGCGCCCGGCAAGAAAATTACGCTCAGCCCCGGCGAGGACAGCGAGCTGATACGGGACATAATAGAAGATTTCGCGCCGCGTTTCGCTCCTGGAAGCGTGCTGGTTTATGCCGGGGATACCGGAGACAAGCGGGGCTACTTCGATGCCGCTCTGCTTGCCAACCTCGGCGTCGATGTCGATTCCCACGGGAAGATGCCCGACGTGGTATTGTATTATGCCAGAAAAAAATGGCTGCTTTTGGTCGAATCGGTCACGAGCCACGGACCGGTCGACGCAAAACGGCACGCCGAACTCGCGCACCTGTTTTCGGGAGCGAGGGCAGGGCTGGTTTACGTGATCGCGTTTCCGAACCGTTCCGTAATGGCCCGATATCTTGCCGATATCGCATGGGAAACCGATGTTTGGGTGGCCGAGGCTCCCTCCCACTTGATACACTTCGACGGGGAGCGGTTCCTCGGACCATACAAAACATTCTGAATTATTGAAAAGAAGCGCGCTATTTTCAGAAGACCGTTTTTTCTGTCAATTCCCCTCTCCGTCGTCTATAATCAATCGGTTCGCGCGATAGCCGACCGAAAAAAGCGAGGGCGCCTTTCTTCTCCCGTCCGACGGTGGCGAGGCGTCAAGGCGTTCGCGTTTTTTAACGACAATAAACGACAGGAGAAACTTGGCTCATGGAAAAGGCGACCGAACTTCGGAACATTCTGAAAGTCACCAAACCGGAACCGTTGAAGGGGGACGATTTCGAAAAGTTCTTCGTGGAGACCGACGAGGCCAGAGGGAAGAACGTGGCGCTGATGCTGGGCGACTTCTTTTCCGTCAACATTGACGAACCCCGGAAAGTTCTGTTCATGGGCCATCGGGGGTCGGGAAAATCCACGGAGCTTTACCGGTTCGGCCAATATGTAAAGGAGGAGTTTCGGGTCGTCAACTTTTCGGTCAAGGACGAGGCCGACCCCTCCGACCTGGAATACGCGGACCTGATCTTCATCGTGGCGAGCAAGCTCTTCGAACAGGCAAAGGCCGACGGCATCGAAGTGAACGAGCATGTCCTGACCAATCTGGACCATTATTGGAACGACGAGACCCTGATCGAAAGACTGAAAATCGCAAAAGCCGACGTAGAGGCCCAGGCCCAGGTCAAGGGCGGATTTTGGAGCCTCCTGAACATGCATGTCAAAGGCGTCTTCAACATAGGCGGGGAATCCAAGACCATCGTCAGGGAGTTCGTAAAACCGCGTTTGACGCTTTTGATGACGGCCGTGAACGATCTGATTGCGGACATCGCGAGAAAATACCGGGCAAAAGGGAAAACGCCCGTTTTGATCGTCGAGGATTTGGACAAATTGGACCTGGCGATCGCCGAGGAAATATTCCTGAAACGGAAAAACATACTGGCGGCTTTCCGAATGCACATGATCTACACGTTTCCGATTTTTCTCCATTATTCCGGCAAGTTCGACGAGATCCAGTCCGCGTTCGACCATTACCAACTCCTGAGCATGATCAAGGTGAAGGAAAAAACCGGAATCGTCTGCCAAAAAGGTCTGGATGCCGTTCGCCGGATCATGGGCGAACGGGCGGACCTCGGTTTGTTCGCGCCGGAAGCCTTGGATCTGGCGATTCGAAAATCGGGCGGATCGTTGCGCCATATGTTCCAAATCGTTCAAAACGCCGTTCTGGACGTCCTGATGCGCAACCGCGACGCCCGGCAAGTGGATGTTCTCGCGGTCGAAAACGCCTATAAAACATTGAAGAACTATTTCGAACGGACCATCGGAGCCGAGCATCTGGAAATCTTGAAGACGGTGGCGGCAAGCCCGGACAAAAAGCCGACCGCGGACGGCAAGCTGAACGAGATGCTCGACTGCATGGCCGTAATCGAATACAACGGCGACCGCTGGTGCGACCTGCATCCGGCGGCGATGGACATTCTCGAGGAGAAAAAAGTCGTTGAACGCGCTGTCAAAGAATGCTGAAACCCTCGAAAAGGCCTCGATCTACCTCGAAGGCCAGGACAGCGGCTTCGTCGTCGTGGAAGCCAACGACGACGCCGTCCGACGGCAAGCCCTCGACTATTTCCATTCCCGCCTTCCGAAAGATTCGTTCCGCGTCGTAGAGCTGAAAAATTCTCCGCCAGGGCGGCATCCCCTCGATTCGGTTCGCGAAGCCGTCGCCGGCGCTCCGGACGCGCGCGTCTTTTTTATTCTCGATTTCCACACCCTCGCCGGCCGGGACGACGACGCTCCCGTAAGACTGCTCCGCCGGCTCAATTTCAACCGGGAAGCCTACAGCCGACTGGAACGGGTTCTGGTCTTTTTCTTTCCGTCCTTTTTCGTCGATCTGGCGATGAAACACGCCAAGGACTTTTTCGACTTCGTGCCGGTTTTGTTTTCCCTCGTCTCGGAAGCGCCTATTTTGGAATGGCAATCTTTCGGGAAAGAACCGGTCGATCCGGAATTTTTGAAGAACAGGATCGCGTTTCTGGAATCCGTTTTGGCTTCCGATGAAGCTATCGACGGGAAAAGGGTCGAAATTTTAAAGGAAACGGCATTGTGCCACGATCAACTGGCCGAATACGAAAAAAATCGCGGGAATTATCGAAGTGCGCTTGATCTTTGGGAAAAGAGCCTTCAACTGTGGAGAAAAGCTGGCGATCTTCTTGGAGTCGGCGACCGGGCGGGCGAAGGCGCAACGCTCGACAACCTCGGCCAGATTTACAT
>CAZNTU010000237.1:0-8776 GCA_964575975.1 uncultured Desulfobacteraceae bacterium
ACACCCAAAAGGCCTTGGCCGGCGAGGTGGTTTCCGGCGACACGACATTCAGGGGAATCATTTACGAGAACCGTTGCCAACCGATCATGGACGAGGAGGAGAAAATCGTCGGGGCGATCGGCGTCGCGATCGATGTTACGGAGCGAAAAAAGGCGCAAGAAGCATTGTTTCATTTGAACGAAACTCTGGAGAAGCAGGTCGCCGATCGCACTAGGCTGGCCGAGGCTCGCGCCAACCAGCTCCAGGCCCTGGCGGTGGAGCTGATCGAGGCCGAGGAGCGGGAAAGGCGAAGGATCGCCATGCTGCTGCACGACGACCTTCAGCAAATGCTGGCGGCCACGAAGTTTCAGATTCAGGCCGCCCAAGGCGGCGAATCCCCCGACCCGATTCTTCGGGAGGCCATTGTATTGCTCGAGGAGTCGATCGAGAAATCGCGAAGCCTTTCCCACGAACTCAGCCCTCCCGTACTGTCCCATTCCGACTTGTCCGGAGCGCTATCCTGGCTGGCGAAGCGCATGGGCGAGAAGTTCGGCCTGCAAATCGAAACTAGCTCGAACGCTGAGATGCCTTTCGAGAACGAATCGTTGAAATTGTTTGTTTTCCGGGCGGTGCAGGAGCTTCTTTTCAACGTCGCGAAGCACGCGGGCGTGAAAACCGCACGAATCGACTACGACTGCTCGAAGAGAGGCCTTTTCATCGCGGTCAGCGACAATGGACGGGGATTCGATCCGGAATCGCTCGACAGTTTCGGCGACAATGTCGGTTTGGGCCTTCTGAGCATGCGCGAGAGGGCCCGCCACATGGGCGTGAAGCTGGAAATAGAAAGCAGGTACGGTATGGGCAGCCGATTCGTCCTGTCCGTTCCCGCGAGGGGATCGGAGGCGGCGGGAGCCGATATTGCCTTTCCGGAGGTCGATCAAGCGCCGCGCGAATCGGCCTGAACCGATAATAAAAAGCAACAAAAAAAGGCGACTCGGCGGATTTTCCGCCGAGCCGCATTCCGCAGCGCTATTCAGGCGCATGTATATGCCGGGAGACGGCGAATGCGCCATCTCCCGGTCTGGCTTGAAGTCTCGAACTTCGGACCTTTCCGGCGAAGGCACGTACTTGAATATCATGCCCGCTCTACCAAAGGGTCCGACGCCGATCGACTATTGCGTTCTACTCTCCCTTTCCTCCAGCTCGCCCCCCTGGTACCGAGAGCCTTGCTCCTGCTGCTGTTCCTGGACGGATCCCGACTGCTGGCCCTGCCCGAAAAAGCCGCGAACTTCCTGCTGAAACTGCTGCTCGGTCAGTTTGCTGTATTGGTCTTCGTTTACGGTGGGAGCGTTATCCAATTTCTGCTTCTCGATGTCCACCACCAGGGAATCCTCCTGCACCTGTGCGTTTGCCGCCTGCCAAGGAATGGGGACCTTTTCCCCGCCGACGCCCAAAACCTCGCCTTTCGACAGGATGATATATTTCACTTCGCCTTGGCTGTCGAACAGGATTTCGGACAGTTCGCCCAGCTCTTCTCCCTGCTGGTTCTTGACCGATTTTCCTACCAGCTTGCTCGCTTCGTGAATGTCTCCGCCTTGGCTCGCCTGCTGGGTTTGCATCTCGCTCCGTTGCGTCATAGAGCCCGTTCTTTCTTGTTCCGCCGCAAAGGACGGTCCTATGAAAAGCGCCGTTCCAAATAAAACGGTTGTAATGGCAGTTCCGATTTTTTTCATTTTATTGTCTCCTGTTTTTCGCTATTTAAATTCCATCTTCAACGTCATGCGTAATCCCCGCCGGCGGACTTCCCGTTCGGTGGCTTCCCGATCGAATTTTTATGGTCGCGTCATTCGATCCGGGCACTGACCCCGGAAGCCCGTCGGCTTGTCGATACGGCAAATCTAAACAGCGGACGTCTTTTGGGTAATGCGGAATATAGAGTATTTATGCTTTCGGAACTTCCTAACCTCTCTTGCCGAACGCTTTCCGGTCCAGCCGATGGTTGGTCGATCGAATATTCGATTCGGACGGTTTCATTTACTGAACACGATGCGCACCAATTCGCCCGCGGCCATTTCGAACTCCCCGGTCACGATGATCGAGCCTGTGCGACGCGGCTCGTACACGTCTGTATAGACATGCTCAGGGAGATCTTCCGGATGTCGAATAAGCCACGCCCCCGGAGGGACCTCCGATCGCAACCGGCGGCACTCTCCCGGCAGGGGCTGATGACCGGGGGGCCGATCGGGATACCATATTCGTCATTCGCCCGGCGGAGGATAGTGCCCCTTGGGAATCTTATTAGCTTATTAAGTACTCGGAACGAAACAAAGCAGTCTCCGTTGCGCGAAATGTATCGACTGCAAGAGAGTTGGCATATTTATTTCGTTCTGCGGCCCTTATGTCATTTTGCCCGAAGCCCTGAAATCGTCGAGACTCCGTTTTTCGACGAGTACTACCGACCCTTTCGCCTTCACGGCCGTCAATTCGCCGTTCTCCAGCAATTGGTATATAATTTTACGGCCTACGCCCAGATATTTCGCGGCTTCCGACACCGTAAGCAACGGCGCCGACACATATTCTTGTTCTAGGTCCTTGAACGGCATTTTGAATTGTACTCCATTACTATTGATAAGCGTTAAAACCCTAGATTTGAACAATTTGCTTGTTCCGACGGAATATAAAATTAAGCGCCGTCCAAAGCGGGACAAATACCGGAATTGTTGTATATCAGGATCCAGCGGAGGGTATTTACAGTAGGGGCTTGGTTTCAAGATCGGCCATTTCGAGGTTCGCGCGTTTGTTTTTGCGGCTTTAGCCGCGAATGAGCTGCCCCCTCCGGTAGCATGGCCCCGGGGCGATGAAAATGGCACCGCAGACATTCTGAAAATTCCGCCGGTTTTTGTTCCGCCAAAACGCCTTGGCGGCGTTGGATGGGGTGGGTGGGTCGGCGCCCGGACATTGATTACGAGTTCCGAAACGGATCAATCGGAGGTTTCCATGACATAGGCGCTGCCGGTTGCGACATAGTATACTTGCTCGGCGACGTTTTTAACGTGGTCCCCGATTCTTTCGCAGCACCTTCCCATGAACAAAAGGGCGGTGGATTCCTGAACGTTTCCGCGCTCGCTGCCCATGACCTTCTGCAATTGTCCGAAAAGCTGCTCGTAATGCCGGTTTATCTCGACGTCGATCTTCCAGACTTCAATTGCTTTAGCGGCATCCGAATCCTCGAACGCCTCCAGCACGCCCTTCAGCATGATCGACGCCTGGTCCGCCATCGCCTGGATCTTTTCCACGGGCCCGTCGAGCGCCTTGTCGTCCAAGTAATGGATATCCTTGGCCATGTTCGCCGCGTAATCGGCGATCCGTTCCAAATCGGACGCGATTTTCAGGCTCGGACCACCATTCTCAAGTCTTTGGCCAAGGGTTGCCGCATGGCGAGCAAATCGACGGTCATCCGTTCCACTTGACGCTGAAGTTCGTTCACGTTCTTGTCGTCGGCGACTACTTTCATCGCGAGTTTGCAGTCTCTCTTCCTCAACGCCCCGACTGCGGCGGTCAACTGTTCCAGGCAGCCGTTGCCCATTTGGACAATGCCGTCCTTCAAGCGTTCAAGCTCCTGGTCGTACGATTTCACGATATGGTTTCCACCCATTGACATACCTTGTCTATTCTTTATCCGAACCTTCCCGTAATATAGTCCTCGGTCAGTTCGTGCCTGGGGCTGGTGAAGATTTTCGATGTGGGGCCGACTTCGATCAAGTCTCCCAAGTGAAAGTAGGCCGTTCTTTGGGAAACCCTGGAGGCCTGCTGCATGGAATGGGTGACGATGGCTATGGAGAAATGTTCCCGAAGCTCGTCGATCAAGTCCTCGATAATCGCCGTCGCAATAGGGTCCAGGGCGGAGCACGGCTCGTCCATGAGAATCACTTCGGGGCCGACCGCGATGGTCCTGGCGATGCACAATCTCTGCTGCTGTCCGCCCGAAAGTCCGGTCCCGGGGTGGTCCAGCTGGTCTTTGACCTCGTTCCACAGCCCGGCCCTTTTCAGAGAAGTCTCCACAAGCTCGTCCAGCTCGGCCTTGTTCTCCACCAAACCGTGGATTCTGGGACCGTAGGCGATGTTTTCGTAGATGGATTTCGGAAAGGGGTTCGGCTTTTGAAAAACCATGCCCACTTGCGCTCGCAAGGCAACGACGTCGATATCCTTGGAATAGACGTCGTTGCCGTCGATCGCGATTTTCCCCGTCACCCGGCATCCCTCGATGGTATCGTTCATCCGGTTCAGGCATCGGAGAAAAGTCGATTTTCCGCATCCCGACGGGCCGATCATGGCGACGACCTCGTTGTTGCCGATGTCGAGGGACACGTTTTTGATGGCTTGCTTTTCACCGTAATACACGTTGACGTCCCGGCAGGTCATCCTCGGCCGGTCTATGAACTGCTCGCCGACCGTGTTCCGGTTTTCCCGGGCGACCTTGCCGTCTTCGGCAGGCTTTATTTTTCTTTCGAGTATTTTTTCTTCGGGCATTTTCCCGCACCAAATTTTCCAATTTCTTTCCATTTCGGAAGTTCCGAAAAAAAGACGGGGCCCGCGACCAATGTCGCGGGGCTCCCGCTTGTTTTCGGAAACGATTTCAGACACTAAACTACTTGAGGGCCGTCACCGTATCCAGGTTTTTGACGCTTTGGGCGAAGGCCGCTCTTTCCTGCTCGGGCATGGGAATCATGCCTTTTTCGGCAAGGTATCCGTCCGGTCCCCAGGCTTTGTCGCTGGCGAATTCTTCCAGGTAAGCCTTCATTCCGGGAATGACCTCCACGTGCGCTTTCTTGACGTAGAAGTAGAGCGGACGGGAAACCGGGTAGCTGCCGTCGGCGATGTTCTCGAAAGTGGGCTGAACGCCGTCCACGAAAGATCCTTGGATTTTGTCGGTGTTCTGGTCCAGGAAGCTGAAGCCGAAGATGCCGAACGCGTCTGGGTTGGCATCCAGTTTTTGAACGATCAGGTTGTCGTTTTCGCCCGCTTCCACGTAGGCGCCGTCCTCGCGAACGGTCTGGCTGACCGCCTTATGCCTGTCCTTGTCGCTCTCCTTCAGGGCCTTGATGGCGTCGAAACTGTCCGCGCCCGGCTCCATGACCAACTCGACGAACGCGTCCCTGGTACCGGAGGTGGGGGGAGGTCCCAACACCTCGATTTTTTTGTCGGGAAGGCTGGCGTTCACGTCCTTCCAGGTCTTGTAGGGATTGGGCGCCAAGTTGCCGCTTCCGGCCGGGTCGGGAACTTCCTTGGCCAGCGCGAGGAACATGTCCTGCGTGGTCAGCTTGATGGGTTCGGCTTTCTTGCTGTTGGCGAAGACGATTCCGTCGTAGCCGATCTTGACTTCCACGACGTCGTTGACGCCGTTGGCCTTGCAGGTATCCAGTTCGGACTGCTTGATTCGCCTGGAGGCGTTGGCGATGTCGGGATGCTCCACGCCCACGCCCGCGCAAAACAGCTTCAACCCTCCGCCGGAACCGGTGGATTCGATTTTCGGCGTCTTGAACTGGGTCGTCTTCCCGAACTGCTCCGCCACCACGGTTGCGAAGGGATAGACGGTCGAGGAACCCACGATGCTGATGTAGTCCCTGGCCGACTGCGCGAACGACACGCCACTGGTCAGAAGAAAAATTGCCGCCGATGCCAACACTGCTTTTTTGATCATTTGGACCTCCTTTGAAATTGATTGAATCTATTGTTTAAACTACCACCTTCGTTCGAAACGCTTCCGCAGTAAAACCGCGGCCGCGTTCATGACTATCAAAAACGCCAGCAGAACCATGATCGCCGCCGACGTCCTTTCCACGAACGCCCTTTCGGGGCTGTCCGCCCACAGGAAAATCTGCACGGGCAAAACGGTCGAGGGGTCGGTGAACCCTCCCGGAACGTCCACGATGAACGCCACCATGCCGATCATGAGCAGAGGCGCCGTCTCGCCCAAGGCCTGCGCCATCCCGATTATAGTCCCCGTGAGCATGCCCGGAAGCGCCAGAGGAAGAACGTGATGCACCACCATCTGGGTCTTGGAAGCGCCGATGCCCAATGCCGCCTCGCGAATGGAAGGCGGCACGGATTTCAACGACGCCCGACTGGCGATGATGATCGTGGGAAGGGTCATCAGGGTGAGTACCAGTCCGCCCACGAGAGGAGCCGAACGCGGAAGACCGAAAAAGTTCAGAAACACCGCGAGACCCAGCAAGCCGAAGACGATGGACGGAACCGCCGCCAGATTGTTGATGTTGACCTCGATGATGTCCGTATACTTGTTCTTGGGAGCGAACTCCTCCAGATAGACTGCCGCCGCGACGCCGATCGGAAACGACAGAACCAGCGTCACCACCAGCGTGTAGAACGACCCTGTCGCCGCGCCCCAAATGCCTGCGAGTTCGGGTTCCCGGGAATCGCCCTGGGTGAAAAAGGCCGTGTTGAACCTCTTTTCAAGCCTTCCCTGCCTTTCCAGTTCGTCGATCCAGGAAAGCTGCATATCGTTCAACCGTCGCTCCACTTCGGGGACGTCCCTTTTAATGCGGCCTTTCATCAGCATGTCCAAATCGTCGTCGGCCGGCACCCATATGGATTCGGTCCTCCCGATCAGAACCGGGTCGTCCATCGCCATTGTTCTGAGCTGAAAGGCCGCGCCGCTGCTGACAAGACCTTCCAGCAGCCTCTTTTCCCGACGTCCGTCCACGTCCGGAAAAAGCTTCCTGATGGAATCTTTCGCCAGCGCCGAGTAATCGGCCCGGGAAAGATCGTCCGACCGGACGATCTCGGGGTCGAAATATATGTCTAGCTTCACGAAAGTCTGGAAAAACGCCGTATATCCGTTTCCGACGATGCTTGCGAAAAGCAGGGACAGAAACACCAGGCTCGCTACGATACCGCAGAGCCCGTACAATCTGAAGCGTTTTTCCGCGCGATAGCGTTTCGCCAGGCCCGCGTTGACCACGTCCATGGTCTTTCTTCGGGGAGGCGCGGTCGTTACGACTCCGGTCGTTCCTATTTCCATGCTCCTATTCATATTGCTCCCTGTATTTGCGCACGACGTGAAGCGCGATGACGTTCAGGCAAAGGGTGACCAGAAACAGCATGAGCCCCAGGGCGAACGCCGCCATCGTTTTGGGGCTGTCGAACTCCTGGTCCCCGACGAGAAGGGTGACGATCTGGACCGTCACGGTGGTCACCGTTTTCAACGGATTTACGGTCAGATTGGCCGCGAGCCCGGCGGCCATGACCACGATCATGGTCTCGCCGATCGCCCGGGAGACCGCCAGCAGAATGCTTCCGACGATTCCGGGAAGCGCAGCCGGCAGGACCACGTGCTTGATGGTCTCCGACTTGGTGGCCCCGAGGCCGTAGGCGCCGTCCCGCAAGGACTGGGGGACCGCGTTGATGACGTCGTCGGACAAGGACGACACGAAAGGAATGATCATGATTCCCATGACGAGTCCGGCGGCCAGGGCGCTCTCCGAAGACACGTCCAGCCCCAGCAGCGAACCCGAATCTCGAATGATCGGCGCCACGGTCAAAGCGGCGAAAAAGCCGTAGACCACTGTAGGTATGCCCGCAAGAATCTCCATAAGGGGCTTGGCGACGTCCCTGAACTTCTTGTTGGCGTATTCCGAAAGGTAGATGGCCGCCATCAGGCCGATTGGCACGGCCACGGCCATGGCTATGGCGGATATCAGCATGGTTCCCAGAAAGACTGGCACGGCGCCGAACGCGCCCGACGATCCCACCTGGTCGGCCCGGATGGCCATCTGCGGGCTCCAGTCGAGCCCGAACAGAAACTCCGCGACCGAAACGGAGTGGAAAAACCGGACAGCTTCGTAAAGCACCGAAAAAACGATGCCGACCGTGGTGAGAATCGCTATGCAGGAACACGTGATCAGTATGACCAGCAGAACCCTTTCGACTTGGTTTCTGGCCTTGAACTTCGCATGTACTTTGTTTCCGACGACGAGAATTCCCAGGATCGACAACGCCATGGTAACGACTGCCAGGGCGGCGTTTCCGATGTCGTTCAGACGCTCGTACCGGTCCGCTGCGGCTTTGATCGCGGGGCTTACCTGCCCGGATACGATGTTGCCGCTCACTATGTTTTTGATGTCGTTGACCACCAGCGTCAGGCGGTCGAGCGGCATACTGCGGATTTCCTCCGGAAGTTCCGCGACTACCATGCCGGTGATGACAGTCGGTTCGAACGCCAGCCAGAAGCCGTACACGAGAAGCGCGGGAATCCCGGCCCACAGCGCCGCCAACGCGCCGTAGTAGGTCGGCCGCGAATGAAGCATGCGGATACCGCCTGCGCGCTTTCCGACGACGAACGCGCGCTTTCTTCCAAAATAGTAGCCTGCGGCGGACAAGCAGAGCAGGACGATCAAAAGCATGGATGGCGACATTGTCTTTCCTTTCAAAAGAAATTCCGCCTTCGGGGCCGAATTCAATTCCGCGCCGAAGTTGGACGGAAAATAAACGAGGCATGTTCGGGCAACATTTTTATGGAGTTAGGATTTGGTTAAGCGGGAATCGCGGCCGGTTCCAAAAACCTCCCGTTTCTTTTGAAAGGTTGCGAAAAACCGGCATCCATGGTAAATACAGCGCGCTTGAAACTTTGGGATCGTTTGGATCGAAGGTTTTATATCATAATAAAACGATGGTTTGTTTTTTTTGGCAATTTTCGAGGAAAGGAGGACGAAACTATTATGGGAAAAGGCGACAGAAGAACGAAAAGAGGAAAAATCTGGAGAGGCTCTTTCGGAAA
>CAZNTU010000238.1:0-8734 GCA_964575975.1 uncultured Desulfobacteraceae bacterium
GCCGGAGAGTTTACGCCCGTGCTGGACACGGACCTGGGGTACCAGATCTTCTTGGTCGAGAAAATCGAAGACGCCCAGGGGAAAACCCTCGAGGAAGCCGCTCCCGAAATCGAGGACCGTCTCTACAGGGAAATCGTGGATCAGAGGTTCAGTACCTGGCTCGATGAGCTTAGGGGAAAGTCGCACATAAAAATCGTTCGGTAGATTCGAAAAAACTTTAGGACAACAGGTTTCAAGCATGACAGAGAACCAAGCGAAAAATTCGTTCGGCCAATACCTCAATTCCAGGAGAGTCGAGGCGGGGCTGGACTTGGATTACATCTCCGGGGAAACGAAGATCGGCAAGCGCACTCTGGAGGCCATAGAAGAGGAAGACCACGCGCAACTCCCCGAACCCGTTTACGTCAAGGGATTTATCCGGTCGTTCGCGCGCACGGTCGGCGCGGACGGTGATTGGGCTGTCTCCGATTACGCGCGGTCCCAAAGCGAATACTTCGAAACGAGGCAATCCGAATCGGATTTCGCCATAGGAAAAGGTTCCTTTTGGCCTCGTTTTCTTCTAGGGGCGGCGCTTGTCGTCGCCCTCGCCATCGCGACCTATTTCGCCTATTTGTATTACAAGAAAAATTTCGGCGTGAATGCCGCCGCGGAACGTTCGACCATGGTCCGCCATGACACCCACAAAGGGGAAACGGGCAGGCAGGCCGAATCCGTCGAAAACGAAAACGCGAAAAGAACGGAGATCGCGTCCGCTGCGGAGAGCGAGAAGAATCCTGCGGCAGCCGGGGATACGGACCCGACAGCGAATTCGGCCGAAAAAAAAAATTCGAAATACGAGTTGGAAATCGAGGCCACCGACGCCACTTGGATTAAAATCATCGCCGACGGCCGACAAGCCGACGAATACCAACTCATGCCAGGGGAAAAAACCGTCGTCAAAGCCGACGAGAGATACAACATCCTGGTGGGAAACGCGGGAGGCGTCAAATTCAACTTGAACGGCAAACCAGTCCATGTTCCGGGAAAATCGGGTCAAATGGTCAATATCGAACTTCCCTGATAGCAACCCCACAATCGACGTGAACGAGGCTGAAATGATTTCCGACCGCCAGAAAATTCTGACCGACAGCGTTAAAAGATTGCTTCGCAGAGGCGCCAATCTTCATCTGAAAAAGATCGTGAACAAGACTCACGCGGCGGATTTGTCCCCGATTTTCAACGCACTGCCGTCGATTCAGCAACGCCAGCTTTTCAAAATGATCAGAGACCCGGAAAAGAAGGGTCTTTTATTCAGCGAACTGGAGAAGGACACTTTTTTAGACTTGTTCGGTCAGCTGGAGCTGGACGAGGTCGTGGAAATATTGGACAACATGGCCTCCGACGACGTCGCGGACCTTTTGGGCAGGCTACCGGACGAAAAGGCCGACGAAATCCTGGAAAGGATGAAAAAGGATGGTTCCGAAGCCATCACAGGCCTTCTTCGGTACCGCGACGACACGGCGGGCGGAATAATGGTGCCCGACTTTATCGCGCTCAAGGAGGACATCACCGCCCGGCAAGCCATAGAGTCGCTTCAAAAGGAGCACCAGGACGTGGAGATGCCCTTTTACTTGTACGTGGTCAACGAAGACTATCGCCTTGTGGGGGTCATTTCGCTGAGACAACTGGTAGTGGTACTGCCGGAGACGCCTTTGAAGAATTTCATGACGCGGGACGTTTTCAGCGTGCGCACCGACATGGACCAGGAGGAAGTCGCCCGCATCGTCGCCAAGTACGACATACTGGCCGTGCCCGTCCTTGACGAATCCGGCCGCCTGGTGGGAATCGTCACCGTGGACGATGTCATTGACATCATCCGGAGAGAGGCCACGGAGGACATGTTCAAAATGGCGGGCGTCGGCGAGGAATTCGTCGAGACCAAATCTGTCCTGAAAAGCACCCGAATCCGTCTTCCCTGGCTGTTCGCCAGCTGCATCGGCGGAATCGTGGCCTTTTTCATCATTGGCCATTTCGAGAAAAGTCTTCGGCAGGTGGCCTATCTGGCGGCGTTCATTCCCGTGATCATGGGCATGGGCGGCAATATCGGCACGCAATCCTCCACGATCGTGGTCAGAGGCCTCGCCACGGGCAAATTGGCGGTCAGGGATTTCTGGCGAGTCATATCCAAGGAGCTTGCGGTCGGACTGATCCTGGGAGTCGTATACGGAGCCTTGATCGGCGTAGTGGCTCATCTCAAGTTCAGCACCATGCAACTCGCCTTTTCGGTCGGGCTGGCCGTTGTCAGCTCCATGTCGGTCGCCGCCCTCGTAGGTTCCATGGTGCCGATGGTATTCGCCAGGTTTCAAATCGACCCGGCGGTGGCCACGGGTCCGTTCGTCACCACCTCCATCGACATCATCAGCGTGTTTTTCTATTTTCAACTCGCCACGATTCTTCTGCGCTTATGACGACAGAGACCTTTTCGACGCCCGCCATTCTGATACGGAGGATCGAACATGGAGATTTCGATCTGATCCTTACCTTCTTGAGCCTTTCGCGCGGAAAGATTTCGGCGATCGCCAAAAACGCCAAGAAAAGCGCCAAACGCTTTTCCGGCGTCCTCGAGTTGTTTTACGTCTTGGACCTCGTCTGCGCCAAAGGAAAAGGAAAGCTTCCGATCTTGAAGGAAGCGTCGGTGCGCCGCCCTTTCATAAGCATACGCTCGAGCATCGAGAAAACCGCTTACGCCAGCTATTGGGCGCAGCTCGTCTTCCAGTGGCTGGAGGAGGGCCAAGAGGACAGGCGAATATACGGTCTTTTTCAAAAATCCCTCGAGATTCTGGACGAGGAAAAACTGCCCCCCGCAGCGGTGAGCATTTTATTCCAGATGAAATTCCTGGCGCTCTCCGGAGTGGATCCTAACCTGGACCGTTGCGGACGCTGCGGACGCCCCATGGAGGAGATGCCGGGCCCCCGTCTGACTTTCGATCTCGCCGGGGGCGGACTTCTATGCAACGGTTGCGCCCCGGAGGGAGTCCGCTCCGCCCCGCTTTCCAAAGGCGCGGTGAAGCAACTCAAATGGATCGGGGAAAAACCCGGCGAGCAAGCTTTCAGAATCCGCTTTTCCCCCGGAGCCCAAACCGAAATCCTGGAATTTCTGGAAACGTTCACCCCCTTCCACCTGGGAGTCAGACCCAAAAGCCTGACCTTTCTTAAAAAACTGCGGGAGGGGAGGAGGAATGAGTGAAGAGTGAGGAGTGAGAAGTAAGGTGTGAGGTGTTCGGGGTTTTGGGATAAAGGAATTTGGTTTCCAGGATTTAGAATTTAAGATTTAGCGGTGGGGGTTCGGATTTTTCAATAATCGAATACAGACGGACTCCAGTCATTGGAAACCCGCAATATACGAACGCTTAAATTCGAACAAAGAAACGCCCCAACCTGAACCCCTAACCCATAGCTCCTCACTCCTGACTCCTCACTCTTTACTCCTCGCTCTAACAACTATAATAAGGAGCCGTCATTGAACAACAAACTGCCAAACGAACCGGTCCACGCATCGGCCCCTTGCCGGGTGGACTTGGGGGGGACGCTGGATATCGGGACTTTTTATTTGCCGTTGGCGCGGTTTCGGCCGGTGACTTTCAACGCCGCCATCGATCTTAGGACCACTGTGAGCGTGGAACCTTACGAGAAAGGAATGGTGAAAATCTCTTCGAAAGGATTCGAAAGCGCCGAATTTCCGTCGGATCGGGCGCCGTTCGACCATCCGCTGGGGCTGATGTTCGCGACTGCGGCCCATTTCGGGGCCGACGGAGTTCATATCGCGATCGATTCGTCCTCGCCGGTAAGAAGCGCCCTTGGCGGTTCTTCTTCGGCGGCCGTCGCTTTGGTCGCCGCTTTTTTGTCGGCTTTCTCGACGTCCGAGGAAAAGGAAACGGTCGCCAGGGAGCGAATCGCGTTATTGGCCCACGCAATAGAGCAGAGCGTGGCCGGAGTCCCCTGCGGAATCCAGGACCAGCTGGCCGCCGTCTACGGAGGGGTCAACGCCTGGCGCTGGACCGGGCGACCGGATCGCGAGATTTTCGAAAGAACGCCTCTTTTCGAGAAATCCAAGGCGGCCGAATTTTCAAGGAATCTGCTTGTCGCGTATTGCGGAATCCCCCACGAATCCAAGGACATCAACGGACGATGGGTTAGGCATTTCGTTTCGGGGAAACACCGGAAGGAGTGGAGGGAAATTGTGGAATGCGCGCAAAGCTTTGTTGACGCCTTGTTAAAACGCGAATATAAAGAAGCATCCCGTTGGATGAACCGCGAGACGGAAATCCGATGCGAAATGACGCCGGACGTTTTGGACGAAACGGGTAAGGAGTTGGTCGATGCGGCGAAGGAGGCGGGATGCGGGGCACGTTTCACCGGCGCGGGAGGCGGCGGATGCGTCTGGGCGATCGGGGAGGCCGACGCGATCGGGCGATTGGAGGACGTCTGGAAAAACGTTCTTTCCGAAAGGCCGGACGCCTGCCTTTTGCACAACGGGATCGACACGGACGGTTTGCGATGCGACCGTCTTTGCTTTAGCGGATAGCGGAAAGTAGTTTGGAGTTTTTCCGACAAAAATTCGAATTTGGGTTGGAAGGGAAAAAAAGATGAATTTTCAAGATGTAATTTTCAAACTGAACAAGTTCTGGGCAGACAGAGGCTGCGTGGTTTCCCAACCTTACGACCTCGAGGTCGGGGCTGGCACGTTTCACCACACCACGACCTTGAGAGCCTTGGGTCCCGAACCGTGGAACGTGGCCTACGTCCAGCCGTCCAGGCGGCCCACCGACGGCAGGTACGGGGAGAACCCCAACCGGCTGCAGCACTATTACCAGTATCAAGTCATCCTGAAGCCGTCGCCTTTGGACGTCCAGGACCAGTATCTGAAAAGCCTGGAGGTGCTGGGAATCGATCCGTTGGAGCACGACATCCGGTTCGTGGAGGACGACTGGGAATCTCCCACGCTGGGAGCGGCGGGCCTGGGCTGGGAAGTCTGGCTCGACGGCATGGAAATCACCCAGTTCACCTATTTCCAGATGGCCGGAAGCATCGAGCTGAAACCCATTCCGGTCGAACTCACCTACGGCCTGGAGCGTATCGCCATGTACCTGCAGGGAGTGAACAACGTCTACGATCTCAAGTGGAACGACAAGATCAAGTACGGCGACGTCCACCACCAGCAGGAAGTGGAGCAGTCCACCTACAACTTCGAGGTGGCCGACGTGGACATGCTTTTGGAGCTGTTCGCCAAATACGAGGCCGAATCGCTTAGAACCATCGAGAAGGGATTGGTGCTTCCCGCCTACGAATATTGCCTGAAGTGCTCCCATACGTTCAACCTCCTGGATGCGCGCGGGGCCATCAGCGTCACGGAACGGACAGGCTACATAGCCCGAATCCGGAATCTGGCCCGGAAAAGCGCCGAGGGCTATTTGAAACAAAGGGAATCCATGGGATTTCCGCTTCTCGACCGTTAACCCTTGGATTGAATTCAGCGAAATTAGGAGGTGAAAATGAAAACGCTACTGCTTGAAATAGGCTCCGAGGAAATACCCGCCGGCTATATCAGGCCCGCTTTGGACGCCCTGAAGTCCAATCTTTTGCAAAAACTGTCCGACGCCCGGCTCGATTGCGGCCAGGCAAAGGTTTTCGCCACTCCCAGGCGTCTTGCGATCATGGTGGAGGATATCGCCGACAAACAAACGTCCGTGACCGAGGACATGATCGGACCTCCGGAAAGAGTGGGTTTCGCCGACGGCAAACCCACTGTGGCGGCCGAAAAATTCGCCGAAAAGGCCGGAGTTTCCGTCGAATCCTTGCAAACAAAGGAGACGGAAAAAGGCCGCTATCTGTTTGCCCGAATCGCCCATAAAGGACAAGAAGCCAAGTCGGTCCTTCAAACCATTCTTCCCGACGTGATCAAGGCGATCCCGTTTCCCAAGACCATGCGCTGGGCCGACTATTCCATGCTGTACACCCGCCCGATGCACTGGGTGATGGCCCTTCTGGGGGACCAGGTCGTCGATTTCGAAATGGAAGGCGTCAAGAGCGGACGGGACACCTTGGGCCATCGCTTCATGAGTCGCGGGAAAATCCGGATCGACCGTCCGGAAGAATACGTGGACAAGCTTCGAGAGGCCTATGTCTGGGTCGATATCGAGGAAAGGAAACGAGGTTTCGAGGACGAGATCGGGCAAAAGGCGGCGGAAAAGGGGGGAAAGATGCTTCCGGACCCGGAACTCGTGGACGAGGTGACCAACCTGATCGAGTATCCCGCCCCGATCGTCGGCACGTTCGAGGACAAGTACCTGAAACTTCCCGCCGAGATACTGATCACGGCCATGCGCGAGCACCAGAGATACTTCGCGGTGGTGGACGAAAAGGGAAGCCTCATGCCTCATTTCATCGCGGTGAACAACACCCGGGCCAAGGACATGGGACTCGTGGCCACCGGTCACGAGAGGGTGTTGAGAGCCCGTTTGTCCGACGCGGAGTTCTTCTACGAGAGCGATTTGAAGATTCCGGCGGAAACACGGATCGAAAAGCTCAAAGGCGTCCTGTTCCAGGCCAGGCTGGGCTCCATGCACGAAAAGATGGAGCGCGTCGCGGTGCTTGCCGGCTACCTTGCCGACCAGTTGGGTCTCGACGCCGAGAAGAAGGCGTGGGCGCAAAAGGCGGCCCGCTTGGCCAAGTCCGACCTTGTGAGCAACGTGGTGGGCGAGTTTCCGAAACTCCAGGGCATCATGGGAAAGGTCTACGCGGCCGTGGACAACGAACCCGCCGAGGTTTCCGCCGCCATCGAGGAACACTACCGTCCCACCGCGTCAGGCGGCGCGCTTCCGGAAACGACCGCAGGGGCCATAGTGGCTATCGCCGACAAGATCGACTCCATCTGCGGATGCTTCAGCGTCGGGCTTCTCCCCACCGGCGCGGCCGACCCTTACGCCCTGCGGCGCCAGGCTATCGGCATCGTCAACATCATGCAAAGCCGGGGACTGACCTTCTCCCTAAAGGAACTGATCGCCAAATCCACCGACCTGTTCGCCGAACAAGCGACGGAATACATCCGGGAATCCGCCGAGAAGGTCTACACCTTTATAGCGAACCGCGTATCGCGGATGCTCGAAGAGGAAGGCTATTCCAAGGACGTGGTCGGCGCCGTGGCGGACGTCTCCATCGACCACATTCCCAACGTATGGAAACGCGCCGAGGCCATGAAATCGCTCAAGGCGCTCCCGGATTTCGAACCGTTGGCCGTCGCCTTCAAACGAGTCGTGAACATCATCAAAAAAGCCGATTCCGTCGACAGCGCTGCTCTGGACGAAAGCCTGTTCGAGGAGAAATCCGAAAAGGCGCTTCTCGCAGACTTGAAAATGGTGGAGAAGAACGTTCAGACCGAACTGAAAGAAGGGGCCTTCGACAAGGCACTTGGACATATCGCATCGTTGAGGGGACCGGTGGACAAATTCTTCGAGGACGTGCTGGTAATGGCGGAAGATCCCAAGGTGCGCGACAATCGTCTTGCCTTGCTCAAACGCATTGCGGACCTGTTTGAAAAAATCGCCGATTTTTCCAAAATATCCGCGTAATCGACCGAGGAAAACAAAAACGAAAAGGAGCGGCAAAGCCGCAAAGGCTATGCCGCTCGCATACGGAGGAAAATCGACATGCCTTTCGATCCGGAAAAAGACAAGGTGCTGAAAACATGGAAATGCGAGGAAACTGGATTGCTCGTGACCATTAACAAATACGGGGACGGAGAAGCCAAAGTCCAGATCGGCCCCCGAGTGTTTCTCAGAAAAGACGGCAAGGAGAGCCAGAGAAAAGCCGGGCGGCTCGCCATCGAAGACCTTCAATGGCTCTACGACAACATCGACGAAATCAAGGAAGAGCTAGGCCGGCTTGTGGAGCCCGAATGATCGGCAACGACAACCCGATCGTCAACCCGGTTGTAAACAAAAACTCCCCGGCGCTCCCGCCCTTTGCGGTAATGGCGGCAAGCCGCTCCGACCTGATGCGGCTTCGGGACCTTTTGGGACTCGGGGAGGAAAACAAACGAAATTTGTTCAACGGCGTCCTCTACTATTCGAATCGCATGTCGTTGGCCGGTCCCGTGCTGGGGGCGCCTTACGCGGCCATGATGCTCGAGACGCTTCGCGCGTGGGGAGCGAAAACATTTCTGTTTTACGGATGGTGCGGCTCCATTTCCGCCGATTTGAAAATCGGGACGGTGCTTGTTCCAACAGGCGCGTATATAGACGAGGGAACTTCGAGGAGTTACGGAGCCGCTTTCGACGACTTCGCCAGACCCATCGGGGAAACGAATGAAATCGCCATGGCCGTCCTTAGAGAAAAGGATATACCTTTTAAAACCGGCGGCGTTTGGAGCACCGACGCCATTTTCATGGAAACTCCGAGCAAAGTCGATTATTACCGCGAGAGGGAGGCCGTGGCCGTGGAAATGGAGATGTCGGCCCTTTTTACGGTCGGAAGATACCGCCGGACCGACGTCGGGGCGATCCTGGTCGTATCCGACGATCTTTCCGGATACGCTTGGAAGCCCGGCTTCAAATACCCCGAGTTCAAGAACGCATGCGTTTCGGTTTGCGAGGCGATTCGGGAGTTGGCGGTTAGGAGTTAGCGGTTAGGTATTAGGTTTAAGGCGTCGGACCTAATTTGACATTGTAAACTTAACGGGTAACATGCCGAATTTATC
>CAZNTU010000239.1:0-8665 GCA_964575975.1 uncultured Desulfobacteraceae bacterium
GACCCTTCCACAGCCGGGAGGCGCGGGCGCGGATTTCCTTCGGCAGGATTTCGGGATTCACTTCAGAGCGTCCCCGCCGCTTTCGCCAGAGCCTTCCAATGCTTGTCCCTGCGCGCGCGTTCCTTGCCGACGGTGTTCAAATAGTGGACTATCTTTTTGCGGTCCTCGTCGTTGTCCTTTATTACCACTCCCCGCATTTGCGCGGCCACGTCCTCGGCGGTCAACCGGCCGTCGCCCAGGTAGGCGGAACGCTGGGCGGCTGACAAGACCACGTTGACCGCCTCGGCGGTGGACATGACCGTGTCGGGCGTCCGGACCCGCACCCCCTCGCCGGTCTGCCCCCGTCGCAAGTCCTGGAACGCCACGACCAGCATCCGGACGACATCGGTCGAAAGCTCCGCCTTGACGTCGGTCGAGGCCAACTGCGTCCGGACTTCCTCCATGACCAGTTCGGTCTCGAAATCCGGGTCCTCCAGGGGCATGACCGTCTCGAAGTTGAAACGCCGCTTGAGAGCCGCCGACATTTCGTTGACCCCCTGGTCGCGCAGATTGGCGGTGGCGATCAGGTTGAACCCGCGCCTGGCGAAAATCCGCCCCTGGTCTCCCCACTCGGGAACGATCAGCTGCTTGTCGGACATGATCGAAATCACGCAGTCCTGCACCTCGGGAGGGCAACGGGTGATCTCCTCGAAACGCACCAGTTTTCCCCGCGTCATTCCCTGGTAGACCGGAGCGGGGACCAGCGCGCGCTCCGAGGGCCCTTCGGCCAGAAGCAGCGCGTAGTTCCAGGTGTACTTGATCTGGTCCTCCGTGGCGCCCGCCGTGCCTTGGATGGTGAGACCCGAATCTCCGGAGACGGCGGCTGCCAAAAGTTCGGATAGATAGGTCTTCGCTGTGCCGGGCTCGCCCACGAGCATGAGCCCCTGCTGTCCCATGAGGGTGACGATGGCCCGCTCCACCAGGGCGTCGTTGCCGAAGAACTTGCGCCTCGAGCCGTTGACCGGATCGCCCAGAATAAACCGGCGCACCGCCTGGGGGCTCAACAGCCATCCGTCGGGCCGCGGACGATCGTCCTTGTCTCTTAAATCCTCCAGTTCCTCCCGAAAGCGGATTTCCGGGCTGGCTTTGATGATGGAATTGTCTGATGTCATAAATACCTCTACCACGCGGCCTTCTTCTCCCAATCGGGATCGTATCCCCCGGTCTTGTCCGCCGCAGCCTTGTAGTCGGCCATGACTTCGGAAAGCAGAATCGGGGGAACGTTCTTCAACTGCCGCATGTCCTGTTCGTTGAACCATCCGGATTCCTGCCTGGCGCAAAAGCCCATGTGCCGCAGCGCCGCCGGAACGTTTTCCTCGGGCAGGCAATTGCCGGTGAAGAATATGATCGCCTGAAGGTTCGCCGATTCGAAATACTTCGTATAGTAGTGGAAAAAGCCTCCGTCCTCCGCCGCCCCGCGCTGGTAGCCCAACTTGGTCAGGACGCCCCGCAGGGTGAACGAGTCGCTCGCGTATCCCTCGTAGGTATCGATTCCGGTTTTCGCCATATCGATATTGTCGGGCAGGGCGGGACGGTCGATCTGCTCGAACAGAGGCTTGACCTTGTAGTCCTTCAAGTGAGCCCGCCAGGCGGCGGCCTCGGCGTCGCTCAAGATCGAGCGATGGGCAAGGCATACGGTCCCGCTTCGCGGCGCCTCGATCTCGTCGTCCTCCGCAGTCAAAAGCGCGCCGTCCTCGGCCGGCCGGAAACACGCTCGGGGGCCGTTTTCCTCGTGAATCCAGATCAGGCGCTGAATCAAACGACTTGCGATCGGATGGGCGTGCAGGAACTCGGTCCAGTCGCCCGCCGGCCATTTCCGGGCGGCGCACATGGCTTCGTACAACCGTCCCGCGGTCGTTTGCACCACCTGCTTGAGTTCCTTCTTGCACGCTCCGAACGCCTTTTTCGCCTCTTTAGCCATTTCGTCGTCGTCAGACTTGCGCGCCGCAGGCAGCGCTTTTACGCTTTTGCCGTCCTCGCTCGTCAAAAGCGGCGTCAAGTTGTCGCTCAAGGTCGCCGTGAAACGACGGCTTCCGTAGTCGAAAACCATTTGGCCGTTTTCGTCGAAGCCGGCCGTGGGCATGGTACGGTCGGCCAGCTCCTCGCGGGTCCATCCGTTGCGTTCGGCGATCGTCTCCACCAGCTCGGCGGCGGCGTCCTGAACGCTGCGGGTCCGGTGGCGTCTCGCCGCGGAAAGCAAAAGCTGGACGACGTGACTGTCGCCGCCCGGCGCTATGGCGCGCAAGATGGCCTCGATTTGGTGCCGGCGGGTGTAATGGTCCTTCATGTAGGCGCGGACGAGCGGTACGGCTTCGGCGCCGGGTGCGTAGGCGCAAAGGGCGAGAATCCCCTTCTCCCGGATGGCTGTTCCCAAGTAGGTTCCGAGGATCTGCCGACGGATTTCCGCATGGGCGTCCTCCAAGGTTCTTTCCCGAAAGGCGGCGCCCCATTCGTATTTCGCGTAATATTTCCAAGTGTTCAGCAAGCCTGGAGCCTGTTGACTGGCTTTCTCTTCGGCCTCCTCGACTGCGGGACCGATCGCGTCCTGGGCGATAAACGCTCGAAGAACATACATTCCCAGCGCTTGCCGCGAGGTCTCGTCCAGCCGCTGCAAGTATTTCCAGACCAGTTCGTTCCCTCCCGGATCCTTCAGCTTGCAGGCCAGAACCAACCACCATTTCGGCACGTCGCGATCCACGGAACTCCCGTCGCGCCATTTCAAACCGGGCATCCCGTCGAAAGGAAACCATTCCAAGCCTTTGGGCATCGACTTCTTCAATCCCGTTCGCGCTTCTTTTAGCAGCAGGTCCGGGTGCAGAAGTTCGGAAATGTCTTCTCCCAGCGCTTCCAGAGCGCTAAGAAAGGTCGCCCGCACCGGCTCCCGGGATTCCTTGGCAAGAGCCGCCTTCAAGGGTCCTACGGCTCCAGGGGCGCCGATCCTGCCAAGCCACGCGGCGGCGTTCATCCGCGCCTCCTGGGTGTTGCTCTTCAACGCGGCCGCCACCTTGCCCTCGATGCCCGGCACGTTTTCCAGCAGCGCCTGGGCGCGGACCCGGTAGGTTTTGCCTTCGCCCAAGGCCAGTTGCAGCAGAGGCGCCTTGACCGCCCCCGGAAGGACAGGAAACATCGCCAGCACTTCGAGCACTCGATCCAGGCTGACCTCCTCCCACCTGTTCCGTTGGACGCCCTTATTCGACAAGGCTTCGGCCAAGGGTTCCAGGCGCTCGGCAAAGTAGGGCCAGACGCGGTCCGGGGGCAATTCGCGAAGCAGAAAGGGCCGTCCCCAACGGGCGAGCAGAATTTCGCGCTCCAAAAAATCGTCGGGCCATCCAAGGGCTGCGAGCACATCGGCCAGAGCGCGCAAATCGGAAAGCTTTCCGACCTGGCGTTTCAGCCAAAGGGACAAGGGCCCGTACTCCAGCGAGCGGTAATGTTCCCGCGGGCCGGGCGGTTTGCCGTACAGCCGCATCACGTGGATCAGATCGATACTGCCGTCCTCCCAAAAGCGAGCGTCGAGATAGCGGGCGATCCGATGCCAGTCGTATTTCGGCTTGGCCTGGCCGTTCATCAGTCCCACGATATGCTCCGCATCCTTTCGCGAGGCTCCCAGAATCCGTTTTTTCTCCTCTTTCTGCCAGGGGTATTCGACCTTCATGTCTTTGTATTTCGCCTGCAACTCGCGGATTTGCGCCTCGATTCGGTCGATCAGGGAGGTATCGACCAGCGAATCGAGGACGGGCGGTTTATATTCGGGAATCGAGAGGGGAGCTTCGTCCGTCGATTCCTCCCTCATCGCGACCGCCCCCAGGGCCATGTCGATGGCGGCGACAACCTGGCTGGAGGATTCGTTTCGCCTGGCCGAGTCCAAAAGAGCCCTGCCCTTTTCGCCCATGAACCGGCCGACGACCTCCGCGGCCAGTTTGCGTTCGCCCGCGCGACCTTCGAGAAGGAAACGGGCCAACCGGTCCCGGACGCGATCCTCGGGAAACCGGGCCAGAATACGGACGGCTTCGCATTGGACGGTCTTGCGGTCGGAGACCGCATGGTCCGCGACGAAGTCCTCGAATTGCTCCGCGCAGTCGAGCTTCTCGATTTCGATCAGGCATTGCGCCATGCCTGCGGCCGAAAGCTTGGGGGCGATCTCGGAAACGACATGGTCGCGGTTGGCGGCGACGAATTCCTTCAGTCCGGAAAACTCCCGCATAGTCGAGATCTTTTCCTGGAAGTTCCAATAGCCGCCGGCCCCTTGGCGGTCGAAGAAAAAATGGAGCCACTCGGCCGTATGGAGATTGTCGGCCTCGCACAGGGCCGCCAATGCTTTCGCGTCCGGTTGCGGCGTCGTTTTCGCCCCCAACGCCTTCAAACCCTCGGGACGGTTGCAGCAAGCCACCAGCCAATCGATCAAGACGAGGTACAGCCAATCCGGAAAACCCGGATGAGTGTGCTTTTGAATGCCGCTCGTCTTTACAAGCGCGGCCAAAGACTTGCCCATCCGAACGACGCTTTCCGGCGCCAGGTCTCCGGAGGCGAATTGCCGGTAGGCGTCTCGACGGCTGCCGCTTGAATCCTTTCGCCTCGACATCCAGTACGCATGCGACCCGGTTATTAAGTCGAAGGCGTTCTCCGCATCCGGAACGACCGTCCGCTCGGCCCGAATCAACGCCTCCGCAGGTTCGCCGGTCGCGCAAAAAGCGGCCAGTTCCTTGGCCAGTTCGGGATGGGATTTGCGAATGGGAAGGAAAATACGTTGGAACAAAGTTTCCTGGCTTTTCGACCCCAGGGATTTCAATTTGGAAATGATGTCCTTCATGGCGCTTTCAGGCTCCTTTCGGTTGGAGAAGGATCGACGAATCGAACGTGGAAGGAAATCCCTTTGCGAGGAATTTCAGCAGTTCGAATTCCAGGTTGCCGTAATCGACCGAATCGGCCAGCAGGAAAGCGAGCTTCACGGTTCCTGTCGCGCCCGTCGCTTCTTTTCTGCTTGTCGTTTTCATGCCGACACTCTCAATGGCTTGGCATTCATTTCGGGAAGCCGCTTTCCGTCACATTCGGAAGGGTCTCCGCTTTATCCTCTTTTTCGGCGGCGACTCCCCGGATTTGCTGGTGCATCAGGACGAAAGCGATCTCGAACAGCGATTCGAGAAGCAAGTCGGCCGTGATTTTGGCGGGCAAGTTGTCGAGGGCGGATTGAAAGGACTTGAACTTTTCCGATTGCATTTTGCAATGGAGCAGCCTCCGAAAAATATCCGTCGCGTAAGCCCGCGATTCGGAAGACGCGTTTGCGCTTTTCGTGGTCGTCCATATCCCTTCCAATTTCGTGATGTCTTCGGCGGTGGATTTGCAGATTATGCATTGGACGTTTTTGTTCGCGAAGAGCCTCCTGTCGGTGGCAAGCTCTTTGAGGCTCTTGTCCGACGAATCGGCTGCCATTCGAGAGAGCTTTTGGAGAACAGGAACGGTTCTCTCCGGAATCGGGATTTTCGCCTTGACCAGGTTTTCCTTGTGGGATTCGAGTTTCAGAGCCAGTTCCCGCCGGGCCCGAGACCAGAACGTTTCGCAGATTTCGGGGACCGTCTCGATCAACATTGCGTTTCGCTCCATTGCGTTTTGAAGAGTTCTCGCGGACTCGACAAGCACTACCGACGTTTCCTTGAAAAGATCTTCTCCCGTCGTCGCTCTGAAAATGATGCCGATGGCGGCGTACCAGTCCTGCAAGTGCAGAATCGGCGGTATGACGCCGTAGAGTTTCTCCATTACGGAATTCGGCAGGAAGTTCGCCGGGGTTGCGAAGAGGGGCGTGCCGCCCAGCAAGGGTTGCGGGATGGGTTCGCCGTCTTCGGCCACGCAATGCGCGGCGGTTTCGACGTCGATCAACCCGATTTGAAATTCTCCCGGATATTTCAGAAATTCGGGATAGTCGTCCGGAGGGCCGATCAAGAGGAGGTTGTCCGGTTTGAGATCGCGAATGGATATTCGCTTTTCGTACAGCCATCCCAGCAAATCCAAAATGTTGGAGGAAATGTTCGCTATTTTGTCGCTATTTACGGAAATGGCTCGTTCTTCAACTGTTTTTCGCACGATGGAGCGATATGATTCCACCGTTTCCGGATTGTTTTTCTCCAATTCGGAAAAAAAACGGTTCAGGGATGAAAGCGCGTTTTCGGGAAGTTGCTCCCGGCCGCTTTCCGTTTTTTTTCCGGCGAGAAAATGGAAGAACCACTGTCGAAACTTGAAGGGATGAACGGACGCGGCGGACCTTGTCCGATTTTGGGCCAGAATCTTCTTGGCTCCGGATTCGAACCGGGAATACAAGTCGTGCAGAGTGTACCCAAGTTTGTCGTCGCCGTAGCGGTCCTCGAATTGGTAGGGGGTCAACACCATGTCCGGGTCGCGAAAGGCCTCTTCGTAGAATCGTCCCGCATTGTCGTGGATTTCGTCGAGCACCCGGCCCAGAAAAAAGTAACGGGACAAATGCATGAAATAGACGAAACTGTCGCCAATTTTGAAGTAGGGCTGATATTCGTCCGCCGACAGGAGCCATTCGAGGGCTTTGCTTTCGTTTTCTATTTTCGCCGCATCCTCTTGCGAAAGAAGCTTGTCGAGAATTACGGAGACGCCCGGAACCAGGCACTCTCTCGGGGCCAGTCTTTCGACGATTGTCAAGTCCCTTCGGATGCTGTCAACGTATTGGAAGGCCGACGACGACGTTTTCGCGGGTATCTTGACCACCAGTTGGCTGTCGTAAATCACATGGTAGCACCTGCTTTTGCCGGTCCCGAATTCTCCGAGTTCGCCGATGCTGACGATTCGAGATTGCCATCTGTCCCCGACGAGCACTTTGAGTTCGTACCGGGAGTTTTTCCCCCCGGCCGGGGAATCCAGCGGTTCGAATTCCGACGGGTCGTCCGCTTTTGCGTTCAGCCTGCGTTTGAAAATATCCAGAAACAGGTGGGCTACGGCCTCTTTTCCGGAATATATCGAACAGGGGTTTCGCTTCGGTCCGTTGTTCGGCCCCTTCTGCACGCTCGCTTTCTTTTTCTTCCTGTCCTCTTGGCCCTTTTTAAAGCAAAACAACCCTGCCCACACGAAAACGGCCCCGACCGCGCCGGCGGGCAGCCCTAGGAGCGGATCGTAGCCCAAAAAAGCGGCGCATGCTACGAAGAGGACGAAAGAAACCGTTGTTTCGACCAAAAAAAACTTTGTCGCCGGAGCGCTCATTCAACAATTCCAATAGGGCAGTCAAGTGCGAAAAAAAGCAGGTTTTCGGTTCGGCGTCGCTACGAAACGCAACGTCTGAATACCATGATCGCAACTAGCAGGCAAGTTCTTTCGGGTTTGAATTCCGATCGCTTTCCGGCAAGGGTTTCGCAGCGGGAAAAAATACCGACACGGTTGTCCCCTGAAGAGGGGACGAAGCGACAACGATGGCTCCTTTATGACGTTTTACGATGCTGTAAGCGGTTGCCAGTCCCAACCCCATGCCTTTGTGCTCGTTTTTTTCCTTCGTGGAAAAATAGGGGTCGAAGATTTTTTCCAGGTTTTCCGGCGGTATGCCGATTCCGTGGTCTTTGACGGAGATTTTCACAAACGTGTCGATGTCTTTCGGCGGGTCGTATTCCGGCGGAAGATCTTTCGGGGCGGCCAGTTCGGCGGCTATTTCGATTTCGCCGCCTTCGGGCATGGACTCGCGTGCGTTTTGGACCAGGTTCGAAAGTGCCGTGTGGAGTTGGCGCCGGTCGGCGTAGATTTCGACGGTCTTTTCCGGTTGACGGACCGCAACTTTTCGCCCCTCGCGAACGCCGCTGCTTCCCGAAAGCATTTCGAGCATTTCCCGGATATCCATCCTTTTGGGCAGCGATGAGGTTTTTCCGGAAAAGTCGATGATTTTCCGAACCAGTGCTCCGGCTTTTTCGAGGGCGGTTTCGATACTTTTGAAAACGGAAGACGCCTTGTTCGTTTCCGAGGAATAGTATTTGACCAGTTCGACCCCGCCGCCGACAATGTTCAGAAGGTTGTTGAAATCATGGGATAGTCCCCCTGCCAAAATGCCTATCGCTTCGAATTTTTTCGCCTTTTCCAGTTCGGCCTCCAAAATTTTCCGCTCGGTGACGTCATGGATGATGGAATACAGAAAGACCTTGTTTCCGATCGCGACGGGACCGGAGTAGACCTCCACGTCGCGCAAACGGTTCGATGCGACCCTGTGGCGGAGTTCGGTCCGGTTTTTGTTTCCTTCCAAGGCGATTCGCAATTCCTCCCGCACGACGTCGGGGGGCGACTCGTTGATATCCGCGATGTTTTTCTCCGTAAATTCGGATTTCGGGTATCCGTAGAATTCGCACGCGGCTTGGTTGGCATCGACTATTTTGCCGCTTTCCGGATCGACGATCAATTTAATGGCGCGGTTTGTTTCGAAAACACTGTGATATTTCGCTTCGCTTTCCCCGAGAGACCGCTCGGCCGCAATTCGGACGCTGATTTCCCGTTCGAGCCGGCGGTTTTGATCCTCCAATCGAAGATGGAGCCGCCTGAGTTTCAGGTGAGTCGCAACCCTGGCCAATACCTCTTCTTCATGGAAAGGCTTTGTGACATAGTCCACCGCGCCCCTGGAAAAGGCTTTGACCTT
>CAZNTU010000240.1:0-8545 GCA_964575975.1 uncultured Desulfobacteraceae bacterium
TCTTTGTTGCTGAGACGTCAATTTAGCGCAAACTCCTAATTTTAAAACAGGCTCTAAGAGAAAAGATCGTCGCGGAATAAGCGCCGACCGCGTGCGGCTTACACCGCTTGACCAAGCAGTCCCTTTTCGATCGCGAACGCGGTCAGCGAAGCCACGTTGTGAAGATCCAGTTTCTTCATCAGGTTCGCCCGATGCTTTTCCACCGTCTTGACGCTGATATTCAGAAACTCCGCGATTTCCTTGTTGAGATAACCTTCGGCGATAAGCTTGAGGATTTCGCGCTCCCGTTGCGTCACGGTATCCCAGGTCGTTTTTTCCTTCAACCGTTTTCGACCTTCGATATAGCCCTCCAGTATATTGTGGGTTATTCCGGGGCTGACATACCGCTGTCCCTGCATGACGCTGTTGATCGCGTTCTCGAGTTCCTTGCGACTTGCGTCCTTGATACAATACCCGTCGGCGCCGGCGTCGAAGGCCTCCAGCACGTAGTTGTCGCCCTCGTGGATTGTCAGGGCCAAAATCTTGATTTCTGGAAACTGCGATTTCACGTCTTTGATAACGGAAAAACCGCTCATTCTCGGCATGGAAAGATCCAGAAGCAAGATATCCGGCTTGAGCTTTCTTACCGTCCGAACCGCATCCAGTCCGTCCACGGCTTCGCCGACGACTTCGATGTTCTCAAAGGCGGAAATCATTGTTTTCAGCCCCTCCCTGAGGAGCTGATGGTCTTCGACGATAACCATCTTTTTTTTGGAAGTCATGGTTCACCATACCTTGAAAGATTCAATCATAGTTGACACGATACATATTTCAACCATATACGACTCTGGCAAAAAAACAAATACTACCGAAATTCGTTCGTTGGAATACGGCATTTACGCTATCTTTGCCGACGCCGGGATGTATACGGTATATCGAGATCGTCCCCGAACTATTGTCGACGATTCGAGCGGTCGCTTCGATGCCGTCCATTCCCGGCATGGAGACGTCCATAAATAAAAAATCGGCTTGGTCTCTTCGGCCAATTTCCGGCTTGCGGGTCTACTTTCTCCGCCACTCGATGTGTATGACGAAATCGCCGCGAAACTCCAAGACGGTGACCTCTTGAAGACTCGGATTCAAATAGACCCACCGGACGACATCTTGAACGGTCACGGTATTCGGATCGACGCGGGTTTCCACTTTTTCCACCAGGATTTCATAATCCGGAACGCCGCACGAGAGCAAAACATCGATTTTGGACTCTCCGACCTGGACCGCTTCGCCTCCGCATTGCAGGGCGTAGACCGGGACGGAAAACGCCAGGACGGATAAAACGACGAGCATCCTTTTCATACTTTTCCTCCTTTCGATCAAAATAGCGGGAATATTCTATCTATAGGCCGAGTTCGCAACGGTTGTACAGGGGGGAAATCGGGTATTGTTCGAAGACCGGGTCGTTCCGAGCGGCGGTTTTGGAGGGTTAGGGCTTCGGATCGAAACAAAGCTGCCGGCGTTGCGCGCAATATGTCGACCGAAAGAGCGGCGGCATGTTTATTTCGTTCCGGGGCACGTGGATTTCATCCACTGTTGGAACCGGACGTCCGTTTATTTATATTTTTACGTGCATTTTGTCGCCAACTTAATTTTTTCATTGATATTGGTCATCGAATGAACTATACACCTAACTGTAAGTAGTGGTTCGACATTTTTATACAGGAGGATTTATGGGCCAACCATACATTAAAGAGCTGGAAGACATCGTCCCGTATGTACTGGAGCACCTCGTCCCCGAAATCCTGGATTCCGTGGAAGCTTGCGTCCGGTCGTTCCACGACGACATCTACAACGATTCGTGGATTTTCGGAACTCACTTGTGGAAAAACATTTGGAACAGGTTCGAATCGGTTTCCCGGTTCGAAGACTGTCCCTTTGAAATCGTCGGCAAGGGAAACGAATACAAGCTAAAGATCGGGCCGTTCGTTCTCAGGCACCATCGAATCGACCAGGAATCGAAATTGCCTACCGGGGCCAAGGGCGTCAAAGCGTCCGCGTCGCAACAGATGAACATGTTCGGAGAGGAATGGGCCCCTCCGGTGGAGATCGACAACATTGTTCTCGCCATCGACGCCGATGTGAACAGCGGCCTGAAGGAGGTTTTCGTCGGAGAACTCAAACAGCAGAATCCCGACACGAAGCAATACGAATGGGGAAAGAAAGTACCCGTGTATTTGGCTGAAGAAACGGCAATCCCGGGTCCTTCCGTCGCCGATTCGCCGAAAAGACCCGAATTCGGGGGACATCCGCCCGCAGAAGAACTGGCCGACGTGGCAGTAGAGCTTGACAATAACCAAAACCACCTAAAAGATCGCAGGAAATGATTCCGAACAATGAAAACAGGAAAAACCGACTCGCCGCAGTTTGCGCTGGACCGTCTCGACCCGCAGAGAATCACGTTCGCAAGAGAGTTGCGCGGTTTGACCAAGAAGGAACTCGCGGAAAAAATCAAGAAGACGCCCAGCGCCGTAAGCCAGCTCGAAAGAAGCCTCATCCGTCCCGACCTTGAAACCTTCGTCGCCATCTCTTTCGCGCTAAAGTTCCCTCCGTCGTTTTTCACGGAGAAAGATCGCCGGTCGAAAACAATAGAAATTTCCACTTGCCATTTCCGGTCTCTACGATCAACGTCGCAATCGATGAGGAGACAGAGCGCCAGAAAGGGGGACTTGTATGTCGATTTCGTGGAACTTCTGGAATCGAAGGGATTGCTGTTTCCCAAGGAAGAAGCGAGCGGCTTCAGCGCCTCGGCCGACACGGACGAGGACATCGAGCGGGCCGCAGTCGATCTCAGACGCCACTGGAACATGAAACTCGGCCCCATTCCCGACATCGTAAGACTCGTCGAGAGCAAGGGGATCGTAGTTCTCCCCTTGCCCGACGTCTGCAACAAGGTCGATGCGTTTTCGACCTGGAGAAGCCGACGTCCCTGCATGCTGTTGTCTCTAACCAAGACAGCCAGCAGGGTGCGTTTCGACGTCGGCCACGAACTCGGGCACATCGTCCTGCACGAGGAATCGGCTGCGGGCGAATCCAAGACGGAGCGGCAGGCCGACCGGTTCGCCGGGGCGTTCCTGGCCCCCAGGGACAGCTTTATCGAAGAATGTCCCCGACGATGGAACTTCCACGCGTTCCGGCAATTGAAATTCAGATGGAAAATGTCCATCCAGGCGTTGCTGTACCGGGCCAAGGACCTCGGCTGCATTTCCCAGTCGACTTATCAAAGGGCCATGATCCAGTTGTCCCGAAACAACATGCGGAAAAACGAGGGAAAGGAATGGGACATGGAAAGACCAGTTCTTATCGCGCAAGCGCTCGAATTGCTGAGCGACCGCACGACCCTCGCAGACTTGGCGGACGAAATGTCCCTGTACCCGAACGAACTTAGAAGCATGCTGAGCCAATGCGTTCCGGAGGAAACGCTGCGCACGATCGACAGGAAGAAGCAGGAACCGAGCGGGGCCGAAATCGTACAGTTGCGAAAACCGCCGTCGCGGACTTGAGACACGAACGATCGAACTTGCCCTCGAAAATATCGCGGAGAGTATTCTTTATCATCGAGTATAAATGAAAAAGCGGGTCTTTATACTTTCCAGGCATTATGGCTTTCCAAATCCGCCTACAATATGATGCAAGCGGGTTGTTGAAATTTTTACGAAAAACAAGGAGGATATCCTATGAATGCCGAAACATCGCATAAAAGGACGGACAGAGAAGCCGAGCAATATTCCGAGGGACCGGTCGCGCGGACCATCGAAAGCCAAACCGCGAAATTGCCTTCCGATCTTTTTTTATGGGCCGCAGTGGGCTCGATCGCCGTCGCGTTTGGTCTTGAAATGGCCGGGAACCCGGAAAAGAGCCGGTTCGTGGGTCAATGGGTAGCGCCATTCCTTCTTCTAGGCTTGTACAACAAGATCGTCAAAATAGCCGGTTCCGACCGCCTGGACTGATTTTGCCCGTGGCCTCCCGGATGCAGAGCGTTATGCTCGAACGCCGGCAAAGCGCCAAAAGAGACGCTTTTCAATTCAACAAGGCGTATATTGCAAAAGACTTACGTCGGGCGAGCGGAAGAGGAACCGGTCCTTCTCCGGAACGGTCCTCTTCCGGAACGGTCGGTTGACTTGCGTTGACTGAGTTCGCCTGAAAAAAAAATCACATCAGGTAAAATCCCAACGTGACATCGTACTTGTCCGCTTTAGTGAAAGCGCATCCGATGTAATCGCCCGATACATTTTTGACTTCCGCTTCCTTTTCGATCTTGCTGCCCAACTCGTTGTCTAAATTGAAAGTCATCCTGAGCAAATCCCCCTTTCGAAGTCCGGCGCCTTCCAAAACCCGGAATCCCGCCCCTTTCTTGGAAATATTCGTGACGACGATGTTTCCCCAGGCCGCATGATCGCAGTCGAATCGGTCCGCAGGATTCTTCTTCGTAAAGAAACCGCCAAGATGCACGTTCTTGCGGCGGACTTCCCTCGATTCGATTTTCAAATGGAATTTCTTTCCGCACGGACATCGCGCCTCCACCCGATATCCGCACTCCGCCAGTTGCGAATAACCCGTCTTCGTTTCTCCTCTGCATTGCGGACAGGATATGCTGAAGATGTTCGATTCGTTTTTCCGCAATTCTATCGCCTCTTTCACATCCTCCGCATTCGCCCTGGAAAATATCCATTGTCGAGGAACTGCTGTCCCTTCTTGCTTCCGTTGGTCGAAATCGTCCCCGGCAGCCTCCGCATCGAACGAATTGTCGATCCACAGGCGATGCTCGCGGGCCCGGCGATTTTTCTCGTCCGAACCGATATCGTCTCCGCCCCGACCGCTCGACCTGATCCCGAACGCCTCCGAGGAAAGAAATCTTCGGCGAAAAAGCATGTTGGCGAACGACTCGGACACGAGTCTGAGCAGGTCGGTCGTCTCCTCGTTCCAATTCTTTGCGCCACTTGCCGCGTCGAGGCCGATAATTCCGACGACGCTGCCTGCGAACACAATGGGAACCGTAAGCAAAGATTTGACTCCGGGCGTGTGAAAAGTCTCGTATTCCCTCTTTTCTCCGGGAGATAAAAGCTGCAGATCCCGAAGCGAAACGATCTTGTTTCTCCTCATGTCGGACACGATTCTCGGAAATCGACTTGCATCAAGGCCGGAAATCGCGCTTTTTTTAGAAAAGCATCCGTCGGAACACCATTCGAATTCGTTGTACAATTTCTTGCCTCTCTCGCGAAGCATGCAAATGAAGCATCTCTCCGCTCCCGCGAAAAGCCCGACGGTTTTCAGACAATGGCGGACTGCATGCTCGCATTCGCCGGGGGGGGCGTTGTTCAAATCGCCACTCAACGAAAAAACGATTTTCAACAGGTCGTCCTTGCGCTGAAGATCGTTCTCCCTTTGCCGAAAACGGGTAATGTCGGTCACCGCCATCCTCATTTCATCGGTTCCCGTTTTTTCGGGTTCGGCCAATTGGCATTCCACGCGACAATAAACCGGGCTGCTGTCTTTGCGACGAAATCCGAGATCGAATATTTCGCGGGTATTGTCGGAAAAAACGATGTTGCGGCGGGCGAAAAACAACACGATATCCTCTTTTACGATGAAAAGAGAAAGGGGTTTGCCGACAATTATTTCCGCCGTCTCGTTTACCAAGGCGCAAAAGTTTCCGTCCGCCTTTCGGACCAAGTTGGCTTTATCGACGGTTACCCATCCCGGAGGAGAGGCGTCGTAGAGGTTCATCAGGCTGACTACCCGTTCCTTGCACCGGGAAAGAGCACGCCTGAAACTTTTTTTTCGTTTTTTCGAATCGAACTTGCTTTTGTCTTTTTTCTCTTTTTCGAGGACTTCGGGTTTCACTTTTTAACCTCAACAGTATCGTTCTCTTTCCGCAGAAAAGTCAGGTTTTTATACTGGAATTTATCCGTTTTTGCAAATGTTTATACGAGAAAAAACCGTTCAAGAAACGATTCGGCGTAACGTCTCAGGGATTGGATATGCTATTGTTCATTGCTTTTCGATCGCGGATTCATGGAATCGACCGATTGATGTATCGACCGATTTGCGGCAGGCTCGAAAAGTATGCTTTTAACCGATTTTTCCTTGCGCGAGAAACAATGAAAAAAAAAGATATCGAGGATAGGGACTTCGAACGTTGGAACATGCTTAGAGAAATGCGGCTGAAAGGCGCCAAGAACCAAAGCGATAACCAAATGCGGGCCGAGCCGCACAGTAGAAATCCTCGAAACCTTGTAATGGCGGCGATACTCGTTCTGGTTGTTCTTGGGGCGGCGGCATATTTTGCGGGAAAAAAGATGCGAAACGATCCGCATTCGTCGGCAAGCAGTCCAAACAATCCGAAAAAGGGAGAATACCGATACCCGGTTCCCCGGAATCGATCGGAAACAATTGCGGCAACAAATCCAAAGGACGCCAGCAAGACACGGCCGAACATTCGCTCGACGACGCCCGCGTTTTCCGTCGAAGATCTGTCTCGAAGGAGTTTCGATTCGTCGGCAGGTCGGGATTCGGAATCGCTCGAAACGAAAGGGAGCGAACCCGACCCGCCGCCGACAGGGTCGGAGAGTTCGTTTTCGCCCTACGGCGCAAGAATCGCCCGATACCTTGTCTGCTCGGGAGTCAAAGCGCGCGAATGCGCATCGCCGCAGACCCATTTCACTTTGACGGGTTCGGTATCCCCGCATATGTGGATGGAAGTATTTTCCGAGACCGTTCCGTACGCGCTCAAGCATGTCTACTACCACGAAGGTCGAAAATTCGTGGAGATCCCTCTCGGAATAAAACATCGCCGCATGAGAACCTGGAGTTACGTTACTTTGAACGATGCGGCGCAAGCCGGTTCATGGCATGTGGAAATCCAGACGGTGGAAGGGAAAGTATTGGGACGCGCCGAATTCAAGGTCGGCACCGCAGGATAGTTCGTGTTCACATCGCTTGTCCGAGAGAACCGCGACAGGCCCCCGCGTATCTGTCGAGTATTTCCATGATCTTGCATTTCACCAGACATTTCGGAGCGAAACGGATGCGTCCTTGGCGCACGGCTTCGTACTGCGATGGCATGTATTGACTGAGAAGAGGCAACGGAATACCGTACCGGTCCATGTTTTGAAACAAAATCGCTACGGCCTCTTCGATCCGGGGGACGGACCAATAGTATCGAATTCGGTCGCTGAAACCGTAGACCGAAATATAGCGAACGCGGGACGGGTCGCCTCGATAGTGTCGGCGCCAATGCGTACGGTCATTTACCATCGTGTTGCGAACCACTTCGGGAAGTCTGGAGAGCACCGCTCCCCGGCGTTCTCCCAACAACTCCCGTTCGATATGCGCAAGGGCGAAAAGGGCTTCCCTCATGGCGAACGTCAAGCACGGACCCACCTTGAGAATCGCAAAGTGATCCTTCACCATTTCGGTCAAAGCCTCTTCGGTCTGAAAATCGGTGGAATGGGCTTCGAAAACCAGTTTTTCGGCGTCGCGAATCCACGCCTTGAGATCTTCGGTCCTTTTATTGTCGTAATCCCGCACAGTTTCCGGCCCGAAAGTCGCGCCGGTCCGGACTACTATCGCCACGCAACGCTTCCACGCGGACTCGAGCCCTTTTTTAGCGAAGGCGCGCCGCATGTGGATCATCGTCTCTTCGGCGTCGGCCGCAGACGACGCCTGTGTTTCCAGGTCGTCGTCCTGTTGTCCCCCGGGCGCGGGAACGTCCGTGCCCACGACATAGACGAGCCTCGCCCCGGCCCCTGGCACTGCCTTTGCGGCATCCTCCGCGCTCTCGCAAAGAGAAGCGGTTCGTTCCGATATCGTCTCCGCCGAGACATGGGGAAGTCCGTCGCGAACATCGTCGCGGCAGGGCGCGCTGGGGTCCAGATGCAGCTTCCGATAGCCCGCGAGTACGCACTGCCGTACCAGTTCGCGGGCTTTCGCCATGGCCGACTCCGAATCTTCGGACTGCCAAGGCCCCGGTCCCAAGTGGTCGGCTCCCAATACAACCCGGTCTCTGGGAAGTTCCACAATCTCCGCGGCACGCCGGACAAATTCAGCGAACTGCTTCGGCATCATGCCCTCGTAACCGCCGTATTGGTTGACCTGCCGTCCCGTGGATTCCAGGCACGCCAGCAGATTCCGTTTCCGGGCATGCTCGAGCGCGGCCTCGACGACGAACCGGTTCGCCGAACATACCGAAGCGAGCCCCGCCATTTCGTCGCGCCTGTTTCTATCGAAAATCTCGAACATCCGGTCCAGCATCAGTTTTCTTCCTGCTCGCTTTCCCATGGAAGTTCCACGGGGGCGGCATCAAACCAATCCTGGACTATTCTCCGCGCTTCCGGAAGGTCCGATTCGGAAACCCGAATCGTCCCCCAACCGTATTGCGACTGGAAAAGGCCGTCGTATGCGGTATCGTGAAACGACTTTATTTCCGCGTATATTCCGTGCTCCTCCAAGATCGATTTGATCGCGTTTGCTTCCGGTTCGCTTCCTGGTTTGATCAAAATTTTCATGTTTT